>NZ_FOEG01000003.1:0-300000 GCF_900110585.1 Aquisalimonas asiatica | reverse complement strand
TGCCCGGTATGACCTGGAGGCCGGCCCCTGGGACGCCCGCGCCGATGTCTATCGCTCCCGTAGCACGACCGAGGCGCTGCACCTGGACCGTGAAGAGGAGCATACCGACGACATCATCGACCTGAGCGCCACCCGCTACTGGGGGCAGGGGCAACAGCTCACGGTGGGTGCCGACTTCCGCCGGGAGAGCTTCTGGCGCGAGCGCGAGGGCGAGCGGGAGTTCGACGATACGGTGAACCACCGCGGGGCGCTGCTGCAGAACCGCAGCGACCTGCTGGATGAGCGGCTGATCGTCACCTTCGGTGCCCGCGCCGACGATCACACCCAGTACTCCGGTGAGATCAGCCCCAGCGCCGGCGTCGTTTACAGCCTGACCGACACCACCCGGCTGAAGGCCGATTACGGCCGCGGCTTCAGCGCGCCGGATCTGCGTCGCTCCTCCGGCACCTACGACTTCCGGTTCACCACCATCCCGCTGCGGATCATCGGCAATCAGGATCTTGAGCCGGAGCGCAGCGACAGTTTCAGCCTGGGGCTCGAGCATGACGACGGCCGGCGCGAGTACGGCTTCACCGTGTTCCGCAACAACATCAAGGACCTCATCGACACCCGCTGCATCGAGAACTGTGATGGCGGCAGCATGGACGACCCGGAGGTCCGCGAGTACCAGAACGTGGACCGGGCGCGGACCCAGGGCGTGGAGCTGAATGCCGGTTACCGGTTCGACCAGGGCGTGCTGCTGCGGGCCAACTACACCTACCTCCACGCCGAGGACCGCGGGACCGGCGAGCGGCTGGAGGGGCGTCCCCGGCAGCGCTTCAACCTGCTCACCGAGGCCGTCGCGTGGCGTGGCGCCACCGCCCACGTGCGCACCGAGTATATCGGCTCCCAGCGTCGCGGGGACGACCGCACGCGTGACTACACGCTGCTCCACCTCGGCCTGAACCAGGAGCTGGCCCAAGGGCTTTCCGTCCGGGCCGGCATCGACAATGTCACCGACCAGCGGCTGGCGGACATCGACGACGCCTACACCAACGAGATCCGCGGCCGGTTCTACCACACCTCCGTGAACTGGGAGTTCTGAGCATGGCGGCGACGCGATTCACCGTCAGGCGCTGGTGTCTGCGCCTGACGGCGCTCCTGTTCCTGGCGGCGGTTACCGGCACCGTGGCCGCCGGCACACCGCGACTTCTGCTGCTGGGCAACGACACCGTGCGCCCCGGGCTGCTGCACCGGTTCGAGCAGATCGGGGAGCAGCAGGGTATCCACGTGGACACGGGGCTGATCGAGCACCTGGCCGCCGAGCCCGAGCCGGCGCTGGTCCGTGACCGGGACCTGGCCGTGGTGTTTGCCCCGAGTCACGCCATCCAGTACCCGGACCGTGTCGACGCCCTGCGTTCGGAACTGATTGCCGCCGGGACCCCCGTTGTTGTCGTTCACCGCGACGCGGTCGAGGCGGATGGCCTCGGGCGGGATGACGCCGAACGGATTGCGGCGTACCTGCTGGAGGGTGGTGAGCGCAATTTCGAGCACGGCCTTGCCTATATGGACAAGGCGGTGTTCGCGCGCCACGACGACACCGTCCCCGAGCCCATCCGGTACCCGGATCACGGCATCTACCACCCGGACCATGACGATCTCATCTTCGAGGATCTCGCCGCGTACGAGGAATGGTACGGCGACTTCGGTGACCGCCCGGTCATCGGCGTGGCGATCCACGACACCCATGTCCGCCACACCCTCACGGACTGGATCGACACCACCGTCGAACTCATCGAAGCGCAGGGCGGTGTGGCCGTGCCCTTCTTCGTGCCGGTGAGCGGTGGCCCGGCCATGACGGACGTGGTGGCGCCCGACGGGGAGTCGGCGATCGATGCACTGTTGTTCTACCGTGTCACCCTCAACCCGGAAGAGCGCCGCGCGGACTTCCTGGCCCTCGACGTGCCGGTGCTCCAGGGCATGATCTACCGCGACGGCCCGGAGGCAGCCTGGCGGGCCGATGATGTCGGCTTTCCCCGGGGCAGCACGCCATTCTACTTCGCCATGGCGGAGATGGCGGGCATCACGGACCCCACGGTGGTGGCCGCGGAACGCCAGGGCGATGACCAGGTGGTTGCCGTCCGCCCGGAACTGGACACGCTGGTCACGCGGGCATTCAACGCCGTGGAACTGCAGCGCACGCCCAATGCCGACAAGCGGCTCGGCATCTACATCTACAACTACCCCTCCGGGGAGACCAACTTCTCGGCGTCCAACCTGAACGTCCCGGAGAGCCTGGCGGCGACCGTGCAGGACCTGGCCGGTGCCGGCTACAGCGTCGACCTCGTCGACGCCGACGCCATGACCGATGCCGGCAAGCGGCTCGTGGGCACCTACTACCGGGATGCGGATCTGGACGCCCTGGTCGAGGATGACCTGGCCGTGCGTTACCCGGTGAGCGCCTACCGCGAGTGGTTCGCCAGCCGGAGTGACGCCCTGCGTGAGCGGGTGACCGAGGAGTGGGGGGACCCGGAGAGCGCACGCACAGTGGTCGAGCACGAGGGCGAGCCCCATTTCGTGATCCCGCGTTTGCAGCTCGGGCACGTGGCCGTGCTGCCGCAACCGCCCCGCGCCATGCCGGACGACCCGGACCGGGAGGGGGAGTACCACGACACCGATCTGCCCTTCAGCCACGATTACCTGGCCAGCTACGCCTGGCTCCACCAGGGCCATCGGGCCGATGCCCTGGTCCACTTCGGGACCCACGGCTCGGCAGAGTTCGGCGTCGGCAAGACCCGTGGCCTGGCCGCCGATGACGACCCCCAGGTCGTGGTCGGCGAACTCCCTCACATCTATCCGTACATCGTGGACAACCTTGCCGAGGCCACCATCGCCAAGCGACGCACGCGGGCGACGATGGTCTCCCACCAGACGCCGCCCTTCGCTCCGGCGGCGCTCTACCACGAGCTGGTCGATCTCCACGACCTGATCCACGACTGGGAGGAACTGGACGACGGCCGCACCCGCGAGCGTGTCCAGGACCAGATCGTCGAGACCAGCCGGGCGCTGGATATCCACGCCGACCTGGGCTTCAGTGACGAGGATCTGGACAGCGCCTTCCACGACTACGCCCACGCCGTCCACCACTACATCCACGACCTCGCGCAGCAGAGCGAGCCCATCGGCCTGCACACCCTCGGGCGTCCGGCCGACGACGAACACTTGCTGGCCACGGTCATGCAGATGCTGGGCGATCCATACTACGAGGCCACCGCAACCGACCGGCACGAGTTGTTCGTGGGCGACTTCGAGACCGCCGTCGTGGAGTCCGAGCCCTACCGCCTGCTGGAAGACCATCTGCTCGGCGACCCCCCGGAGGCCGACGTGGATGCCGCGGTCGCCGACCATCTGGACCAGGGGCACGACGACCTGGACGCCCTGCGCGACGCCCGGAACGAAACCCGCGCGTTCATCCACGCGCTGGATGGCGGCTTCATCGAGCCTTCCGTGGGAGGCGATCCCATGCGTAACCCGGATTCCCTGCCCACCGGGCGCAACCTGTACGGTTTCGACCCTTCCCGTGTGCCCACCCGCGCCGCCTACGAGACCGGCGCAGAGCTCATGGAGGGCCTGATCCGCGATCACCGGGACGAGCATGGTGAGCCGCCGGAGCGGCTGGCGTTCACCCTCTGGGCCATGGAGGTCATGCGCCACCACGGCGTCATGGAAGGGCAGGTGATGACGGCGCTGGGGGTGGAGCCGGTGTGGAGCGACCGCGGGCGTCTTGAGGGCTACGAGGTCATCCCCCGGGATGAACTCGATCGACCGCGGGTGGACGTGGTGCTGCAGCCCAGCGGGCTCTACCGCGACGCCTTTGCCGGCACCCTGGAGCTGCTGGCCGGGGCGGCTGCCGAGGTGGCGGATCTGAGTGAGCCCGACAACCCGGTGCGTGCCATGACGCGCCACCTGGCCCGGCAACTGGAAACCGCCGACCTGGACGCGGACGCCGTGGCGCGGTTGAGCCGCACCCGCGCCTTCTCCTCGGACATCGGCCAGTACGGCACCGGACTCGACGGCGCCGTGGCAGACGTGGACGCCTGGGCCGACGGCGATGCCCTGGACGAGGACTACATGGGCGAGGTCTTTCTGGACCGCCTCCAGCACGCCTACGGTCCCGATCCGGCGTACTGGGGCGAGACCGTTCCGGACATCAACCTGTTCGCGCAGCAGCTGGCCACCGTGGATGCCGCCGTGTTCGCCCGCAGCTCCAACGTCTTCGGCCTGCTGTCTTCCGATGACCCGTTCCAGTACCTGGGCGGGTTATCCCTGGGCGCGCAGACTGCCGGCGGCGAACGGCCGGATCTCTACATCAGCAACCTGCGCGACACTGCCAACGCGCGCATGGAGCGGGCCGACCGCTTCCTCTCCCGGGAGATCCGCACCCGCTACCACCACCCGCGCTGGCTGCAGAGCATGGTGGACGAAGGGTACTCCGGCACCACCACGCTGCAGGACACCGTGGAGAACCTCTGGGGCTGGCAGGCCACGGCGCCGGAGATGGTGCGCGACGACCAGTGGGAGCGCTTCTTCGATATCTACGTGGAAGACGCCTACGACCTGGGGCTGGACGAGTGGTTCCAGCAGCACAACCCGGAGGCGCGCACCCGCATCACCGAACGCATGCTGGATGCGGTACGCACCGGTCACTGGTCCCCGGACGACGCCGTTGTGGAGGCCCTGGTGGAGCAGCACCAGGCCTGGACCAGCGACCACGGTGAAACCGGCACCAGCGACGAGCGTGAGGCATTCGTTGCCGACGCCGCGGCGGGCTTCGGCATGAACGCCGCCGCGCCGGCGGATACCGGCGGCGTGACCGAGCCGGTGACCGTCGCCGGCGAGGTGATGGAGCCGGTCGCCGAGCCGGAGCCGGCGGCAGAGGCCGGCGCACCCCGCTGGCAGATCCTCGTCTACATCGGTGCCCTGATCCTGCTCTTTCTGGCGGGAATGCTCCATCAGGCCCTGCGCGGGCGCCGCCAGTGGGCTCTCACCATGCAACAGGAGGGAACTGGACCATGACCGCACTGGAAATGGGCATGTACGAACTGGGGCGGCTCTTTCTCGTCCCGGTACTGGTGATCATCATGGCGTTGTTCGCCTACGCCTTCTACGCCCTGGGCGCCTTCGCCCTGGAGGCCTGGCAACGGCGCCGTGCCACCGCACCGTGCCCCCTGCAGCACTACCAGGCCCGGGCGGGCAAGGCCGACAGCGAGGAGCTGGAACTGGTCATCCTGCGCCAGCTGGAGCCCCTGCGGGTGGTCTCGCGCACGGCGCCCATGCTCGGGCTGGTCGCCACCATGATCCCGCTGGGGCCGGCGCTGCTGGCGCTGGGTGACGGCGACCTGGCCACCGTGGGCGAGCAGCTCGTGGTCGCCTTCGCCGCCGTCATCCTGGCGCTCATTACCGCCTCCATCACCTTCTGGGTGCTGACCGTGCGCCGCCGCTGGCTTCTCGCCGCCCTCAAGCGGCTCGAGCAACAGGGGGGCACCGCATGAGCCGGTTTCTGGATGCCGACGACGCGGACGATCCGATCCTGTCCGTGGTCAACGTCATCGACGTGTTTCTGGTGATCATTGTCGTACTGCTGATCATGGTGGCCCAGAGCACGGCCAGTGAGCTGAGCGAGACCGACGAGGTGGCCGAGGACGGCGAGGTCGTGCCCGAGACCATGGAGACCCTGGAGCGCTACGAGACCAGCGGCGAGATCGGCGAAGGGCAGGGCGTGCGCGCCGGGACCACCTACCAGCTCGAGGATGGCACCATGGTGTTCGTGCCGGATGACGACGCCTGAGTGCGTTCAGGCGCCGTCAGTGCTCCGGGTGATCCGCCGGCCAGCCGCCCGGTGGCCAGGGCTGTGCCCAGGCCGCATCGCCGGTGAACACCACGTCGACGATGGATTTCCGGGCCACCGAGCGCACCGCCTGTGACACGTCACGCCTCACCGCATCCAGCGCCGCCAGGCTGTCAGGCCGGTAATCGGCGGGCAGGACCACGTGCACCAGCACGTACAGGGTGCGCCCCGGGTGCACCATGCGGACGTGGAGCTCGTCCACGGGCAGCCCGGCCACCGCTGCTTCCACCTGCGTCTGGACCGGCTGGCGGACGGCCTCTGCCGGTGAGCGGTTGAGCAGCTCCATGATGGCCCGCGCGGCAATGCGCACCGGGACACCGATACAGAGAATGACGATCAACGTGACCAGCAGCGGATCGATATAGGGCGTGAAGCGGGGCAGCTCCAGCCAGTGCAGCAGCGGAATCAGGCAGAAGGCCAGCAGTACGGCGGCGGAGACCGCGGTGTTCACGGCCCAGTTGCCCACGTCGGCGGTGACCAGCGGGCTCGCCAGCCGCTTTTCGAGGCGGCGGAGCGTCATGGCCGTGGCGCCGCAGGCGGTGGTGGCGATCGCCGCGTAAGTGATCGCGAGCCCCGCCGCCACCTCCCGTCCGCCGGTGGCCAGGGCGATCAGTGAGTCGCCCAGCGCCAGCGCTGAAATACCGAGTATCAGCAGCCCCTTGCCGGCGTTGATGAGCGATTCGAAATAGCCGTAGCCGAACGGAAACGTGCCGCTGTCCGGCATCTCCGCCAGGCGCGCGACCCGCACCGTGGCCAGGGCGATGACGAAGTAGCTGACGTTGAACAGACCATCCAGCATGATGGCCTGGGAGCCGGAGACGAAGGCGATGACCAGCCCCAGCACGCCCAGTGCCAGTGCCATCGCCGCAGACAATCCCAGTGCACCGCGTTCTGTCTTGATCATGGGCGCATGGTACCGGACCGGGGTAACGGAGTAGAGCGTAGGGTAGAGTGTCAGGTCGGCGGGGCCAGCCCCGTCAGTCAAGGTTGATACAGTTGAGTCACGGGAGAGCGTCATCAGAAGCGTCATCTACGACACGCTGATCCTCAGGCTGACCGCGCGGTGGTACGCGGCGGTGCTGGCGCGCCTGCCGGACGATGCCGCGCTGCTGGACGTGGGCATCGGCACGGCGGGCGCGTTGCTGGCGAACGCGGAGCTGGTGCGGGACAAGCGTCTGCACGTGACCGGGATCGATATCGACGGCGACTACATCGCGCGGGCGCAGCGAGCGCTGCAGCGGTCGCGCCTCCAGGACCGGGTCGCGGTGCGGCTGGAGTCCGTCTACGATCACGTCGGTGGCCCGTACGACGCGGTGTACTTCTCCGCGAGCTTCATGCTGCTGCCGGAGCCCGAACGGGCGCTGCGCCACTGCTGCACGCTGCTGAAGCCGTGGGGCCGCGTCTATTTCACCCAGACCATCCAGCAGACGCCCTCCCGCACCATGGAAACCCTGAAGCCGCTGTTGAGACGGATCACCAGTATCGACTTCGGCCGGGTGACCTACGAAGACGCCTTCAAGGCACAGAT
This sequence comes from Aquisalimonas asiatica, assembly GCF_900110585.1. Classification (NCBI taxonomy): domain Bacteria; kingdom Pseudomonadati; phylum Pseudomonadota; class Gammaproteobacteria; order Chromatiales; family Ectothiorhodospiraceae; genus Aquisalimonas; species Aquisalimonas asiatica. Next base: position 292,585 of record NZ_FOEG01000003.1, on the reverse strand, counting down.
CCGCGACGCCGGGATGGAGCTGGAGGCGTTCACGACCCTGGCGCGGCACGGCAGCCGGGCGTCGTGCCTGGCCGTGGCCGCACCGCGCGCGCCAGGGGGGTGATGGCCGGGCTCAGCGGAGGTGCACCGGAAGGGTTGCATATCCGCTGCCCGGGTAGCGGGCCAGGTCGGGCAGAGTGTCCGGCCGCAGGCTGATGTCCTCGCTGTGGGCCAGCAGTTCCTCCATCACCACGCGCATCTCCAGCCGGGCGAGCGGCGCGCCGGGGCAGACGTGGATGCCGGCGCCCCAGACCAGGTTCGCGGACTGGTCCCGGTCGATGCGGAACTGCTCCGCGGCCTCGAAGGCGTCGGGGTCACGGTTCGCCGCCACCCAGTTGAGCGTCAGCGTGTCGCCCGCCTCGATGCCACGGCCGTGGAGATCCGTCGCGGCTGTGGCCCGGCGGCGGTTGGTGACCAGCGGGCAGTGGAGGCGCAGCAGCTCTTCGTTCGCGTCCTCGATGCGCTCGGGGTTGTCCCGTAGCAGCGCCTGCAGATCTGTATCGGTGGCCACTCCGTGCACGAGAATGCCCAGTGCCGCCGCGAGTGTGCCGACCTCTCCCATGGTCCAGTTGCGGAGAATGGATGCGATTTCCTCGTCGGTTAACGGCTTGCCATCCACCTGCTCTGCCATGAGCCGGCTGGTGACATCCGGGCCGTGGGAGCCTTCCCGGCGCCGTTCGATCATCGCAAAGACGTACGCCCGGAACGTGTCGGCGATCTCCGCGAGCGCATCACGGTCCTGCGCGCCCGTGGCTTCCAGGTTCCGCTGCGTCCACTGCAGCAACGGTTCATGGAAGGACTCCGGCCACCCCAGGAACGCGCACTGGATCCGGACCGCGAAGGGCTGGGCGAAGGCCTGCATGAAGTCCGCGTCCCGCTGCGCGTGAAGCTGCCCGGCGAGATCGCTGGCAATGGCGCGGCAAGTGGGCTCGAACGCAGCCATGGCGGCCTCGTCGAAGTAGGGCTCGACAATGCGCCGGTAGGCCGTGTGCACGGGCGGGTCCATGCCGTTGGGCACGGACAGGTGCTGTGACACCCGGTTGCTGAACGTCCCGTGTTCATGCAGGACGTGCCGGACGTCGCTGTTGCGGAACAGGGTCCAGCCCATCATTCGGCTGTATGCAACCGGGCACCGTTCACGCATGCTGTCGTAGGCGGCGCGCTGATCGCGCTGGACGGCGTCCGACTCGGGCGACCAGTCGGTGTTCGGGGAGTGGGCCATGGGGACCTCCGAGCTGCAGCATGTCCGTGGAGGCTAGTTGGTGGCCGGCTCGGCGGCCTTGATGAAGATCAACACGGCGGGACGGGACAGGCGCGCGCGTCGCCCGCGTAGGGTGGACCTTCAGGCCCACCAGCGCCGCTATTCCCTTGACATCGATCAAGACGAAACCCGCCACCATAAATGTAGAGTGTGATCTACATGTTTAGTCGCGGAATGAGGCAGGAACGATGTTGACCGACGCGCAAGAGGCGATCATTGAGCAGACGGCGCCGGTGGTTGCCGAGCATCTGGAGGCGATCACGCAGCGGTTCTACCCCCTGATGTTCGAGCGCTACCCCGAGGTCATGGCCTTCTTCAACCAGAAGCACCAGGGCAGCGGCGACCAGCCGCGGGCGCTGGCGCAGGCGGTGCTGGCGTATGTGCAGCTGCGCAAGACGCCGGGCGCGGCCAGCGAGGCACTGTCAACGGCGGTGCACAAGCATGTCTCCCTGGGCATCCAGCCAGAGCAGTACCCGATCGTGGGTGAGTGCCTGCTTGCCGCGGTGGCGCAGGAGCTCGGTGATGCGGTCACACCGGAGGTGGCGGACGCCTGGGGCGCCCTCTACCAGGAGCTCGCCGATCTGCTCATTGCCGCCGAGGCGCAGTACTACAGCGCGTTCGCCAGCCGCACCGGCGGCTGGCGCGGCCTGCGGCGCTTCCGGGTGGCCCGTCGGCGCGAGGAAAGCCAGGTGATCACGTCGTTCGAGCTGGAGCCGGAAGACGGCGGACCCGTGGCGGACTTCGAGCCGGGACAGTACGTCGGCATGCGGCTGGTCATCGACGGCGAGCCGGTCTACCGCCATTTCAGCCTGTCCGCGCCCCCGAACGGCCGCAGCTACCGGGTCTCCATCAAGCGCGAACCGGATGGCTACGTCAGCCGCCACTGGCACGAATCCATGGATGTGGGCGACACCCTGGACCTGCTGCCCCCGGCCGGCGAGCTGACGCTGGTCCCCGGCGATGATCCGGTGGTGCTGGTCAGTGGCGGGGTGGGGCAGACGCCCCTGCTGCCCATCGCACACCACGCCCTGGAGCACGGGCGTGAGGTGGTCTATATCCACGCGGCCCTGAGCCCCGACCACCATGCGCTGGCCGACGACGTGCGGGCCCTGTGCGCCAGACACCCCGACCGCATACGCGCGGTTACCGTCTACGAGCAGGCGGGCAGCGATGCCGGCGCGGATCACATCGGGCGCGTGGATCGCTCACTGCTGGCCCGGTACGCACCCGCGTCCGAGGCCCAGTACTATTTCGTGGGCCCCGGTGGCTTCATGACCGCCGTGGACGAGGGGCTGGCCGCCCTGGGGGTGCCCGCGGAGCGCCGCCATTACGAGCGGTTCGGGCCGTCGCGTCCGCTGGCGGGCTGAGGCCGGTGGCGCATACACCAGAGGACAGGGGGGCCGGCGTGTCGACGCGCTACCGCCGGATCGCGCCGCTGTACGATCTGGTGGATCTGCCGTTCGAGTGGCTGCGGTACCGCCGCCTGCGCAGGGAGTTGTGCACCGGACTGTGCGGCCACGTGCTGGAAGCGGGTGTCGGTACCGGGCAGAACCTCGCCTTCTACCCGCAGGGTTGTACCGTCACGGCAGTGGACCTCAGTCCGGCCATGCTGGTGCGGGCGGAGCAGCGTGCCCGCCGCGCACCGGTACCGGTGGAGCTGGTGGCCGGGGATCTCGGCGACACCGGGTTCGCCGGCGACGCCTTCGACGCCGTCGTCGGCAGCTTCGTGCTGCTGGTGATGCCCCCGGAGCAGCGTGTCCGCGTGCTCCGGGAAATGGCCCGCGTCTGCCGCCCGGATGGCGAGATCCGCCTGCTGGAGTACACCGGCTCCCGACGGCCCTGGCGGCGGGCGCTGACCCGCCTCTGGCAGCCCTGGGCCAGGTGGGCGTTCGGCGCCGACCTGACCATGGACCTCGATCCGATTCTCGCGTGTGCGCCACTGACCGTGCTCAGCGATCGCTATCTGGTGAGCGACACGATCCGCCTGGTCACGCTGCGGCCACGCTGACCGCTGGCGGGCCCACGGCCGTCGCGCCCGTCAGTGCTCGACCACCATCTCGAATCCGCCGTACCAGTTGCAGGGCCTCGTTCAGGTCCGTGGCCTCCAGCAGGTAGAAGCCGGCCCGCGTGCGCGGGATGACCCCGTTCATCCTGCGCACGTGCAGTCCATCGCTGCCTGCCGCATCCCGTCGCATAACCCGCGCCTTCGCACCATCACCCCGCGAGACTGGCATCACCAACACAGCCAGCCCATTGCGGAGGACGCCATGATCAAGACGACACGCACCACCATCGGTCTGATTCTGGGCCTGGGACTCACCGCTGCCCACGCCACCGACCTGCGAGTCACCGTCGAGAACGTCGAGCCGGATACCGGGCACCTGATGGTGGCCCTCTACGGTGACGAAGCGACTTTCGACGCTCGCGACGGAGCCGTGGAGGCAGTGCGCAAGGCCGTGGACGGCGAGCGCGTCGTGCTCACCTTCACGGGCCTGAGCGACGGCGACTACGCCATTGCGGCGTTCCAGGATCTGGATGGTGACGGTGAACTGAACACCAACCTCGCGGGCATGCCCCGTGAGCCCTGGGGCTTCAGCCGGGATGCATCGGGCGGGATGGGGCCTCCGGATTTCGGCGACGCCGCATTCACGGTGGACGGCGATGCCGTGGACATGTCCATTCGTCTCAACCGGCCGTGATGAGGAGGTCATCATGAATCGCAGGGATTTCATGCGCTTGATGGGCTTGAGCGGCGCCGGACTGGTTCTGCCCGGCTCAGTGACCCACGCACTCGCCGGTGAGGCCGCGATGCCGGACTGGCACGTTGGGTTTCAGAACCCCCGTGCCGAGGAGCTGCACACCCTGTCACTCAAGCTGGACGGCCGGTTGCCGAAGGCCCTGACAGGCACGTTCTACCGCAACGGGCCCGCACGGCACGCGTTGGGTGACCGGCGCTACAGCCACTGGTTCGACGGCGACGGCATGGTTCACGCTTACCGCCTTCGAGACGGCCGCATCAGCCACCACGCGCGCTTCGTGGAGACGCCCAAGTACATGGCCGAGACCCGTGCCGGGGCGTTCCGCCGCCCGGCCTTCGGCACGGTGTTTCCGGATGCGGAGCGTGCAGCCAGCCCCGATGCCATGAACGTGGCCAATACCAACATTCTGCCCTTCGACGATCGGCTGCTGGCCCTGTGGGAGGGAGGTTCGGCCTGGGAGGTGGACCCGGAAACTCTGGCCACCGGCGACCGGGTGACCTGGAGTGATGACCTGGCGGGCGCGCCGTTCTCCGCGCACCCGGCAGTGGACACCGACGGCACCCTGTGGAACTTCGGCGTGGTCCCCGGCGACGGCGCGCTGGTGCTCTACGAAATTGCGCCGTCCGGGACACTGCGCCGGGCCGACGTGGTGGCGCTGGACGCCTCGCCCATGGTGCACGATTTCGCCATTACCCGCCGGCACCTGGTGTTCCTGCTGCCGCCGTTCCGGCTCGACCCGGAGCGTTTCGGCAGCGGCAAGAGTTTCGTGGACAGCCACCGCTGGTATGGCGACGACGCCATGCAGGTGCTGGTGATCGACAAGAGCGACTGGGGGCGCCGGCGCTGGTTCGATCTGCCCGCCGGCATGCACTTTCACGTCGGCAATGCCTGGGAGGACGGCAGCGGCGTCGTCCGCTTCGACTACACCCGTTACGACAACGCCGATTTCGTCACCCGGGCCGCCCGCGGCCTCATGCGCGGCGAGGACATTCCCCATGCCGGTGGCCACACCGCGCTGGTGCGCCTGGATACGCGCAACGGCCGGATCGATCAGCAGATCATGACCGAGGAGACCGAGTTCCCGCGTGTGGATCCGCGCCGCACCGGCGAGCGCTACCGCCAGCTCTATACGACGGTGCGCACCGAAACGGCGGGGCACCCGCTCTCCAATGGCGTGATGCGGCGTGACATGGAGAGCGGTGTGACCGAGCACTACGACTTCGGCGCCAGCGTGATCACCGAGGAGCACGTGTTCGTGCCGGGTGAGGGTGGCGAGAGCGACGGCTGGCTGATCGGCACGGCGCTGGACCTGCAACAAAAGGTATCGCTGTTGTCCGTGTTCCGGGCCGGGGCCCTGGCTGACGGGCCGGTGGCGCAGGCCCGCCTGCCGTACCCGGTGCCGCTGGGCTTTCACGGGAACTGGAAGGGAGCGTGACGATGGAGGCCTACAATCTGCTGAAGCTGCTGCACATCCTCGGCGCCGTGCTGTTGCTGGGGAATATCATGGTGACCGCCTGGTGGAAGGCCATGGCCGACCGCAGCCGCGACCCGCTGGTGCTGGCCTTTGCCCAGCGCCAGGTGACGCTCACCGATATCCTGTTCACCACGGCGGGGGTTCTGCTGCTCGGCGGCAGCGGTTATGCCATGGTGTTCACCGGGCCCTGGAGCCTGGATACGCCGTGGCTCGACTGGGGGCAGACCCTGTTCCTGGCGACGGGGTTGATCTGGGTGGGCGTTCTTATCCCCATCCAGGTGGCGCAGGCGCGCATGGCCCGCGCCTTCGCCAGCGGGGGCGAGATCCCCGTCCGGTACCGGCAGCTGTCGACGCTGTGGATGGGCTTCGGCATCGTTGCGGTGGTTTTACCGCTGGCCGCGTTCTCGCTTATGGTGCTGAAACCGGTATAGGAGGCACGCGTGACAGGCAAACAGGGCAACGCAGGGTCCGAAGGCCTCTCCGGCTGGGGCGGCATGCGCCTCCACTGGCGATTGCTCTGGACGCTGGTGTTCAACAGTCTGATCGCGGCGTTTCTCACCACCATCGGCTATGGCGGCACGTTGGCCGTGAACATGGCGTTCTCCCAGTGTATCGGGCTCAGCATCTTCGTCATGCTCGAGCTGGTGCCGTTCCGGCGGCTGGAGGGCGGGCGTCTGGTTGCCGGGGTTGCGACTGCCGTGTTGATCGGGGCGCTGGCCGGCGTCCTGCTTGCTCTGCTGGTGACCGGCGTCGCGGACGAGCGCGCCCGGGCGCCGGTGACCGTCTTCCTGCAGACGGTGGTGATCGCGCTGCTGTTCGGGGGCATCGCCGGCTATTATTTCTTCAGCCGGGAGCGCCTGCTGCGCGCCCGCACCAGCCTGCAGGAGCAGGAGCTGCGCCGTGTGGAAGCCGAGCGCGACCGTGCGGCCACCGAGCTGCGCCTGCTGCGGGCGCAAATCGAGCCGCACATGCTGTTCAACTCCCTGGCCCACGTACAAAGCCTGGTGGACACCGACCCCGAGCGCGGCAAGCGCATGCTCGGTTATCTGATCGATTACCTTCGCTACGCCCTGGTCCACGCCCGCGAGCCGCGCACCGTGCTTGGCGACGAGATCCGGCTGCTGGAGAGCTATCTGGCCATGTACCGCATCCGCATGGGCGAGCGCCTGGATTACACCCTGGAGGTCCCCGATGCGCTGGCGGCCGAGCCCGTGCCCCCCATGCTGCTGCAGCCCCTGGTGGAGAACGCCATCAAACACGGCATTGAGCCGCTGGTGGCGGGCGGCACCGTGCACGTTGCCGCCGGCGTGGAGGCCGGGGTGCTGTGGCTCAGTGTCCGCGATACCGGCCAGGGGCTGTCTGACACCGGCGGCGGCACCGGTGTGGGCCTTGCCAATCTGCGTGAGCGCCTCGCGGCCCTTTACGGGCAGCGGGCGCGGCTCGCCATTGAGGCGTGTCCCGATGGCGGCGTGCTGGCACGGCTGGAGCTGCCGCGGGAGGGGGCATGAGCGTAACCGCGGTTATTGCCGACGACGAGGCCGAGCTGGCGGCCCATCTGCAGCGCCAGCTGGCCGCCGCGTGGCCGGAGCTGGACGTGGCGGGGATTGCCCGCAACGGGCCCGAGGCCCTGGAGCTGCTGGAGCGGGAGCGGCCCGATGTGGCATTTCTCGATATCCGCATGCCGGGGCTGTCGGGGCTGGAGGTGGCAAAGCGGCTGACCGCGCAGTGTCGCGTGGTGTTCGTGACCGCCTTCGATCACTATGCGGTGGAAGCCTTCGAGCAGGAGGCGGTGGATTATCTGCTGAAACCGGTGACGCCGGAGCGGCTGGCACGCACGGTGGAGCGGCTGCGGCGGCCGTCGGCGCCGACCCACGACCCCGCCGCGTTGTCGGCGCTGCTGGAGCGGCTGCAGGGGCCGAAGGAGCCCGAGTACCTGCAGTGGATCCGCGCCGGGCTGGGCGAGCGCGTGCAGCTCGTCGCCGTTAACGAGGTGTTCTATTTTCACGCCAGCGCCAAGTACACCAGCGTGGTCACGGCCGGCGATGAGGTCATGATCCGCACGCCCATCAAGGCCCTGGCGGATCAGCTGGATCCGCAGCGGTTCTGGCAGATCCACCGGGGCACCATCGTCAACGCCAGTGTGGTCGAGGCCGTACACCGGGAGTTCGGCGGCCGGCTGAGCCTGACGCTCAGAGGCCGTCCGGAGTCCCTCACCGTGAGCCGCCCGTTCGTGCACCTGTTCCGGCAGATGTAGAACGGGCGGCAGTGGACGACCGACCTTGCAGCAGATCAGGTTTCCACCACGATCTCGAATCCGCCGTAGATCAGCCGTTTGCCGTCGAACGGCATGGGGTTCACTTCGGGCTGCAGGCGGGCGTCCTTCATCAGCCGTGGCATGGCCTCGTCGCGCACGGCGCGGGAGGGCCACAGGATCCACGAGAAGATCACCGTCTCGTCCGGCTTGCACTTCACCGCCATGGGAAAGGAGGTGACTTCGCCGTCCGGCACGTCGTCGCCCCAGCACTCCACCACCTTCAGAGCGCCGTATTCCTTGATAACGGAGCCGGCGTCGCTGGCGTGTTTGATGTACTGCTCGCGGTTGGCGGTGGGTACCGCGGCCACGAATCCGTCAACGTAGGTCATTGTCGTTATCCTCATTCGTCCTTGGGGGGTAGTTCCCTGGTCGGGCGCACTTCGATACTGCCGAAGCGCGCCGGAGGGATACGGCTGGCCAGTTGCAGGGCCTCGTTCAGGTCGGCGGCCTCCAGCAGGTAGAAGCCGGCGAGCTGCTCCTTGGTTTCGGCGAATGGCCCGTCGGAGACGATCACCTCGCCGTCGCGTACGCGCACGGTGGTGGCCGTCTCCGTGGGCTGCAGGGGCTGACCGCCCAGGTACTTCTCCTGTGCACTGAACCGCTCGACGCCGGCAATGCACTCCTGGTTCAGATCGTGCCACTCCTTTTCGCTCATGGCGTTGATAATGCCTTCCTGGTAGTACACCAGTGCCACGTACTTCATGGTGCGTCCCTCCCGGTGTTGTCGGTGCAGTGGTCGATTTCGCAACTGATCATCCAGCCGATCCCGAAGCGGTCGTCGACCATGCCGAAACGGTGCGCCCAGAAGGTCTGCTCCCAGGGCATGACGATGCTGCCGCCGTCTGCCAGCCGGTTGAACACGGCCTCCCCGCGTGCCGGGTCGGCGAACTCCAGGTGAATCCGGGCGCCCTGGGGTTTCGTATAGCAGTCGCCGGCCATGTCGGCGCCCATGATGCGCCGGCCCCGCAGGTTGACCGAGGCGTGGATGATGCGGTCGTGCCAGTCGGCGGGGGTGTCCGCGGCGGCGGGCGTCTCGCCGAAGGTGAGCATGGCCTCGACACTGCCGCCGGTGACATCGGCGTAGAACGTCATGGCTTCCCGGCAGTTGCCGGGGAAGACCACGTGCACGTTCATGGCCGTGGGCAACCGTGTGAGCTGGTCACCGAGGGCGCGGTGCTGGTCTGTGGCAGGACCGGGGTCGAAATCCTCCATGGCGAAGAACCGCCGCAGTTCCAGGGTGACGTTGCCGTCGCCGTCCGAGCGGGGCCAGCGCATCGCCCAGTCCAGCGCCTCCCGGGGGGAATCCACGTCGAGAATGGTGTATCCGGCGATCAGTTCACGGGATTCCGTGAACGGGCCGTCGGTGACGGTGGGCTCGCCGTCGCGGAACTGGATTCGGTAGCCGTCACGGCTGGGTCGCAGCCCGTCACCACCCTCCAGCACGCCCGCGTGCAGCAGGCGCTCGTTGTAGTCCGCCATGTCCTTGAGCAGCGCCTCCGACGGCATCACGCCGTCTTCGGTGTGATGGTCCGCCTTGCGGATGAGCATGTAACGCATGGTTGTGTCTCCTCTGCCGTTTCTTGCTCGTCGTGCGGCGGAGCGCGAAATCGACAGCCCCGCAACCGATGCTTCGGCGCAGCATTGATTTCGGCTTGTATTTATCATTTGATTAAGAGAGCATCTGATAAACAACAACATCGTTACCCGCTGCAGATGGGGGCTCCATCGGCGGCGTCGGTCGGAGGAGAAGCTGATGAAACCTGCCCAGTTCGCCTATGCGCGGGCGAAGGATTTGCCGCATGCGCTCGCTTTGTGGGCCGAGGCGGGCGAGGAGGCCCAGATCCTCGCCGGAGGCCAGAGCCTGATCGCGGGCCTGGGGCTCCGCCTCGCGGATACGCCTGCGTTGATCGACATCAACCATGTGCCCGATCTTGCCGGGGTGACCGAGAGCGGTGACCGCATCCGCATCGGCGCCATGACCCGCCACGCCGAGCTGGCGCGCGACCCGCTGGTGGCCGCGCACGCCCCGGCCATTGCCGAGGCGGCACCGCTGATTGCCCACCCGGCCATCCAGACGCGCGGCACCATTGGTGGCTCGCTGGCCTACGCCGACCCCGCCGCCGAGTTTCCCGCCTGCGTGGTGGCACTGGATGCCGAGCTGGTGGTGCAGGGGCAGGGGGGCGAGCGTCGCATCCCCGCCGCCGACTTCTTCCTTGGCCTGTACGAGACGGCGCTGGAGCCCTTCGAGCTGCTCACCGCCATCGAGATTCCCAAGGCCGGCACACGGCGCCAGACCGTGCAGGAGCTGGTGCGCCGGCACGGGGATTACGCCATCGTCGGCATCGTTCTCGCCGCGGACGTGCAGGGCGACGCCCTGCGCGCAGCCAGGGTGGTCTACTTCGGGGTCGGCGACGCACCGGTGCCGGCTGAGGGCGCCGCGCGGGCGCTGGAGCAGGGCGACGTGAGCGCGGCACTGAAAGCGCTGGACGATGACCTCGACCCGCCGGGCGATCTGACCGGCGGGCCGGAAACCAAGCGCCATCTGGCACGGGTCATCCTGCAGCGGGCCATCAACGCGCTGCGGGCGCAGTAAGGGGAGCGGGCATGAGCGACAACAGTTTTGCGCATGAAGTGGATGTGACGGTCACCGTCAACGGCGAGCGCGTCGCGCGCCGCGTGGACGCACGCCGCCACCTGGTGGATTTCCTGCGCCTGGATGTGGGCCTCACGGGCACGCACACCGGCTGCGAGCACGGTGTATGCGGCGCCTGCACGGTGCAGGTGAATGGCGACGTGGTGCGCGGCTGCCTGATGCTGGCGGCCCAGGCGGATGGTGCGGAGGTGTGGACCATCGAGGGGCTCTCCGACAATGGCTCCCTGGAGGCGCTGCAGAAGGCGTTCGTGGAGCGAAACGCCCTCCAGTGCGGCTTCTGCACGCCGGGCATGCTGATCACCGCGGCGGACCTGCTCGCCCGCGACGGCCAGCCCTCGCGCGAGGAGATCCGCGAGCACATCTCCGGCAACTACTGCCGGTGCACCGGCTACGAAGCGATCGTCGACGCAGTGGAAATGGCCGCAGGCACCCGTGCAGGCGCCACCCAGGCGGGAGGAGGCTCGGAATGACTATTGATCTCAACCAGGTCGATCGACCCAACAGTTATATCGGCAAGACGGTGCCGCGCCCCAATGCCCGCAAGCTGGTGGAGGGGCGGGGGCAGTACGTGGACGACGTCCACCTGCCGCGCACCGTGCACGTGGCCTACCTGCGCAGCCCGTACGCCCACGCCCGCATCAACGGCATCAATGCCGACGCCGCGAAAGCGATCCCGGGTGTGCTGCGCGTGTTCACGGGGCACGATCTGAAAGATGTCTGCACGCCCTGGGTGGCTACGCTGGATCATCTCAAGGGCATGAAGTCCGCGCCGCAGCACGCACTGGCCGTGGAGCGGGCCATGTGGGTGGGTGAGCCGGTGGCGGCGGTGGTGGCCGAGAGCCGCGCCGTGGCCGAGGACGGCGCCGCCGCGCTGGAGGTGGACTTCGAGCCGTTGCCGGTGGTGGCGGACATGGAGACCGCCCTGGATCCGGACACGCCGGTACTGCACGAGGAACTGGGCGACAATCTCACGTTCACCCGCACCCATGAGTCCGGCGACGTGGCCGACGCCTTCGCGTCCGCGGCGCACGTGGTGGAAGAGACCTTCCATACCGGCCGGCACACCGGCGTGTGCCTGGAGCCGCGCTCCATCCTGGCGGATTTCAACCGCTCCGAGAACCAGCTCACCCTCTATGCGGCCACCCAGGCGCCGCACATGATCCAGTCGTCGTTCGCCAAGCACCTGGATCTGCCCGAGGGCAAGGTGCGGGTGATCTGCGGCGACGTGGGCGGCTCCTACGGCATCAAGGTGCACATCTACCCCGATGAAATGGCCACCGCCGCCATCTCCCGCGTCATGGGCCGGCCGGTGAAGTTCATCGCCGACCGGCTGGAGTCGTTCACCTCCGATATCCATGCCCGGGATCACCGGGTGAAGGCGCGCATGGCCGTGGATGACAGCGGCAGGATCACTGCCCTGGAGATCGACGACCTCACCGGTATCGGTCCCTATTCCGTCTACCCGCGCACCAGCGCCATCGAGGGCAACCAGGTAGTGAACCTCTGTGGCGGGCCCTACGACCTGGCCGGCTACAAGGCCACCACCACGGTGGTCATGCAGAACAAGGCGCCCATGTGCCAGTACCGTGCCGTGGGCCACCCCATTGCCTGCGCGGTTACCGAGGGCATGGTGGACCTGGCGGCGGAGGCGCTGGGCATGGATCCGGTGGCGTTGCGCCGACGCAACCTGGTGCCCGACGACGCCTACCCCTACACCGCTGCCAGCGGCATGAGGTTCGAGGGGCTGTCTCACCACGCCAGCCTCGACAAGCTGCTGGACCTCATGGACTACGACGGTCTGCGCCGGGAGCAGGAGGCGCTGCGCGGTAAGGGTGTCTACCGCGGCATCGGCATTGCCAGCTTCATCGAGCTGACCAACCCCAGTCCCTTCATGTACGGCATCGGTGGTGCGCGCATCTCGGCACAGGACGGTGCCACGGTGCGCATGGACCCCGATGGTTCCCTGGTGGTGCTCTCCGGCGTCACCGAGCAGGGCCAGGGCACGGAAGGGATGCTCGCGCAGGTGGTGGCCGAGAGTGTCGGCGTGCCCATGGAGACGGTGAAAGTGATCACCGGCGACACCCAGACCACGCCCTACGGCGGCGGCACCTGGGCGTCCCGGGGCGCGGGCATCGGCGGGGCGGCCGCATTCCGTGCCGGCCGCGCACTGCGCGACAACATCCTGCAGGTGGCGGCGGCCATGTTGCAGTCGACGCCGGAAGCCCTGGACATTATCGACGGCGCGGTCAAAGATCGAGCCACCGGCGAAGAGCGCATGCCGCTCGCCGAGCTCGGCCGCATCGTCTACTTCCGCGGCGACACCCTGCCCAAGGATCTGGACCGGGAGATGGTGGCCACCCGCCACTACATCACCAGCGATTACCCGTTCGCCTTCACCAACGGCATCCAGGCGAGCCTGGTGGAAGTGGATGTGGAGACGGGCTTCGTCAAGCCGCTCAAGCACTGGTGCATCGAGGACTGCGGTCGGGTGATCAACCCCCAGCTGGTGGACGAACAGATCCGCGGCGGCATCGTGCAGGGGCTTGGCGGTGCGCTGTACGAGGAGTGCGTGTACTCCGCGGAGGGTCAGCTCGAGAACGCCAACATGGCCGATTACCTGGTGCCCATGGCATCGGAAATGCCCGACATGGTGATCGGCCACGTGGAGACGCCCACCCAGGAATCGGAGCTGGGCGCAAAGGGGGCAGGGGAAGCCGGTACCGCGGGGGCACCGGCGGCCGTCATGAACGCCATCAACGACGCCATCCGGCCCTTCGGCGGCCGGGTCACCCGCATGCCGTTCACGCCGGAGCGGGTGCTCGCCGCCCTGGGCAAGGTCCCCGATCCGGACGGGCGCTGACGGCGTGCAACGGAAACTATAAAAGGCCGGCATCACGCCGGTGATTAGAGAGACGGAGGAGACACCATGAAACGAATCATCCACTCGCGAAAGACCGCCGGGCTCAGCGCGCTTGCGCTGAGCGCCCTGATGGCGGGAAGCACCGCCGCGGCCACGGAGACCATCCGGGTCGAGATCGGCTCCAGCCACCCCACCCAGAACATCTGGGTCTGGGCCATGCAGAACGTCTTCCAGCCGGAAGTGGATCGCATCCTCGAGGACAACGGCGGCAACTACCGGATCAACTGGCGCGAGTCCTACGGTGGCACGCTGTTCGACTTCGGTGATACGCGCACTTCGTTGCGTGACGGGATCGTTGACGTGGGCATGGTCGGCACGGTCTGGGAGGGCTCCGACATGCCCCTGCAGAACGTCACCTACTACACGCCGTTCGCTACCGAGGATCACGAACTGCTGGTCCAGATCTTTGACGAGCTGAATACCGAAGTGGGTGCGCTTGTGGACAGCTGGGCATCCCAGAACATGGTGCACCTGTCCTCGCTGATCACCGACAGCTACGACATCTACGCCACCAGCCAGGTGGAGAGCCTGGACGACCTGCGCAACATGCGCATCAACGCGCCGGGCTCCTCGGCCAACTGGCTCTCCGGTACCGGCGCCACGCCGGTGGACGGCGCGCTGACCACCTACTACACCAACATCCAGACCGGTGTCACCGAGGGGGCGCTCTCGTTTGCCACCGGCATCGAGCCCACCCAGGTCTACGAAGTGGCCCCGGAGCTCACCCGCGTGGGCATCGGCGCCATGTACTTCGGCAGCGTGGCGGTGAACAAGGACTTCTACGAAGGCCTGCCGGAAGAGGTTCGGGAGGCCTTTCTCGAGGCCGGCAAGGAGACTTCCCTGCGCCACGGCGAGTACGTGACCGAGCAGATGGACGACGCGCTCGAGAAGATGCAGAACCAGGGCCTGAACGTCAGTGAGCTGCCTGAATCCGAGAAGGAGCGCTGGGTGGAGAGCCTGCCCGAGAGCATTGTCGAGGACTGGCTCGACATGGGCGGCGACGATGCCGAAGACCTGCTCAAGGCGTACTTCGACCTGCTGCGCGAGCATGGCGAAGAGCCGCTGCGCGACTGGGACGCCATCGTCCGCTGAAGCCGTCACCGCTGAAAGGTGCGCCGGCGGGGCCGGTGCACCTTTCGGGTTCGTCGATCCGGGGGTGCGCCGTGGGCAGCACTGATGAAGAACTCCGCGAGACCATCAAGGGCGGAGAAGGCATCGAGGCCGGTCTGTTCCGTTACATCCCCATGGTGTTCGGGGCGCTGGGGACGGTCTGGATCGTGTTTCTCATGTTTCTGATTGTCGCCGATGTGGTCGGCCGCAACTTTCTCAACATGCCGATCACCGGGGTGGCCGAGTTTGCCGGCCGTTCGGTGGTGGCCATTGTCTATCTGCAGCTTGCGTGGGCGGTGGTGTCGGGACGCCTGACCCGGGCCGGATTCGTGCTCAACCTGCTGGCCGAGCGTCTGCCCCGGGTGCGCTGCGCGCTGGAGATCCTCTATCTGCTGATCGGCGCCACCCTGTTCGCCCTGCTGATTACCGCCTCGTGGGGTCAGTTCGTGGATGCCTGGGTGAGCGGGCAGTACTTCGGCGTGCGGGGGCAGTTCACCATGCAGACCTGGCCGTTCCGGGGGCTGGTGGTGCTTGGCTCCGCGCTGGCGCTGCTCGCCTGTCTGGCACTGGTTCCGGTGAACGTCCGCCGGCTCATTGAAGGGAGGGCGGACGTCATATGACGGACCTTGGCCTCGGGCTGACACTGATCGCCCTGTTGTTCGTGCTGGTCATCATGGGGCTGCATATCGCCGTCGCCCTGATGAGCGTGGCCTTTGTTGGCGTGTGGCTGGTGCGGGACAACATCGATCTCGCCTTCAACCTCATGTACATCGCCGCGTACAACGGCATCTCCAATTACATATTCGCCACCATTCCCCTGTTCGTATTGATGGGATTGCTGGTGAGTATATCCAACGTGGGGCGGGACACCTTCGATGTGGCCGCCTCGCTCCTGCGCCGCATCAGCGGCGGGCTCGGCATCGCCACGGTGTCCGCCAACACGGTCTTCGCAGCGGTCACCGGTGTCTCCATCGCCTCCGCCGCGGTGTTCACCAAGGTGGCGGTGCCGGAAATGGCGCGGCTGGGCTACAACAAGGCGTTCGCCGCCGGGACGGTGGCGGGCAGCTCGGTGCTGGGCATGATGATCCCGCCCAGCCTGCTGCTGATCGTCTACGGCATTCTCGCCGAAGTCTCCATTGGCCACATGTTCCTGGCCGGGGTGCTGCCGGGGCTGCTGCTGGCGGTGAACTTCGTGATCATGATCCTGCTGCTGGCCCGGTTCGCGCCGAACCTGGTCTACAACATGGCCGAGAAGCTGAAAGCGGCGCACGGGCGGGAAGCGGAGCGCGTGATGGGCCTGGGCGAGATCTGCGTCAAGCTGGTGCCGATCCTGCTGCTGGTGGCGCTGGTGCTGGGCGGGCTCTACTCCGGTTTCTTCACGCCCACGGAGGCGGGGGGTGTCGGCGCGTTCGGGGCGCTGGTCCTGGCGCTGGCCCGGCGCAGCCTGAATGCGTCCCGCGCCTGGCAGGTGCTGTGGGAGACCGGCAGCGTGGCCGTGGGCATTCTCATCCTGCTCATCGCCGCGAGCTTCTACAGCCGCATGCTCGCCATGGTGGGCATGCCGGCCGAGATCGCCATGTTCGTGCAGGACGCGGGCTTCGGCCCCTACGGCTTCCTGCTGATCTACGTGATCATCGTGCTGCTGCTCGGGATGATTCTCGACTCCACGTCGATCCTGTTGATCATGACGCCCATTGCCGTCCCCATTGCCCAGGACTTCGGCTTCCATCTGGTGCACTTCGGCATCATCACCGTCATTGCCGTGGAGATCGGGCTGCTCACGCCACCGTTCGGAATTTCCATCTACACGGTGAAATCGACGTTGAACGATCCGAACGTGTCCGTGGAGTCCATCTTCGTCGGCGTGCTGCCCTTTGTCGCGATCATGCTGGTCACCCTGATCATGGTCGCCACGTTCCCGTTGCTGACGCTGGCATTGATCTGAACCGACTGAGGAGAAACACACTGTGGATATCCGTGGTGAGTACGACATCCCGGCCGACCGCGACACGGTCTGGCAGGCCATCAACGACCCCGACGTGCTGCGTGACTGCATTCCCGGTTGTGATGCGCTGACACCGACGGACGACGGCTCCGGGTTCGATGCCACCGTGACCGCCAAGGTCGGCCCCGTGAAGGCGACGCTGAACGGCACGGTCACGCTCACGGATGTGGAGGAGGCGCAGCGCTACACCATCGTGGGCGAAGGCAAGGGGGCCGCCGGGTTCGCCAAGCTCACCGCACCGGTGACCCTGGAGGATAACGCCGACGGCGGTACGCGGCTGACCTACACGGCCCAGGCCCAGCTGGGCGGGAAGCTTGCGCAGTTGGGCTCGCGGCTGGTTCAGAGCACCGCGCGCAAGTATGCGGATCAGTTCTTCAGCGCGCTGAACGCGCGCCTGTCCAGTGGCGAGGCTGAGGCGGGGGCCGACGATGAGGCCGGTGCGGCCACGCAGGGCGAGGGCGGCGGGAACACCTGGCTGATCTACGGCGGTGTCGGCCTGGCGGTGCTGATCCTGCTACTACTGTTCCTGCGCTGACGGGCGGCGGCCAGTGAACAGCGCGAGCAACTGCCCGGTCATGGCGGCGCCGAGCCGGTCCGCGGCCGGGATGGCGACGGCGTTGCGGTAGTAGGCGGTGACGTCGTGACCGATGCCAATGGCGGCGAGCTCCACCGGGGAGTGCCCCTCGATATGGTCGATGACATGACGAAGATGGGCCTCCAGAAAGCCGGTGGGGTTGGCGCGCCGGGTCAAGCCGTCCCGTGGCAGTCCGTCGGAGATCACCAGAAGGACCCGCCGCGCCTCGCGCCGGCGCAGCAGCCGCTGATGCGCCCACTGCAACGCCTCGCCGTCGATGTTCTCCTTCAGCAGATCATCCTGCAGCAGCAGTCCGAGGTTGCGCCGGCTGCGCCGCCAAGGCGCGTCGGCCTCCTTGAAGATGATGTGGTGCAGATCGTTGAGGCGGCCCGGCGCCGCCGGCTGGCCCGCGCGCTCCCAGGCGGCACCGGATGCGCCGCCGTCCCAGGCGCGCGTGGTGAAGCCCAGCACTTCCACCTTGATGGCGCAGCGTGCCAGCGCCTCGCCCACCGCCATGGCGCACAGCCCGGCCAGCCGGATGGGGCGCCCGCGCATGGACCCCGAGCAGTCCAGCAGCAGGGTCAGCACCGTGTCGGGGAACGGCGTGGTGATCTCGCGCTTGAAGGGGAGGCGTAGCGTGGGGTCCGCGACCACGGAGGCAAGACGGGTGGCGTCCAGCAGGCCCGCGTCCTGGTCGAAGACCCAGCGGCGCCGCTGTTCGCTCATGAGCGCACGCTCCAGCCGGCGCGCAAGCCGCATGATGGTGGTGTGTTCCTCGGCGTCGCCCTGCCTCAGCCGGGTGCTGAGCTGTTCCAGGCGGGCACGCTCCAGTGCATCCCCGGCGCGGGTGATGCGGTCGAACGCGCGCGTATACACCCGGTATGTGCCCGGGCGTTCGGTGGGTGCTTCGCGAACGCCGATGCCGTTCGGGTCCGGTGATCCGGTGTCCTCCGTCTCCGGTGCCGCCAGTGCAGGCCCGTTGCTGGCGGTGGACTCCGCCCGGTCGCCGGACGCGGTCTCCTGGTCCGCGGCATCGGCGGGGTTTGGTGAGCCAGCCGCGGGCATTGCAGTGCCCGTATCGTCGTCCTCGTCCCCCGGTGCGTCGTCCCGGGGTAGCGGGGTCTCCGGGTTGTCGCCCACGGGCATGCCAAGGGCGGCGGGCAGCCGGGCCGCCGTCGCGGCGAAGGCATCCTGCTGGTGCAATAGCCTGTTCAGTGTCGGCACGAGCGGTGTCAGGGCGGCGCTGATACGCGTCCGGCGGCAGCCGACAATGCGGGCCGCCGTAGGCGGCAGGGACCGCCCGGTGAGCTGCTCACGCAACCACAGGCCGGCGGCCAGGGCCAGGGGCGTGTCCACGTCCGCGGCTGCCGTCTCCGGGGCGGCCTCGCGGCAGCGCTGTTCCAGTGCCGCGTCCAGGTTGCGGGTGACGCCCAGCAGCGAACGCCCCGCCAGCGCCGAGAGCCGTGCCTCCTCGGCCCAGTCGTATACCGCGCGCGCCGCCGCGGCCGACGGGGCATGGCGGGCGTGCGCCGCGTGCCCGTGGTGGCGGCGCTTGAGCGCCTCCAGATCGGCGAGGCCGCGGACCGCATCCAGCGCCTCCCGGGGCGCATCGGCGGGCGGGGTGGCGTCGAGCGTGACCTTGAGCCGCGGATCACCGGACAGCGCCCGGGCAACGGCCGTCTGCGCCCTCGCGAAGCGGAGTGACCGGTCAGCCATGACCGGTCCCGGCGGGTTTCAGGTGGATGCCCCCGGTTGCGGGGGTCGGCAACGCGCCCATGCAGCGCTGGTAGTACTCGGCGATGGTTTCCTGTTCCAGCCCGTCGGCCTTGTTGAGAAACGTCACCCGGAATGCGAACGCCGGGTCGCCGAAGATGTCCGTGTTCTCCAGCCAGGTGATGACGGTGCGCGGCGACATGAGCACGGAGATGTCGCCGTTGATGAACCCCGAGCGGGTCAGCGCCGCCGTGGCGACCATGCGCGAGACGGCGTCCCGGCCCTCGGTGGTGCGCCAGTGCGGCAGTTTGCGCAGGGCGATCTCCACCTCCGTGTCATGGTCGATGTAGTTCAGCGTGGCCAGGATGTTCCAGCGGTCCATCTGGCCCTGGTTGATCTGCTGGGTGCCGTGGTAGAGGCCGTTCGGGTCACCCAGACCCACGGTGTTGGCGGTGGCGAACATGCGGAACGCCGGGTGCGGGGTGATGACGCGGTTGGTGTCCAGCAGGGTCAGTTTGCCTTCGGCTTCCAGCACCCGCTGGATCACGAACATCACGTCCGGACGGCCGGCGTCGTACTCATCGAAGACCAGCGCCACCGGCCGTTGCAGTGCCCACGGCAGCAGGCCCTCGCGGAACTCTGTCACCTGGACGCCGTCGCGCAGGACGATGGCGTCGCGGCCGATCAGGTCCATGCGGCTGATGTGGCTGTCGAGGTTGATGCGGATACAGGGCCAGTTCAGGCGGGCGGCCACCTGTTCGATGTGCGTGGATTTCCCCGTGCCGTGAAATCCCTGCACCATCACCCGGCGATTGTGGGAGAATCCGGCCAGAATCGCCAGAGTGGTATCGGAGTCGAAATGATAACTCGCGTCCAGCGCCGGCACGTGGCCCGTGCGACGGCTGAAAGCCGGAACCTCGAGATGCTGATCGATTCCGAACGTGCCGGCCACATCAATGAGCGTATCGGGTTGCATTTCCTGAATCGAATCGGTGTTATTTTCGGTCATCATTCCTTCCCTGATGTACGGGTTTCAGGCGATTTTTGTGCCCCGCCCAGGCCGGTATTGCCGGGCCTTTCGTGTGGCGCGGAAAGGGCGCTTTCATGGAGCGATCAGGGTGGTGCGTGCTATCATCAGAGATCGGCAGGAGCCAGAACAGGAGGACGTTCGCACGGTGTCGCAAGGCGCCAGCGAGAGGGGGCCGGCAGTGTTTTCGACGCGCGCTGCGGCTCGGGCCATGCGCCAGGCCACTTGTTGCTCCGGGGTGTGAACAAATTGCAAAGGGGTGTTTCCTGTGAGTGATGCAGGCTCCGGAACGACGGCCGTGAAAGGCCGTTCGAAAAAGCGGCTCGACCCACAGGATCGTGAGCGGCAGATTGTCGATGAAGCGATCCGCTTTTTTGCGGAAGTCGGCTTTGAGGGTCAGACCCGTGAACTGGCAAAACGCCTGGGGATTACTCAGCCGCTTCTGTATCGTTATTTCCCGAGCAAGGAAAGCCTGATTGAGCGTGTCTACCAGGAGACGTTCTTCCAGCGCTGGCAGCCGCGCTGGGACGATCTTCTCGCTGACCGCTCCCTGTCCCTGGAGGAGCGGTTGATCCGCTTTTATCAGGAGTACACGCGGGCCATTTTCACCTACGAGCAGGTCCGTATCTTCATGCTGGCCGGTCTGGCCGGTGGCGATCTCAACCGTCGCTATCTCGCCATCGTCCGCGAAAAACTGCTGGAGCCCGTGTGCCGCGAGCTGCGTGAGATCAGTGGGCTTCCGGGCACGGACGAGATACCGCTGACGGAAGAGGAGGTGCAGCTGGCCACCAGCATGCACGGGAGCATCTATTACATGGGCATCCGCAAGTGGATCTACCATTTGCCGTTCCCCGACGATCTCGATCTGCATGTCACCCGCGTGGTGCGTGCTTTCCTGCGCGGCACGCCACCCACGCTGCGGGAGCATTTCCGCGACTACCACGCCGTGTCCTGACCGGTCTGCGCCCTTGCGTTTTTCCGGCGGCCCGGTAAGCTCGCATCAAAAATGAGCAATTGATAAATAGTAGCATGGCCGTGCAGGTGATGCAGTCCGGACATCAACGGGCCGCCTGCCGGTCGATTCAACGTCAGGAAGAGGAGAACAACCCATGACGGCATACTGGCTTGCGCTGGTGGATGTGGATGATGAAGCGGCCTACAAGGAGTACGCGCAGCGCGCGCCTGCGGCCATAGAGGCTTACGGCGGGCGGGTGCTTGCCCGGGGAGGGCGGCGCGTGGGCCTGGAAGGGGCGGAGCCGCCGGGCCGCGTGGTGATCATCGAATTCGACAGCGTCGAACAGGCCGAAGCCTGCTTCAATTCACCGGAGTATCAGGCCGCGCGGGCGCTTCGCAGCGATGCTGCCGATGCGCGGTTCATGATCGTGGAAGGGCTGCAGTAACGCGGCCCGGGCGCTCAGGGGGCTGGGTGATCGTCCAGCCCCTGGAGTGCGGCAGGCGTGTCGATATCCATGAGGATGCCGGCACTGTCCACGGGAACTTCCGCCACTACCTCAGCGTTGTCCCGGATCAGTGCCCGGGCGCCGCGGTCGCCCTCCAGGGCAGCGATTTCCGGGAAGAACTGACGCCCGAGCAGCACCGGGTTGCCGCGCTTGCCCTGGTGGGTGGGAATGCACACCGCCCGGCCTTCCTGCGGTGAGAATGCCGCAATCAGGCGATCCAGGTCGGCCGGGGTGACACGCGGCATGTCGCCCAGGCAGACCAGCATGGCATCCACGGACTCCGGCAGGGCACGGACCGCCGCCCGCAGCGAACTCGCCAGCCCCTCCTCGTGCTCGGGGTTGTGGACCACCACCACATCGCGGCCGGTCAGTGCGCCGGCGACGCGATCACCCTCGTGGCCGGTGATTACGTAGACCGGACGGGCCCCGGAGGCGAGGGCGGTGTCGACGCCGTGCTGGATCAGCGCCTTGTCCTGCCAGGTGGCAAGCAGCTTGTTGGTGTCACCCATGCGCCGGGAGTGACCGGCGGCAAGGACCACCGCCGCCACCCCGGGTTTGCGTTGCGCCGTCGCGGCGGGTTCGCGCAGTTGCGGCCGTTCACTGGTCTCCTGCAGTAGCCCGCCGATGCCCATGCCGGCAATGACGCTGGCGTTCAGTGGCAGGTCCGTGGCGAGGCGGCGCAGGACCCAGTCGAGCCCGTTGATCTTCGGTGACCGTGCGCATCCCGGCAGGCCCACCACCGGTAGCGTGCCGATTCCTCCAAGCAGCAGCAGGTTGCCAGGATCCACGGGCATGCCGAAGCGCTCGATGCTGCCGCCGGCAGCCGTCAGGGCGGCCGGAATGACATCGCGGCGATCGGTGATGGCGGATGCGGCCAGAACGAGAATACCGTCCAGCGGCGTGCTGGCCATGGCCTGCAGTGCCTCGGCAATGGCATTCTCGTTGTGGTCGCACTGCTGCACCGTTGCCAGCTCACAACCAAGGCCGGCCAGGCGCTGGCGGATGCCCCGTTCGCCTTTCTCCAGCAGGGAGTCCTTCAGTACCGGCAGGCGGGTCATCAGCAGGCCGAAACGGCGCCGGTGGTAGCGGGCGACCCGGACCGCGGGCTTGTCCAGGTGCTCCAGGGCGTGCGCCAGCAGGGCGGCAGGCACCGCGAAAGGGATCACCTTGATGGTGGCCAGCATCTGCCCCGCACGGACCTGTTCGAACGGCTGCACGGTGGCCACGGTCAGGGCTTCGTCGAGGTGGTTGAAGGCGGTCAGACGCTCGAAGTGCAGGGCCGCCACGCCGTCCTCCGCGGCGTACAGGTTGCAGCGGCCGGTGAACGCCCGCCCCACCTCCACGCCGTCGCCTGCCATCGCCCGCGCCAGGGCATCGGCGACCCTGTCTTCGTGGGTGTCGTCCGGCTCCAGGTGAGCAACAGTCACCGTATCGACGCCCGCCGCCCGCAGTGCGGCGATGTCGTCTGCGGAGAGCTGCCGGCCCTTGCTCCAGCGCTTGCCGCCCACCTTGATGGTGTGCACCAGCAATCCGCCCTGGGCCTCCGTCAGGAGGCATTCGCCGAATTTCATCGGGCACCCCCCCGGCGCAGAACCTGGGTCACTTCGGCGATGATGCTCAGGGCGATCTCCGCGGGCGAACGCCCGCCGATGTCGAGCCCGATGGGCGCGTGGATGCGATCCAGCACGGCCGGATCCATGCCGGCAGACTGCAGCCGGTCCCGGCGGCCGGCGTGGGTCTTGCGGCTGCCCAGGGCTCCCACGTAGAAGGCGTTGCTCTCCAGCGCCGCGCGAATGGCCGGGTCGTCGATCTTGGGGTCGTGGGTGAGGGCGACAACGGCGGTGCGGTGGTCCGGGGCGAGGGCGGCCATGGCGGCGTCCGGCCACTGGTGGTCGAGTGCCGTGCCCGGAAAACGCTCCGGCGAGGCGAACGCCGCGCGCGGATCGATCACGGTGACGTCGTAACCCGCCTGCCGGGCCATGGTGCTCAGGTGTTGGGCGATGTGCACGCCGCCGATGATCAGCATGCGCAGCGGCGGGTTGAACACCTGCAGGAACCACGTCTCGCCATCGGCTTCCACGGGGCAGCTGCGGTCGGTCAGCACCGCGTCCCGCGCCGCAGGGCCAAGGCCGTCAGGCTGCTCCGGATCGATGATGCATTCGTGACCGTCCGTGAGACGGGTGGCGAGCACGGCCGGGCGTTTGGCGGCGCGAATCTGCTGTAGCGTCTCGATGGTGGACTGTTTCATGTCACGCGGTTCCCGCCGAGAGGGGCTCTACCAGGATGCGGATGGTGCCGCCGCAGGCGAGCCCGACGCTCCAGGCCTCTTCGTTGGTCACACCGAATTCGAGCACCTTGGGGGCGTCGCCCAGCATGACGCCCTGAGCCTCCTGGACCACGGCGGATTCCACGCAACCGCCGCTGACCGAGCCGATCATGTGCATGCGGTCGTCCACGGCGAGAATGCTGCCCACCGGCCGGGGAGATGAGCCCCAGGTCTGGATGACACGGGCGATGGCGACATTGCGACCGGAAGCCAGCCACTGGCTCGCAGTGCCGAGAATGGTCAGATCGTCATCGTCCGCCAGCAGTACAGCCTGGGTGGATGTGTCTGTCGCCATGGGCCCCTCGATACCCGGTTGTTGTTATTGGTCAATTGATTAATAACGTAGTCACGCCATTGGGTCAAGGTACCATTCCAGCGGCCGGCGTCGCCGGGTGCGCTTCCTGTGCACGGCCCCTGAGTCTCCCGCAATGCGCATCGAGTATGCGATCATGGCGGGAATTCACGCGGGTGTGCGTGCCCCTGCGCGGCGCAGAGGGGGCCGCGCGCCGCCCGGACGGCGAGCCACTGATGCCCCCGATGCCCCCGATGCTGACCGGCCTGCTACTGGTCGTTTTTCTCGTGCACCTTGTCGCCTTTGCCCTGCTTGGCCTCAAGCGAAGACAGGCGTATTACCTTGCACTGGTGATCACGTTCTCGTTGTTGAGTGCGTCCATGGCGCTGCGGCTCACGGCACCGGAGGCGATCCTGGCGAACGGGGTGGCGTGGCACGAGGCGTTGCGCATGTTGGCGTGGCCGGCGGCGGCTGTCTCCGTGGGGTGGACGCTGCTGCGGCTGCGTATCCGCATCGCCGCCCGGCGCGGCTGATTCTACGAGCGGTTTCCCGCCCGCGTGCCTACCGTAAGCCGGTCCCCGGCGACTGCGGCATACACCCTGGTGCCGTTGGTGGACGGCGCTAACCATGCTCCGATTACGATGCGACCACCTGGTTCCGTCCCCGGGATTTGGCCTGGTAGAGCCGCCGGTCGGCGGTCAGCAGCAGGTCCGGGATGGCTCTGCCGTCGTCCGGGTACACCGCGATGCCGATGCTGACGGTGACCTGGGCGCCTGCCTCCGTCTGAGCAAGGCTGGTGGACTCCAGCGCCTCGCGGATTTCCTCGGCGATGCGCACGGCGCCGTCCCGGTCGGTTCCGCTCACCAGCACCTGAAACTCCTCTCCGCCCCAGCGGCAGGGCATGTCGCTGGCGCGCAGGCGCGCGCGAAGCAGCTCGGCGAACGCCACCAGCGCACGGTCCCCCGCTTCATGCCCCTGCTGATCGTTGAGTGCCTTGAAATGGTCCAGGTCCATTGACAGCAGGGCGAAGCGCGTCCCGTCGCGGGCGGCTTGCGCGTGGGTGCGGGCGAGTACCGGCTGCAGTGCCGCGCGGTTCGGCAGACCCGTCAGCGAATCGGTGGTGGCCAGGGCCTGGAGCTGCTGCTCGGTCTTCTCCCGCGCGTGTTCGTAAGCGAAGGACAGTGCCATCAGGACCAGCGCACACAGCACCACGTTGGCGATGGCGAGTGCCGTCATCAACTGGGGCTGATCGTGCACGCGGTAGAAGTAGATGGCTGCCGACAGGGCAAGGAACACCACCGCGATGATCAGGCCACGCTTGCGCCCCAGCAGCAGGTGCGAAATCAGCGGTATCAGAAAGACCCAGACGAAAACGGTTGCCGACGCCGCGGGTGTGGCGATTGCCAACATCATGGTGCTGAAGAACAGTACCAGATAGATCAGCAGCCAGCGTTCGGGAGCCGGGCTGCGGGTGATCCAGAAGAACAACCACAGCGAGAAGAGGCCGATCGCGAGCTCCACCGCCGCGAGTGGGTAGACCCCGCGGGCGATGTTCATTCCCCCGAAGAACAGGCAACCACCGATCGTGAACACGAGCAGCGTGCGCAGGACCAGGAGCCGCTGAGGGTCAAGCGTCGATTTTTGATTAAACATGATGTGCCCGAACCGGTGCTTCCATGTCAAAGGTCCTGTGGCGTGCTCCTCTCACCGCCGTTGAATCGTTGAAGAAAGTGGACCGTGTCTGCATGGGTGAATGATCGTTATCTCCACGCAGAGCACAACGCGAAGACCTTACCACAGTCGTCGGCTCGTCAAGCCCTGTAACCCGCGTCAGCAGAGGTTCTCACCGGGAAAGTTCCGGAAAGTTGACTATTCTTTAACGCGTGACGCCCGAATCCGCACCGGTGACGTGGGCACGAACAGATCCCAAAGAGGACCGTATACCAATGGAAAGCGCTCTGCTCAGAGACCCTGAAAGCATTCGTGAATTCTTCTTCAACTTTGGGAAACTTTGCAAAAATCCCATTGATATCAACTATTTTCTCTGTGCCGACACGGTCAGGGCATTCTACAAGAACGGCCGTATGGTGGGCGGTTACATCATCAACGCGCGGGGTCCTCTGCGCTACTACCAGATGATGCCCGAGTCGGTGCGCACCCGCCCTGACGTCCAGCGCTACCTGGCCCGGGGCAACGCCTCGGAGATCACCTGCTTCTGGCTGATTCGCCATGCGCTCACCGCGCACGAGCGCAACCGGATCTACCTGTTCTCGGCCGTGGACGCGCTGCGGTCGGGAAAGCGATGGATCTTCGGCGGGTCGGTCAGCCCCAAGGCGGCCCGGACCCAGAAGCGCGTCATGCCCCATGTGATCTACCGCGGACCCTGGGATTTCGAGGGCAGCCCGGCCCAGGCGCAGATCTACTGCTCGAACTGGTGGGAACTGTTGGGGCTGATCACCGTCGCGTATTCCTGGACAACGGTCACCGATGCGATGCGCGGCTGCGGGCAGGCGCTGCGTCGTGGTCGGCGGCGTTATGCGGGTGCTCTGAGGGAGGCGATTGCAGTTCGTCTGTCCGTGCGTCGCACGCCCTCGTGGCACGTCTACACTCAGGAGTGAGCCTGTCGACTGCCGACAACGTATTGGCACCGGCGGGTGTCCTGCCAGTTCTGTAACCCGTGTCTGGAGGGGTGGGGCGGAGGCCTTTTCGCCCTTTCCAGCTCAACAGGGAGGGTTGAACCGTGCTGACCATTGAAGACTGCATCGCCATGTCCGACCTCACCGAAGAGGAAGTGGAGGCGATTGCCGAACACGAGCATCTGCCCATGATGGCAGCCCTGGAAATGGGCTGGTTCCTGGTGCAGACGCCGGAAGGAGAAGAGCGCGTCAGGATCATGATCGCCGACGATATCGCGGCGGCGGAGGCGCGTGAGGACTACGCCCGTGCGGCGCGTCTGAAACGAACGTTGCGCCGGTACGTGGAGGCGCACAATCACATCCAGCAGTAATCCCGACCCAGGTGTCTGCCGTGCTTGCAGCGGCCGGTGACCATCAGCCGGTTTCTCGGGCACGGCGCGCCGATCCCCTTCTGCACCCAATCCTCCCGTGACGCCCGTCACAACAGGTCTTCCCGTGTTCTCAGTCTAGTGTAACAGTGTCATGCCCGGGCATTGCGCACACAATTGCGGTCATTTACTGTATCCGAAATACTTGTTCTTGAAGAATAAGCTTGTATACAGTTGGTCACAAATGAGCTGCGCAAAGCAGCCGTTTCCATTCGTACCCACGTCACCGCAAGCGACGGCGGCCGGAGGAAGGAGGGGCACCCATGGCTTCAGTACCGGGGCATTATCCGTGGTTCAAGAAGGAGGATACCAACGCCTTCTTCGCACTGTTCCAGAACAATATCGCCAACTTCGTCATCATTGCCATCACCCTGCTGGGCTTCGGCTTTCCCGCGGACATCATCTTCGGCAAGGTGATTCCGGGCGCGGCCGTTGCGGTGCTGGTGGGCAACTTCTACTACGCCTGGTACGCCGCCAGGGTTGCCCGCAAGGAAGGGCGTACTGATGTCACGGCGCTATCCTACGGCATCAGCACGCCGATCATGTTCGTGTTCCTGTTCGGTGTGATCCTGCCCGCCTACGAATTCACCGGTGACGCCGAAATGGCATGGAAAATCGCCGTCGCCGCCTGCTTCTTCAGCGGTCTGGTGCAGGTGTGCATCAGCCTGCTCGGCGCCTGGGTGAAGCGCAACCTGCCGCGCGCCGCCATGCTCGGGGCGCTGGCCGGTGTGGCCCTGACCTTCATCGCCGGGCAGATGCTGTTCACCACCTTCGAGATGCCGGTGATCGGCATTCTGGTGCTGGGCATCATCATCGTCGGCATCGTCGGCCAGGTGCACATGCCGTTTCGTATCCCGGCGTCCCTGTTCGCCATCATCATCGGCACTGCGCTGGCGTACTTACTCGGGCAGGCCGAGGTGAGTTCCGTGGCCGAGGGCATGGAGCACTTCGGCTTCTATCCCATCCTGCCGGAGTTCACCTGGATCCAGGGCTTCACGTACCTGTTCGGTGCCATGGCCGGCCTGCTGACGGTGGTGTTGCCCATCACGCTCTACAACGCCATCGAGACCATGAACAACGTCGAGGCCATGGAGGCCGAGGGCGACCGCTACGACGTGCGCGAGTGCATGGCCGTGGACGGAGTCGGCACCATGCTGGGTTCTGTGTTCGGCGGCCCGTTCCCCACCACCGTGTACATCGCCTCGGTGGGTGCCAAGTGGATGAACGCCGGGCGTGGCTACAGCATTCTCAACGGCGTGGTCTATCTGTTTGCTGCCATGTTTGGCCTCATTGCCGCCCTGGCGGAGATCATCCCCACGGCGGTGGTGGCGCCGCTGCTGGTGTTCGTGGGGCTGTCCATGATTTCCACGGCATTCCGTGGCAGTGACATGCGCTACTTCCCGGCCATCGTGCTGGCCATGCTGCCCTACCTGGGCAACTACATTGCCACCAACTTCGGCAATGACGCCGCCGAGGTGATGGCCGGCGTGTCCGAGGGGATTGCTCCCATGGCCGAGGGCGCCATGTTCACCGGCATCATCCTGGGCGCGATTACCGTGTTCATCATCGACAAGGATTTCTTCCGCGCCACGATCTTCGCCGGTATCGCGGCGCTGCTGTCGTTCATCGGCATCATGCACGCCGAGGAGATGACCTTCATGGGCGCGCCTGACTTCGCCCTCGGGTATCTCATCCTGGCGGCCTTCTTCGCTTTCTACTGGCTCACCGGTTACGGGCTGGATGACGGCAACGGCCCGGCCGACGATGCCGTCGGCCCGCAGTCGCCGGGGCAGGATTAGGCCCGGATAAAGGGCCACCGGGAGGTGGCCCTGCCGGACGTAAAAAACCCCGCTTCGGCGGGGTTTTTTGTCCTGATGGTGGACCTGAAGGTCCACCCTACACGGGAAGGTCACGCCGGACACACCGGATGGACGGCGTGCGTATTGACGAGGGGAGGGGTGTAGGGTGGACCTTCAGGTCCACCAACCACGAGGCGGGATAATCGGGGTTACTCCCCGGCCACCTGCAGCAACTGCGCGGCGAGGCTGACGGCGATATGCCCCGGGGCCTTGCCGCCGATGCCGGGTAGGCCCACCGGGCAGGTGAGGCGCTCCTCTGCGGCCTGTCCGAGGCCGGCATCCCGTAACCGGTTCATGAACCGCCCGCGTTTGGTGGATGAGCCGATGGTGCCGATGAAGCCGAGATCGTCGCGCTGCAGGGCGGCCTTGAGGATCTCCAGATCGGTGTCGTGGCTGTGGGTCATGGCCACCAGCAGGGTCCCGGCCGGGAGTTCCGGCACCAGGCTGGCCGGGTCGTCGGGAGCGTGGGTGCGCACCTGCTCCGGCAGGTGTTCCGGGAACTGACCGTCACGGTTATCCACCCAGTGGATGCGGCAGGGAATGCCGGCCAGCACGTCCACCAGTGCGCGGCCCACGTGCCCCGCCCCGAAGATGGCGATGGTCAGGGGGGAGGGCAGAAACGGCTCGAACAGCAGCCGCATGCGCCCCCCGCAGGCCTGGTCCAGGGCGTCGTTGAGGGTGAAGTCCTCTTCCGACACGGTGGTGATCCCGCCACCGATCATCTCCCGGGCGCGCTCCTGGGCGATCAGCTCCACGGTGCCTCCGCCCAGAGTGCCGGTGGAGTCGTCCGTGGTGACCAGCATCTTCGCCCCGGACTCCCGGGGCGACGAGCCCTCCGTTCCCACCAGTGTGACCAGCACGCAGGGCACGTCGTCGGCCACGCAGCGGTTCATGGCGTCGAGCCAGGGTTTCACTCGTCCACCTCCTCGAGGCTGCCCGCCGGGGCCCTGGCATCGCGACCGAGCCCGCGGGCGTGCTCCATGGCCAGCAGCACCTTCTCGGGCGTTGCCGGGGCGTCCAGGCGGACCCGGGTGCCCTTCGGCGCGATGCTGTTCACCGCGTCCTTGAGGGCGTGGTAGACGCACATGGCCAACATCAGCGGGGGCTCACCCACGGCCTTGGAGCGGCGTACGGCCTTCTCCCGATTGTAGCCGGAGTCCAGCAGCCGCACGCGGAAGTCCACGGGCATGTCGCTGGCCGCCGGAATCTTGTAGGTGGACGGCGCGTGGGTGGTCAGGCTCCCCTTGTCGTTCCACACCAGCTCCTCGGTGGTCAGCCAGCCCATGCCCTGGACGAAGCCGCCCTCCACCTGCCCCAGATCGATGGCCGGGTTCAGTGACTTGCCGCAGTCGTGGAGGATGTCCGTGCGCACCACCCGGTATTCGCCGGTGAGCGTATCCACCAGCACTTCGGCGCAGGCGATGCCGTAAGCGAAGTAGTAGAACGGCCGGCCCTTGAGCGTGGCCTTGTCCACGTGAATCTTCGGGGTGGCGTAGAAGCCGGCTTCCGAGAGCTGGACGCGGTTCAGGTGCGCCCGCTGGCACAGCTCCGGGAAGGTGCAGATAGCATCCTCGCCGATGTAAACCTGCCCGTCGCGAAAGGCCACATCCTCGGCATCCACGTTCCACGTCTCGCTGACGAGCTTGGTCAGCCGCCCCTTGATGGCGCGCGCCGCATTCTGCGCCGCCATGCCGTTCAGGTCGGTGCCCGAGGAGGCCGCCGTGGCGGAGGTGTTAGGTACCTTGCCGGTGGTGGTGGCGGTGATGCGCACCCGCTCCAGGTCGATGCCGAACTCCTCGGCGACGATCTGCGCCACCTTGGTGTACAGCCCCTGGCCCATCTCCGTGCCGCCGTGGTTGAGCTGCACGCTGCCGTCGGTGTAGACCAGCACCAGCGCGCCGGCCTGGTTGAGGTGGGTGGTCGTGAACGAGATGCCGAACTTCACCGGCGTCACCGCCAGCCCCTTGCGCAGCACGCCGCCTTCGGCGTTGAACGCGTCCACGCGCCGGCGCCGCTCGGCGTATTCGGCGCTTTGCTCGATGTCGTCAAACAGCTCCGGGAGGATGTTGTCCTCCACGATCTGGTCGTAGGGCGTCTCGTTGCGCTCGTCGATACCGTAGAGATTGCGCCGGCGGACCTCGAAGGCGTCCAGCCCCAGGTGGCGGGCGATCTCGTCCATGACGTACTCGATGGCCATCATCCCCTGGGGGCCGCCGAAGCCGCGGAACGCGGTGTTGGACACGGTGTTGGTGTAACAGCGGTGCGAGACGATGCGCGTGTTCGGCAGGTAGTAGGCGTTGTCGGCGTGGTACATGGCGCGGTCGTTCACGGCGCCGGAGAGGTCTGCCGAGATGCCGCAGCGCGAGGCCAGCATGAAGTCCACGCCCTGGATGCGGCCGGTGTCGTCGAAGCCGACGTCGTAGCGCACCTTGAAGTCGTGGCGCTTGCCGGTCATCACCATGTCGTCATCCCGGTCCAGCCGCAGTTTTACCGGGCGCCCGGTGCGCTGGGCCAGCACCGCGGCGACGGCGGCGATGTGCGCGGGCTGGGTCTCCTTGCCGCCAAAGCCACCGCCCATGCGCCGCGTCTCGATAACCACGCCGTGGTCGGGGATGCCCAGCACGGCTGCCACCAGGTGCTGTACCTCCGAGGGGTGCTGGGTGGAGCTGTAGACCAGCATGTCGCCGTCTTCCTGGGGCACGGCCATGGCGATCTGACCTTCCAGGTAGAAGTGGTCCTGCCCGCCGATGCCGAACTCGCCGTCCAGCCGGTGGGCTGCCTGTGCCAGGGCCGAGTCGGTGTCGCCCTTGTCGAACCGTTTGGTGTCGAGCACGAACGACTCCTTCTCCAGCGCGTCGTCGATGCTGAGCACCGGTTCCAGCTCGTCATACTCCACCGTGGCCTGTTTCGCCGCCGTGATGGCGGTGTCCAGGTCCTCGGCGGCCACGGCGAACAGCGCCTGGCCCCAGTAGTTGATGGTGTCCTCGGCGAAGACGAGATCGCCCGGGAAGACCGGCCCCACGTCCCGTTTCGCCGGCAGGTCGTCGGCGGTCATGACCGCGGCGACGCCGGGCACCTCGCGGCAGGCGGAGACGTCCATGGCGGTGATGCGCGCATGGGCCGTGTTGCTCAGCCGGACGTAGGCGTGCAGCAGGTTGCGCGGCTCGGGGATGTCGTCGGTATACACCGCCTCGCCGGTGACGTGCTTGTGGGCACTGTCGTGGGGGTGCGGCTTGTGCACCGTGCGGCTGGCGTTGTCGAACTCGGGAAAGGTGCGCCCGTTCATGCCTGCGCCTCCTCATGGTCGAGCACCCGTGTCGGTGCCGGGTGATTCGTGGTCTCCAGGTGGCACTTGCGCAGCAGGTTCCTGGCCGTGAGCATGCGGTAGTCGGCGCTGGCCCGCATGTCGGACATGGGCTTGAATTCGGCCTCCAGTGCGGCGCCGGCGGCGGCCACGGAGGCCTCGCTCCAGGGCTGACCGCGCAGTGCCGCTTCCGTCTGCACGGCCCGGGCGGGAATGGCCGCCATGCCGCCGAAGCCGATGCGCACGTCCTGCACCGTGTCGCCGTCCAGCCGCAGGTTGAGCGCCGCGCACACCGCGGAGATGTCCTGGTCGAAGCGCTTCGAGAGCTTGTAGCAGCGCAGCTGCCAGCCCGCTGCCGGTTTCGGAACGCGGATGCGCTCGACGAACTCGCCCGCGGCCATGGCCGTCTTGCGGTAGTCCAGAAAGAACTGGTCGATGGGCAGGGTGCGCCGGCCGCTGCCCTGGCGCAGGACGAGTTCGGCGTTCAGGGCGATCAGCACCGGCATGGAGTCGCCGATGGGGGAGGCGTTGGCGATGTTGCCGCCCAGGGTGCCGGAGTTGCGGATCTGCACCGAGGCGAAGCGCCGGAGCAGCTCGCCGAAGTCCGGGTAGTGCCGGCCGATCAGGTCCATGGCGTCGGTGTGGGTGACGGCGGCGCCGATGTCGATCCAGTCGTCATCCTCGCGCACGGTCTTCATCTCGTCCACGTCGCCGGTGTAGAGCAGGGTATCGAGCTTGCGATGCTGCTTGGTGA
Organism: Aquisalimonas asiatica; assembly: GCF_900110585.1. NCBI lineage: Bacteria > Pseudomonadati > Pseudomonadota > Gammaproteobacteria > Chromatiales > Ectothiorhodospiraceae > Aquisalimonas > Aquisalimonas asiatica. Next base: position 259,677 of record NZ_FOEG01000003.1, on the reverse strand, counting down.
CCCACAGCCCCACGTCGGTGCCGCCGGCCAGAATGGTGGCATCCGGCAGGCCCGCCAGCAGGTCCGCCAGGGCATCCGTGGTGCGGGGCGCGTAGTAATCGCGCCCGGAGCCGGTGACGTGCAGCGTGGCGTCGCCGCGCAGGGCGGTCAGACGTTGCGCGGTGTCCGCTTCATGGGCGCTGAAGGCATCACCATTGCCCAGGTCGTACATGTGCTCGGCGGCGTCGAGAATGGGGCGGTAGCCGGTGCAGCGGCAGAGGTTGCCGGCGAGCACGTCCTGGATACGCTGGCGGCTGGGCCGGTCCTCGTTGTGGTACATGGCGAACATGGACATCACGAAGCCCGGGGTGCAGAACCCGCACTGGGAGCCGTGGCACTCCACCAGCGCCTGCTGCGCCGGGTGCAGGGCGCCATCGGGCTGGCGCAGGTGCTCCACGGTGATGAGCTGCTTGCCGTGCAGGGCCGGCAGGAACAGGATGCAGCCGTTGACGGCACGGTACCGCATGCGGCCGTCGGCGGCGGGTTCGCCCACCACCACAGTGCAGGCGCCGCAGTCGCCCTCGGCGCAGCCTTCCTTGGTGCCGGGCTGCGCCGCGCGGGTGCGCAGCCACTGCAGCACCGTCATGTTCGGGTCGGCGTCGCGGATGGCCCGTTCATCGGTGCCGAGCAGGAAGCGGATCGGATCTGACATGGGGGTTTCCTCGCACTTCAATGCATTATAGCGCCTGCCCGGGGTGAACCCGGGCAGGCCCTAGTTCCGTTCGTGGACGATGCGGCCGCCCACGTAGGTGGTCTCGATATGGCGGTCGTCGCCCAGCATCAGCAGGGCGAACAGGCTCTCTTCCAGGGTCGCCGGGGCGGTGCGCCGCGCCGTGAGCGGCGTGGCGGCCGGGTCCACGACGATGATGTCCGCCTCCTTGTCCGCGTCCAGGCTGCCCACCCGGTCGGCGATATCCAGCGCCTCGGCGCTACCGCGGGTGGCCAGGTGCAGCAGGCTGGCGGCGGACAGCGGCGTGCCGTTCAGGCACGACACCTTGTACGCCTCGCTGGCGGTGCGGAACATGCTGAAACTGCTGCCACCGCCCACGTCCGTGGCCAGGCCCACGCGGATACCCGTGGCGCGGGCGTCCCGGTACTCCAGCAGGCCGCTGCCCAGGAAGGTGTTCGACGTGGGCGAGAAGGCGATGGCGGCGCCGGTATCCGCCATGCGCCGGCGGTCGGCGTCATCCAGGTAGATGCAGTGGGCGAACACGGAACGCTCGCGCACCAGGCCGTACTGGTCGTACACGTCCATGTAGCTCCGCGCCCAGGGGAACAGTTCGCTGACCCAGGCCACCTCGTTGCGGTTCTCCGCCAGGTGCGTGTGCAAGTAGGCGTCCGGGAATTCACGGGCCAGCTCCGCCGTTCTGCGCAGCTGCTCGTCGCTGGAGGTTGGCGCAAACCGCGGGGTGATGGCGTAGCGCAGGCGGTCCACGCCGTGCCAGCGCTCCAGCAGCTCGCGGGAGTCGCGGTAGCCGCTCTCGGGGGTGTCCTGAATGGCCTCCGGGCAGTTGCGGTCCATCATCACCTTGCCTGCAATCAGCCGCATGCCCTGGCGCCGGGCCGCCTCGAATATGGCGTCGGCCGAATGGGCGTGCACCGTGCCCAGCACGTTGGCACTGGTGGTGCCGTTGCGAAACAGCTCCTGCAGGAAGAAATCCGCCGTCTCCCGGGCCACGTCGGGGTCGGCAAAGCTTGCCTCCGCCGGGAAGGTATAGCGCTCCAGCCACTCCAGCAGCTGGGAGCCGAAGCTGGCGATGATGTCCGTCTGCGGGTAGTGGATATGGCTGTCGATGAAGCCAGGCAGCAGCCAGCGGCCGCTGTAGTCGTGTACAGGCAGATGCGCCCGGTCGCCGGTCAGCACGTCCGCGGCCGGGCCGCGCGCGGTGACGCGGCCGCCTTCGATGATCAGTGCCCCGTCCTCGATGACACGCAGGGTCTCATTGCCCACCGCGGTACCGGCGACGGCGTCGCAGTCGATGAGGGTGCCGCGCAGGGCGTACGGGTTGTGGCTTGCGGTGTTCATGACTCTCCCGTTGCTCCCACGGTTTGCGGCACTCACAGTGTTGACTGCCGCAAACCGCACAGGGTTTCTGTATACAAGTTCCGTTCCAGTGTTACACCGTTGCCAGCATCAGTACACACAATGCTGCAACGACCAGCATGGCCGGTTTCACGTCGCTGATGCGGCCGGTGAGTACCTTGATCACCACGTAGCTGAGAAAGCCGTAGGCGATGCCCATGGTGATGGAGTACGTCAGCGGCATCAGAATCACCGCCAGGAACGCCGGAATGGCCTCGTCGTAGCGCTCCCACTCCACCTTCTTCACCGGCGCCAGCATGAACAGGCCCACCAGCACCAGCACCGTGGAGGTGGCAATGGCCGGAACCAGCTCCAGCAGCGGCGACAGGAACAGGAACGGCAGGAACAGGAACGGCAGGAACAGGAGCGCAATGGTCACGGCCACCAGCCCGGTCCGGCCGCCCTGGGCCACGCCGGCCCCGGACTCGATGAACGTCTGCGCCGCGCTGGTGCCGAGCGGGGCGGCAATGATCGATGAGAAGGCATCCACGGACATGGACTGCTTCAGGTTACGCGGGTTGCCGTCCTTGTCCTTGAGCCCGGCCGCTTCGGACAACCCCATGAAGCAGGACAGGGCGTCGAAGAAGTTGGTGAACAGCATCACGAAGATGAACGGCCAGAAGGCGTAGTTCAGCGCGCCGATGACGTCCACCTGGAACATGAAACTGAAGTCCGGGCCGGCGACCAGGCCGTCCCAGACAACGGCCGTGTCTTCCCCCCAGGCGCGACCGAGCGGAATGGCCAGCAGCGTGGTGGCGATGATCCCGAGCACCAATGCTCCCGGCATCTTGCGCGCGACGAACACCCCGGTCAGCGCCAGCCCGGCAAGAAAGGTCAGGACGGGCGGGCCGAGATCCGCCATGCTCACCAGCGTTGCCGGGTCGCTGACGATGAAGCCGGCGTTCTTCAGCCCGATAAAGGTGATGAACAGGCCGATGCCGCAGGTGATGGCGTAGCGCATGTTCGCCGGGATGGCGTCGACAATGATCTGGCGTACGTTGAACACCGCCAGGATCACGAAGATCACCCCCGACCAGAACACGCAGCCCAGTGCGATCTCCAGCGGCACGCCGGCGCCCTCCACCAGGGTATAGGTGAACAGCGCGTTCATGCCCATGCCGGGCGCGATGAGAATCGGGTTGCGGGCGTACAGCCCCATGGCAAGGCTGCCCAGGAAGCTGATGATGACCGTGGCCGTGAGCCCCGCGGAGAAGGGAATGCCGGCGTCACTGAGAATGGTCGGGTTGACGACGATGATGTACATGCCGGCGAGGAACGTGGCGATGCCCGCCATGATCTCGGTGCGGACCGTGGTGCCGTTCTCGGTCAGGCCGAAAAAAGTGTCCAGCCCGCCCTGTGCCGGTCGACCGTCCGCGGCCGTCTGTGTTGCGCTATCCGGGGAACTCATGGCTCTCCTCCGAGGTATTGTCTGTCTTCGGTTCGCATCGTTCACAGTCGATGCTTTTAATTGTGTACTAAATTGTCATAAAAGCATGTATACACAGGCACAGGCAACCCCTTTACAACGACGGTTTGGCATGACCGACGAGCGGTTTTTGCCGCCGGATCACAGGGGTGGTACGGGGTGGTTTCCGAGGGGGCGTCCGGTGCAGGCACGCGGTTGCGACCGGCCAGGGGCCGGTATACAAGGGAGGTGGGAAACAGGCGGCACGTCCCTGTGCCAAGGGGAAGGGTGTTTCCGGGTGTTACAGGTCGATCCGTACTGCGGTGCCGGCTTCCACGGCGCGCTCCAAGGCCACCCGCGCCACGGCGAGGTCCTGCAGGCCGACGCCGGTGCCGTCGAACACGGTGATGGCCTCGGCACTGCGGCGGAAGCTGCCGGGCTCGCCAATGACGCCGCCGACGGGCCGGATGGCATCCCGGTGGATGTGCCCCTGAGCCACCGCGTGCTGGCACTCGCCGATGGTGGCGGCCTGGGTCGGGTCGTCTGTGAACACCTCGGCGCTGGCGAGGATGGCCGGGTCGATCTCCTGCTTGCCGGCGGTGTCCGTGCCCATGCACGCGATGTGTGTGCCGGGGCGGATCTGCTCCCTGGTGAGCAGGGGTTCGAAGCAGGAAGTGATGGTGATGATCACGTCCGCCTGCTCACACAGGGTGTCCCGGTCCACCGCCTCGAAGGGCAGGCCCATGGCCTGGGCCGCCTCGCGCAGGCTTTCCAGCCGTTCCGGGCTGCGGTTCCAGGCCACCACCCGCTCGATGGGGCGCTGCTCCACGGCGGCACGGAGCTGGAAGGGCGCCTGGTGGCCGGCGCCGACGATGCCCAGGGTCTTCGCATCCGGGCGTGCCAGGTGCTGGATGGAGACGGCACTGGCCGCTGCCGTGCGCACGGCGGTGAGATAGTTGCCGCCCACCAGGGCACGGGGCTGGCCGGTGTCCGGGTCGAACAGCAGCACGGTGGACTGGTGGTTGGTCAGCCCCCGGGCCGCGTTGCCGGGCCAGTAGCCGCCGGATTTCACGCCCAGCGCCATGTGGTCGCGATCGAACCCGGACTTGAAGCCGTACAGGGCGTCGGCATGGCCGATGGCCTCGCGGACCACGGGGAAGTTCCAGGCCTGCCCCGTGGCCATGGCGGCGAAGACGGATTCCACCGCGGTAAAGGCGTCGGCACGGCTCACCGCCGCCTTTACCGCCTTTTCGGATACAATCTGCATGGTCTCGCTCCTTGCCGTTACAGGCACATGCCGCGGCCAGTAATGGGCCACAGGCACTCCACGCGACCGTTGCGCACGCCCACGTACCAGTCGTAGATGTTGACCGTCGGGTCGCAGTGGCCGGGCACCAGCTTGAGCTTCTCGCCCAGGCGCAGGACGTTGTCCTGGTCCTTGATGACGCCGTGCTCGTCCGAGGCGCCGATGTACTCGATGTCGTCCCGCCCGAACACCACTGCCACGCCGGAGTCCACGCTCTGGGCCTTGAGGCCGGCGTCGCAGATCGCCTTGTCCGCCTTGGTCTTGCTCATCACCGTGGAGTAGATGAACAGGCTGTTCTCGAAGTCGTCGATGTGGCGGCCGTCCTGCATCTTGATGCGTTGGTAGTCGGCGTCCATGAAGACGTAGGAGCCGCACTGGAGCTCGTTGTAGACGCCGCTCTCGCCCTCGAAGGTGTAGGTGCCGGTGCCGGCCCCGGCAACGATGTCGCAGGCCAGGTCTTCGGCTTCGAGCAGTTCCACGGTGTGCTTCACCGCGGCAATGGCCTCGTCGATCCTGCCCTTGCGCTCGTCAAAGTCGTGCACGTGCTGCGCCTTGCCCTGATAGGCCTGCAGGCCGGCAAAGCGCAGCCCCTCGGAGGCGGCAATGCGCTTGGCCAGGGGCACCGCGGCTTCGCCGGGGGCCACGCCACAGCGGCCGGCGCCCACGTCCACCTCAACCAGCACCTCGATGGGGGCCTTGTAACGCAGGGCGGCGGCGTTGATCTGGTCGATGTTGTCCATGTCGTCCACGCACACCAGCACGCGTGCCTGGCGGGCGAGGGCAGCCAGACGGTCGATCATGGCGGGCTGGATGACCTGGTTCGAGACCAGCACGTCGCGCACGCCGCCGTTGACCATGGCCTCGGCCTCGCTGACCTTCTGGCAGCACACGCCCACCGCGCCGTGGGCGATCTGGTCCAGGGCGATGTTGGGGGACTTGTGCGTCTTGGCGTGCGCCCGGTGGCGCAGCCCCTGGCCGTTGATGTAGTTCGCCATCCGTTCGACGTTGCGTTCGTAGGCGTCCAGATCCACCAGCAGGCAGGGGGTGAGAACGTCTTCAACAGGGGTGCCCACGAGGGCGGGGACATTGGTGCTCATGGCGTTTCTCCTCTTCCTTATGGGGATGCCGCGGGGCTCACTTCGCGAGCCAGGGCAGCTTGTACATGTCCACGTTGCCGCCGGTGAGGATCACGCCCACCCGCTGGCCGCGGAATACGTCGGGGTTCTTGAGAATGGCGGCCACCGCAACCGCGCTGGAGGGCTCGATGACGATCTTCATGCGCTCCCATACCAGCCGCATGGCGTCGATGATCTCCTCCTCGGTGGTCAGCAGGATGTCGGTGACGTAGCTGGAGACGAAGTGCCAGCTCAGGTCGCGCAGAGAGACCTTGAGCCCGTCGGCAACGGTGTCCGGGGCGTCGTCCTCGATGATGTGGCCCGCCTTGAAGGAGCGGTAGGCGTCGTCCGCGTTCTTCGGTTCGGCGGCGTAGATGCGCGTATCCGGCGCGATGCTGGAGAGGGTCAGCGACGTGCCGCTGATCATGCCGCCGCCACCGATGGGTGCGACCACGGCATCCAGGGGGCCGGCGTCCTCGTTCAGCTCCAGTGAGCAGGTGGCCTGGCCGGCGATGACGCGGTGGTCGTTGTACGGGTGCACGAAGTTGGCACCGGTACGCTCCACCAGGTCGTTCAGCGTCCGCTCGCGCGCCTCCAGGCTGGGCTTGCAGGTGATGATCTCGCCGCCGTAGCCCTCCACCGCGCGCATCTTCGCGCGGCTCGCCGTCTCGGGCATGATCACGGTGCCCGGGATGCCGCGGCAGCCGGCGGCGCGGCTCAGCGACAGGGCGTGGTTGCCGGAGGAGTGCGTGGCCACGCCGCGGGCGGCTTCCTCGTCCGTGAGGCTGAACACCGCGTTGGTGGCGCCGCGCACCTTGAACGCCCCCGCTTTCTGCAGGTTCTCGCACTTGAACAACAGCCGGGCGCCGCTCATGCGGTCCAGCGTCTCGCTGGTGAGCACCGGCGTGCGGTGGATCCACGGCTTGATACGCTCGTGGGCAACCCTGGCATCGTCGAAACTGGGTATGTACATGGCTGGCAACTCCCTGGTTGTCGCCCGTGGACGGGCCCGGATCAGGCGGTCTTGCGCTGGGCCACCGCGCTGTTCGCCCGGTAGTACTCCTGAGCTGCGGCCACGCCGCTGCCCAGCTCGATGGGGTAGCCCAGGTCCTTCATGGCCATCTCGGCGGTGGCGATGCCGGACAGGGCCATGACGTCGCTCATCTGTCCCAGGTGGCCGATCCGGAACAGCTGCCCTGCGACCTGGCCAAGGCCGATGCCGAAGCTCACGCCGTAGGTCTCGTTGGCATAGTTGACCAGCTCGGTGCTGTCGAACCCGTCCGGGACCATGATCGCGGTGACCGTGTCGGAGTTGAGCTCCGGGTGCCGCGCACAGACTTCCATGCCCCAGGCGGCCACGGCGCGGCGGACCCCTTCGGCGATGCGGAAGTGGCGGGCATGAACGTTGTCCAGGCCTTCGGCAAGCAGCATGTTCACGCTCTCGCGCAGCCCTTCGATGAGGCCGATGGCCGGGGTGTAGGGGTAAGAGCCCTTGCCGCCGGCGGCGAGCATGTCGCGCAGGTCGAAGTAGCAACGTGGCAGCTGCGCCGTCTCCATGGCCGCCTGGGCCTTCGGGCTGGCGGCGACGATGGCGAGCCCGGTGGCGAGCATGAAGCCCTTCTGGGAGCCGGCCACCGCCATGTCCACGCCCCAGTCGTCCATGCGGAATTCCATGGAGCCGATGGAGCTGACGCCGTCGACGAACAGCATGGCCGGGTGGTCCGCTGCATCCATGGCCTCGCGCACGGCGCCCACGTCGCTGCGCACGCCGGTGGCCGTCTCGTTGTGGACGCTGAGCACCGCCTTGATGCGGTGATCGGTGTCCGCCGCCAGCGCGTCGCGATAGGCGGCGATGGGGGCGCCTTCACCCCACCCGCAGTCGATCACCTTCACGTCCAGGCCGTGGCGTTCGCATAGATCGATCCAGCGGTGGGAGAACATGCCGTAGCGCGCCGCCAGGACCGTATCGCCGGGGGAGAGGGTGTTGGTGATGGCCGTCTCCCAGCCGCCGGTGCCGCTGGCGGTGAATACGGCCACGTCGCCCCGGGTGGTGCCGAAGGGCTGCTTGAGGTCCTGCAGCAGCGGCACGAACATGCGGCCGAACTCCGGCGAGCGGTGATCCCAGGTGGGCACGCTCATCGCCTTGCGCAGGCGCTCCGGGATATTCGTCGGCCCCGGGATGAATACGGGGTTCTGGTTTTCCATGACGTCTCCTCCGATCTGTTTCTGACTCCATGTTAGAGGAATGGAAAAGATTTCCAATTTTTTCGGAAAACTATTTCAATAAAGCAAGAAAATGAGTAGAGTGTTGAACCAACGAGAAAAACGCGTTTTTCGGGGCCGCGCTGCTGATGGTCCGCGAAAAATCCCGTTCCACATGAAAGGGGGACATGACCATGGCTGACGATCGGGAACGCCGACGCAAGCGCGGCCGTCCGCGAAGCGACCGGCCACAGGACGCCACCGGCACGGTGCAGGCCCTGGATCGCGGCCTGCGCCTGTTGGCGCTGCTGGCCGAGCAGGACGAGATGACCCTGACCGAAATCGGACTGGATGCCGGTATCGCCCCGACCACCGCCTACCGCCTGCTGGTCACCCTGCAGCAGCGCGACATGGTGACCTTCGACGAGGAGGCGCAGACCTGGTCCATCGGCGTGGAGACATTCCGCATCGGCAGTGCCTTCCTGCGCCGGACCAACTACCTGGAGGCCGGGCGCCCGGTCATGCGACGGCTCATGGAAGCCAGCGGCGAGACTTCCAACATGGCCATCCAGGACGGCAGCGACGTGGTGTTCGTGTCCCAGATCGAGACCCACAAGCCGATCCGCGCGTTCTTCCGCCCGGGGACCCGTGGTCACATGCACGCCTCCGGTATTGGCAAGGCGCTGCTGGCCGAGCGCAGCGAGCAGGACGTGCGCGCCATCATCACGGAAAAGGGGCTGCCGGCGTTCACGGACACTACGCTGACCACGGCGGATGCGCTGTTCGCGGATCTGGCGCGAACCCGCGAGCGGGGCTGGGCCGTGGACGACGAGGAGAGCACCACCGGCATGCGCTGCCTGGCAGCACCGGTCTTCAACGAGTACGGTGAGGCGATCGCGGGCATCTCCATCTCCGGGCTGGCCGTACGACTGCCGGACACGGTGCTGGATACGCTCGGCCCGCTGGTGCGGGACGCCGCGGACGAGGTGACCGACAACATCGGCGGGCTGCTGCCCGCGCGCATGGCAACAGACTGAACGGGAGAGCTGCTGTGATCAGAGGACGAACAATCGGGGCCGGTGCGGCCATGCTTGCAGCCCTCGGGCTGGCGGCCTGTGCAGGCCAGGACCGTGGCGACAGCGTCACGGCCGACGAGGAGAGTCAGCGGCAGGCGCCCCTGTCCGTGGATGAAGAGCGGGTACAGACGGCTGCCGGTGAGACCCTGGCGGAGCGCGCCAGTATCCCGTCGCAGATCAACGTGGACGCGGACGCGTCCTTCGGCGCGTCGGAGCGCATTCTCGATGCCGCCCTGTCCGCCGATGGCGAGTGGCTGGCGGTGACCACCTCCGGCGCCGCCCACGGCGCTGGCTGGCTGAAGTCACTGGAGGAGGGCCACTGGTACCCGGCGGCGTTCCAGTACGGCGGCTCCGTGGGGCTGTGGCAGTGGAGTGATGAAAGCCGCTACGTGGCGTTCATTCTGGAAGGGCCGGCAGAAGGCCAGACCATCAGCATCGTTGACCGTAATGGCCTGGATGAGACGGTGAAAACCACGGCATTGCCGGTGGACCGCTGCGTCGCCGATGACGACGCCCAGCAGACGGAGCGGCCGCCGTACCAGGAGCCCCTGGTCTGGTACGACGGCCGGCTGTTGCTGGAGGTGGAAAGCCGCCGGTATCTGTTCGATCCGGCGGCCGGTGCCTGTCAGCCCGTGGGCTGACTCAGGCGCCCCAGATGAAGTAGATCAGGCAGACCACCGACAGCACGTACACCAGCGGGTGCACTTCTTTCGCGCGCCCGCAGCAGATCATGGTGATCGGGTAGAGCACGAAGCCCATGGCAAGCCCGGTGGCAATGCTGAACGTCAGCGGCATGGCGACCACGGTCACGAACGCCGGGATGGCGAACTCCGGCGCCTTCCAGTCGATATTGCCCAGCGCGGATGCCATGAGCACGCCGACGATGATCAGTGCCGGGGCCGTGAGCTCCGGGTGCTCCAGGAAAATCTCCAGCAGCGGCGAGAAGAACAGGCTGATCAGGAACAGCGCCGCCACCACCAGCGAGGTGAACCCGGTGCGTCCGCCTGCTGACACGCCCGCCGCCGACTCGATATAGGCCGTGGTGGTGGAGGTGCCGAGCACCGCGCCCACCACCGTGGCCGTGGAGTCGGCGCCCATGGCGCGGCTGGCCCGCGGCAGCTTGTTGTCCTTGATGAAGCCCGCCTGGTTCGCCACCGCCATCAGCGTGCCGGCGGTGTCGAAGATGTCCACGAACAGGAAGGTGAACACCACCAGCCAGAGCTCCGGTGCCAGCAGAATATCCGGCAGGTGAACGATGGCCACGCCGAAGGTGGGCGCAAGGCTCGGGATCGAGTCCACGATGGCTTCGGGCGGTGCTACGAAGCCGATGAGCATGCCGAGGACCGAGGTGATGATAATGCCGTAGAACACCGCGCCGTTCAGGCGGCGGACCAGGAGCGCGGCGGTAATGATGACCCCGGCAATGGCGAGCAACGGCGCCGGTTCACCGAGATCGCCGAGAGTGACCAGCGTTGCTTCGTACTCCACCACGATCTCGGCGTTCTGCAGGCCGATGAAGGCGATGAACAGCCCGATGCCCGCGCCCGCCGCCATCTTCAGCTGCAGCGGGATGGCGTTGATCATCTTCTCCCGCACCTTGCTGAGGGTCAGGATCAGGAAGAGGATGCCGGAGACCAGCACCCCGGCCAGCGCGGTTTCCCACGGAACGTCCATTCCCAGTACAACGGTGTATACAAAAAACGCGTTCAGCCCCATACCGGGTGCCAGCGCGATGGGATAGTTGGCCCACAGGCCCATGATGATGCACGCCAGTGCCGCGGACAGGGCGGTGGCGACGAATACCGCGCCCGAGTCCATACCGGCGACCGACAGGATGGATGCGTTGACGAAGAGGATGTAGGCCATGGCCAGGAATGTGGTGACCCCCGCCACCGTCTCCTGGCGCCAGTTGCTGCCCTGTTCCGTGAAACCGAACTGTTTATCCAGCCATTGATTCATGTGTGCCCCCGCAGTGTGTGGATCATGCCCCCGGCCCTGAGTGTAGCCAGACGCTGTACCGACTTCCTGTGTGCACAAATCGGGCCACGATCGTTCACAAACTGACGCTCAGCTTCAGCCAGCGATTGCGCGGGAGGGGGCGGCCCGGGAGCACGGGGATGGTGCCGCATCCTGGTGCATCCGCACCAGCATCGGGCGACTCGACCCCCGCCCGGCGAGGCGGGGGGAGCTGGATGTCAGGCAGGTGCGGCGTCGCGCATTCCGGCCTCGACGCAGGCGACGGCGCTCATGTTGATGATGCCCCGCACGGTCACCGACGGCGTGAGGATATGCGCCGGCTCGGCGGCGCCCAGCAGGATCGGCCCGATGGAGACGCCGTCGCTGGCGCCCTTGAGCAGATTGAAGGCGATGTTCGCCGCGTCCAGCGTGGGCAGGATCAGCAGATTGGCCGTGCCCTTGAGTGTGGAGTTGGGGAAGATGCGTTCGCGGATCTCCTCCGAGAGCGCCGCATCACCGTGCATTTCGCCTTCCACCTCCAGGGCCGGGGCCCGCTCCCGGATCAGCGACAGCGCCGTGCGCATCTTGTCCGCGGAGTCGGCGTCGGAGGAGCCGAAGCTGGAGTGGGACAGCAGGGCGAGCTTCGGTGTCATGCCGAAACGCTGGACTTCTTCCGCCGCCAGCACGGCCATCTCCGCGATCTGCTCGGCGCCGGGGTTGCTGTTCACGTAGGTGTCGCAGAGGAAGAACGTCCCCTTGCGCAGGATCAGCGCGTTCATGGCGGCAATGTTGTTGCAGCCCGCCTGCCGGCCGAGCACCGATTCGATGTGGTAGAGGTGCTGGTGGTAGCGCCCGACCACGCCGCTGATCATGGCGTCGGCCTCATTGCGGCGGACCATGAGCGCGGCAATCACCGTGTTGCGGGTGCGCACGATGGTGCGGGCCTGGTCGGGGGTGACGCCGTTGCGCTCCATGATGCCGTGGTAGAGGGTCCAGTAGTCCCGGTAGCGCGGGTCGTCCTCCGGATCCACCAGCTCGAAGTCCTTGTCCATCTTCAGGCGCAGGCCCAGGCGCTCGATGCGCATCTCCACCACCTTGCGTCGCCCCACCAGGATGGGCTCGCCCAGACCGTCGTCCACGACCACCTGCACCGCGCGCAGCACGCGGTCCTGCTCGCCTTCGGCGTACACGATCCGCCGCGGCTTCTGGCGCGCCTGCTCCAGTACCGGCTTCATCACCAGGCCGGAACGGAACACGAAGGTATTCAGCTGGCGCCGGTAGGCGTTGAAGTCGGTAATCGGCCGCGCCGCGACACCGGTTTCCATGGCGGCGCGGGCCACGGCCGGAGCGACCCGGACGATCAGGCGCGGGTCGAAGGGCTTCGGGATCAGGTAGTCCGGGCCGAAGTGCAGACTGGTATCGCCGTAGGCGTTGGCGACGATGTCGGACGACTCCTCCATGGCCAGATCGGCGATGGCCTCGACACAGGCCAGTTTCATGGCTTCGTTGATGGTGGTCGCACCCACGTCCAGGGCGCCGCGGAAGATGAACGGGAAGCACAGGACGTTGTTGACCTGGTTCGGGTAGTCGGAGCGACCCGTGGCCATGATGCAGTCCGGCCGCTCGGCCTGGGCGTCTTCCGGCAGGATCTCCGGGATCGGGTTGGACATGGCCAGAATCAGCGGGTCACGGGCCATGCCGGCGACCATCTCCCGGCTCAGCACGCCCGGTGCCGACAGCCCCAGGAAGATGTCCGCATCCGGAATCGCCTCGGCCAGGGTGCGCGCGTCCACGTCCCTGGCGAACGCCCGCTGCCGCGGGTGCAGGCCCTCGCGGCCCGTGTGCACGACACCGCGGGAGTCCAGCATCAGTATGTTGTCCTGCCGGATACCCATGCCCACCAGCAACTCCAGGCAGGCCACGGCGGCCGCGCCGGCGCCGGAGCACACCAGCTTGACCTCGCCGACGTCCTTTTCCACCAGGCGCAGCCCGTTGCGCACGGCGGCGGCGGTAATGATGGCGGTGCCGTGCTGATCGTCGTGGAACACCGGGATGTTCATGCGCTCCTTCAGGCGCTCTTCCACCTCGAAGCACTCCGGCGACTTGATGTCTTCCAGGTTGATGCCGCCAAAGGTGGGCTCCAGGCTGGCGATGATGTCCACCAGCCGGTCGGGGTCGGCTTCGTCCACTTCCACGTCGAACACATCGATGCCGGAGAACTTCTTGAACAGCACGCCCTTGCCCTCCATCACCGGCTTGGAGGCCAGCGGGCCGATGTTGCCCAGCCCGAGCACCGCGGTGCCGTTACTGACCACACCGACCAGGTTGCCCCGGGCGGTGACAGATGCCGCTTCCCTGGCGTCCTCCACGATCAGTTCGCACGCCGACGCCACCCCCGGGGAGTAGGCCAGCGCCAGGTCCCGCTGGGTGGCGAGGGGTTTGGTGGGGGTGACCTCCAGCTTTCCGGGGCGGGGCTGGCGGTGGTATTCGATCGCGCTGTCACGCAGTTGGTCGGACATGTTCGGTCTCCCTGTTCAGGCGGGTGTTGCATACGGTTGCCCGCACGGCACGCTTGAGGCGCGCCGTGCGGATCGTGGATCAAGGGGAGTTCACCCGGCGCGCAGGCGCCGGGCGCGTTGGCGGATCAGCGGTTTTCGCTACCGGCGGGTGCATCGTCGGCCGGGGCGTCGTCGTCCGATGCCTGCTCCGCCTCCGGTGCTTCATACCCCTGCCCCTTGGCCCGGGGCAGCACCGCATCCAGGAACAGGGCGGCGATGGCGGCCGGCACGAGCCCGGACTTCAGCAGCACGCCCACCTGGCCGGGCAGCGTGTCGGCGATCTCCTCGGTGGCCGGGAGGCCGACGCCGAGGCCGATGGCGACCGCGATGATGAGCAGGTTGCGCTGGTCCAGTTCGCAGCGCTGCAGGATCTTCAGGCCCGCGGAGGCGATCATGCCGAACATCACCACGGCCGCACCGCCCAGCACCGGTTCCGGCATGGCCGAGACCACCCCGCCAAGCTTGGGAACGAGCCCCAGGGCGATCAGGAACAGGCCGCCGATGGTGACCACGTGGCGGCTGACAACGCCGGTGAGGGTCACCAGGCCCACATTCTGGGCGAAGGCCGTGTTCGGCAGGGTGTTGAAGATTGCGGCGAACGACGTGGCGGCGCCGTCCGCCATCACGCCGCCGGATAGCTCGCGCCCCTTGGGCTGCCGGCCGGCACCGCCCACGGTGATGGCCGTGATGTTGCCAATGGTCTCCAGCCCCACCACGAACATGATCAGCACCATGCCGACGATGGCCGCCAGCTCGAACTGCATGCCGTAGACGAAGGGCTGGGGCAGGGCGAACCAGCTCGCCTCGGCCACCGGGGAGAAGTCCACCATGCCCAGGGCGATGGCGGTGACATACCCCACGGCCAGACCGACCAGAACGGATGCCGCCTTGAAAATGCCCTTGCCGTACTGGTGCACGATGACGGTGACCACCAGCACGAACAGCGCCATGCCCAGGTTGGCCGGAGAGGCGTAGTCGGATGCCGAGCCGTCACCGCCACCCGCGGCATAGTTGAGGCCCACCGGCATGAGCGAAATACCGATCAGCAGCACGACAATGCCGGTGACCACGGGTGAGAACCAGTGGCGTATTTTCTTGAGAATGGCCCCCAGGCCGATCTGGAACAGCCCCGCGATGAAGGCCGCCCCGAGGACGGTGGGCAAGCCGAAGGTGCTGGCCATTGGCAGGGCCACCGGCATGAACCCGAAGCTGGTGCCCTGCACGATGGGCAGGCGTGCGCCGATGGGGCCGGCACCCAGGGTCTGCAGCAGGGTGCAGACACCGGCGACGAACAGCGCCACCTGAATCAGGAACACCGTCTCGCCGGTAGTGGCGCCGATGACGCCGGCGATGATGATGGGTGGGGTCACGTTGCCGGCGAACATCGCCATGACGTGCTGCAGGCCGAGGGGAATGGCTTTGCTGAGCGGTGGGGTTACGTCCGGGTCGCGAACCTGCTCCGTGGCGGGGTCGGCGGTGGTGCTGTCGGACCGGTGCTGCGTCTCGTCCTGGTCAGGCATGACGTCTCCTCCTGGCATTGTTGTGTCACCGGTCGGCATGCCGGCTTTCGCAAACTGTATACAAAATAGTATCTAGAAATTTAACAAAGTTGAGTACACATGCAACCCCTTCCGTGCTCCTGTCCAGGGCACGCCGGACGGCCCCGAGCCGGTCCACGGGGTTGCGGCTGACCGCATGGAAACGCCACTATTCATGCAGAGCAGGAAGGGATGTCAATGTATACGACGCCGTTACAACCAGCCCGGAACCGGGCGTCCACCAGGGTGGGGGGCTCGTGACAACGGGGCGCGCCGCGCATCCCCGCCGGTATCTGGTGTTCGCGTTGTTCGCGGCGGGATTCCTGCTGTCCTACGTCCTTCGCGGGGTCAACGTCGCCTTCGAGGAGAAGCTGGCCAGCGGGTTCGGGCTGGAGTCCGCGGCAGTGGGGGCGGTCACCGCCAGCTTCTTTCTGGCGTTCGCGCTGGTCCAGCCCCTGGTCGGCTACCTCCTTGACCGGATTGGCCCCCGCCGCACCCAGAGTCTGTTGCTGATTGTCGCGGCCGTGGGCGCAGCGGTCTTCGCCCTGGCGGCGGGGCTGGCGGGGCTCATGACCGGGCGCGTGCTGCTGGGAATCGGTCTGGCTGCCAGCCTGACCGCCGGCTACAAGGCCATCGCCGAGGTCTTCCCGGCGGCGCAGGTGCCGCTGTTCAACGGGCTGCTCGCCTCCGTGGGGAGTCTCGGTGTCGTCCTGGTGGGGACGCCGCTGGATGCGCTTCTGTATGTGCTGGACTGGCGGCAGATCATGGGCGTGCTGGGTGCCATCGCCCTGGTGCTGACGGTGCTGCTCTGGCTGCTGGTGCCCGAGCCGCCAAGGACGCCGGCGGGGCAGGAGAGTGCGGACGGGCCGGGTCTCTTCGGCTATATGGCCGACCCGCGCTACTGGTCGATCCTGCCTCTGGGTATTCTCAATCAGTCCATGTTCCTGGCCATGCAGACCCTGTGGCTGATGCCGTTTCTGCGCCAGACCATGGACTACAGCCGTGGTGAAGCGGCCATGAGCGTGTCGGTGGTGGGCGTCGCCCTGATCTTCGGCGGGGTGGGGCTCGGCGCGCTGGCGAGCTGGATGCTGCGCTTCCGCATTGAGGTGGCGGTGACCGCCGGTATCGCCATGTCGCTGTTTCCGCTCGTCCAGACGTGGGTGCTGTTGCAGGGTGAGGCGGTGACCCAGGCGACCTGGTTCCTGTTCGGTGTCACCGGTGGTTCGGGCATGGTGCTGTATGCCGTGTTCGCGCGCACGTTCCCCGGGTCCATGTTGGGGCGTCTCAGCACCACCTACACCCTGGGCGTGTTCCTGGGTACGTTCCTGCTGCAGGCGGCCTACGGGTGGCTGCTGGATCTGGGACAGGCGGCGGGCAGGACGCCGGAGGAGGCCCACGTGGGGATCTGGGCGCTGCTGATTGCACTGCAGGTGGTGGCCGTCGCCTGCTACTGGGGCATGACCCCCGCCCGGCGTCGCCGCGCCGCCGCCGCGTATCGGCATCCGTAGGCATCGGTATCGGTGGATGTAAACATCCACCCTACGGCCCACCCGCAACACCGCGGTGACCGTTGACCGTAGGGTGGACCTTCAGGTCCACCAACCCGGTCGCATCCAGGCCCCACCCGACGCCGCGCCCCACGTAGGGTGGACCTTCAGGTCCACCATCCATCCCGGCTCTAAGGCGAAAACCGCCCAAGATCGCCCGTATACGTCTTCGCCACCGGGTACGCCAGATCCCCCGCCTTGCTGGTCCCAAGCCCCATGCCCACCAGACTCTCCACCAGCTTGACGGCGGCGCCCACGCCATCGATCACCGGCACGCCCAGCTCATCAGACAGTGCCCGCGGCAGATCCGCCATACCGGCGCAGCCCAGCACCAGCGCCTCGGCCCGGTCCTGCTCGATGGCGGCGCGACACTCGGCGGTGATGCGGGCGCGGGCGTCGGAGGCGGGATCATCCAGCTCCAGCACGGCAATCTCGGTGGCGCGGATGGCGCAGCAGTGCCGCGCCATGCCGTATTGCTCCGCCAGGTGGGCGGCAATGATGCGGGTGCGATCCAGGGTGGTGACCACGGCGAACCGCGGCGCGATCAGGCTGGCCATGTGCATGGCCGCCTCGGCAATGCCGATGACCGGGCCGGCCGCAACCTCACGGGCCGCCATGAGTCCGGGGTCGCCGAAGCAGGCGATCACGTGGCCGTCGACGCCGGCCTGTTCCCCGTCGTGCACCTTCGCCAGCATGCCCGGCACGGCCATGGCCTCGTCGTAGTGCCCCTCGATGGAGGGCGGCCCGTCGGCGGGGTTCACGGCCAGGATCTCCGTGCCGGGACCGGCCACCGCGCGCGCCGCATCGCCGATGGCATCGGTCATGTGGGCGCTGGTGTTCGGGTTGATGACCTGGATGCGCATGGCTGGTGTTCCCTCTAAGCGAGCGTGTCGGCGGTGACTGAGATGTCGCACATGTGCCTCCTGTGCCCCCGGTGCCGATCGGGTACGCCGGTCACGGACTGTCCGCGGCCCGGACGGCCGCGGTCAAGCGCCCATGGATGGGTTCACAGCGTGTCCGTGACCGGCGTACCCGATCGGCCCCCCCGGATCGAAGCCCGAACAGCCGAATCGTCCAGGCCGCGGACGGTCCGTGACCGGCGCACCCGACCGGCACCTGTGGCGACCTCTCCGGCTCTGGGCGAGCCGATCGTCACTTGTGGGTCGACGCCTCCGCCTCAGCTTACCCTTCCTCGGCAATCGCCTGCAGCCGCAGGCGGGCGATGCGGTTCACCTGGTCCACGGCGGTGCGGAACTCCGTGTCCTGGTCATTGTTCACCCGCTGCTCGAACGCCGCCAGGATGTCCGTGCGGTGGTAGCCCTTCACGGCCATGATGAAGGGAAAGCCGAAGCGCGCGTTGTACTGCTCGTTGAGCGTCATGAACCGCTGGAATTCCTCTTCCGTGCACTCATCGAGCCCCGCGCCGGCCTGCTCGCCCGTGGATTCCTCGGTGAGCTCCTTGCGCACGGCGGCCTTGCCGGCCAGCTCCGGGTGGGCGCGCAGCAGTTTCAGCTTGTCGGCGTCCGCGGCCTCGTCGAGCATCTCGGCCATGGCGCTGGCAAGCCCGTCCACCGTGTCGTGGCGGTCATCCAGGCCCCGCTGCCAGAGTGCCTGCGCGATCCAGGGGGTGTGTTCGTACACACCGGCAAAGCGCTCCATGAACGTGTCGTAGTCCAGATCGCGCGGCGGCGTCGGGAAGGGGGTGGAGTCCGTGGCCATGGTCTGCGTCCTCGCTGTCTGCGTCATGTGTCTGAATGTATGTATACGTAACTGTGTACATTGTATCAAGTGCCATGCCCTGGCTCGTGCGCCGCGATGGGGCGCCACGCCCCGGTGCGGTGCAGTATCGATTGTATATTGCGATTGGATACAAACGTGGATATATTGGCCTCTGTCACTTTTGCCAACGATCTCGGAGAGAACGTTATGGGACGCCTGACAACACACGTACTCGACACCGCCCACGGGGCCCCGGGCGCCAACATGCGGATCGACGTCTACCGCATCAGCGCGGGCGAGCGGCAGCACCTCAAGACGGTGACCACCAACGCCGACGGCCGCAGCGATGCCCCGGTGCTGGAAGGCGAGGCCTTCACCGCCGGGCAGTACGAGCTGGAGTTCCACGCCGGCGCCTACTTCCGCGCCCGCGGTGTGGAGCTGCCCGAGCCGGCATTCCTTGATGACGTGGTCGTGCGCTTCGGCATCGCCAGTCCCGGCGAGCACTACCACGTTCCGCTTCTGGTGTCCCCCTACAGCTACAGCACGTACCGGGGCAGCTGACCCGCATCCGCGCTCCGTCGCCGGACGGCCCGCCCGGGGCTGCCGGTGCCGGCCCGCGGCCCCGGGTGGAGGAGAGAGAATGGAAAGCCATATTCATACCTGGCTGGAACTGCTGGTTCGCTGGGCGCACTTCATCACCGGCATCGCCTGGATCGGTGCCTCGTTCTACTTCAACTGGCTCGAGAACCATCTGGACCGGGCCGCGCAGCGCAATCGCGACAATATCGCCGGCCATCTCTGGGCCGTGCACGGAGGCGGGTTCTACTACCTGGAGAAGTTCAAGGTCGCCCCGGACAAGCTCCCCGAGACACTGCACTGGTTCAAGTGGGAAGCCTACATGACCTGGGTCTCCGGCTTCGTGCTGCTGGTGCTGGTCTACTACATGGGCGCCGAGTCCTATCTCATCGACAGCCGCGTCGCTGACCTGAGCGTGCCGGTGGCCATCGGCATCGGTATCGCCACGCTGGTGTTGTCGTGGGTTGTCTACGATCAGCTCTGCAAGTCGCCGCTGGGGGACCGGCCGGCGCTACTGGCGGGTGTGATCGCCGTGTTGCTGGTGCTGCTCAGCTTCGCCATGACGCAGATCTACGGCGGCCGTGGCGCGTTCATCCACGTGGGTGCGGCCATCGGCACCATCATGGTGGCCAACGTCTTCTTCGTCATCATCCCCAACCAGCGCGACCTGGTGGATGCCATGAAGGAGGGGCGGGCGCCGGACGGGGCCAAGGGCAAAGCCGGCCTGACCCGCTCGCGGCACAACAACTACCTCACCCTGCCGGTGTTGTTCATCATGATCAGCAACCACTACCCGGGCACCTACGCCCACGAGTGGAACTGGGTGGTGCTGGCGCTGATCATGGCGGGCGGCGTGGCCATCCGGCACTACTTCAACGTGCGCCACCTGCCGGAGAAGAAGGTCTGGATTCTGCCGGTCGGCTTCGTCCTGTTGCTGGGCGCGTTCTTCCTCACCATGCCCGAGCAGCGTACCGCGCCGGATACCGACGACAGCGTCGAAGTGGACGGGCCGGTGGAGACCGACGTGGTGTGGGAGATCGCCGAGAATCATTGCCTGGCCTGCCATGCAGTCGATGCCTCGAGCGGTGGTATTGCCTTCGAGGACGAGGAGGACCTGGAGCGCCAGGCCCGCAGCATCGCGCGGGCCGTGGGTAACCACAGCATGCCTCCCGGCAACCCCACCGACATGAGTGAAGAGGAGCGCGCCAAGGTGGAGCGCTGGTACCGGGATCTTCAGGAGCAGTAAGTGGCCCGTGCCGGGGCGGGTAGTGCGTACGCCCCGGGACCATGGTGCGATGCATCGCAACCGAGTGTCGTTAAGTATTGCGCCCAAAGTTGTATACATGATCGAATACCATTGCGGTTCGCAAAACATGGCGGCAACACCCGCCGCCGTGCGGCGAACCGGGCACACCACAACGAGAGACTTCGGGAGGAGCACACAATGACGACAACAAACACACTGGTTCGCTACTCCGGCGCCGCGGCGCTGGTGCTGGCCGCGGGCATGGCCAAGGCCGACACGGAAGTGGAGGTCCACGGCATCATCGACGTTTACGGTGGTGCCCAGAACCCGCTGGATGAAGACCGCTGGACCGGCAAACTCAGCGCGGGCGGCAAGGACACCTCCTACTGGGGCATCTCCGCCCGGCACCAGGTCAACGACAACGTGGCCGTGGTGGGTGACCTGGAAGCCTTCTTCCGCCCCGACTCCGCCGAGCAGGGCCGGTTCGACGGCGACGTCTTTTTCGCCCGCAACGCCAACGTCGGCGTGGAGACGGAGTACGGCACGGTGCGCGGCGGCCGCGTGACCGCGCCGTTGTTCCTGCCCATGGCGTTCACCAACCCGTTCGGCGGCTCGTTCGAGTTCTCCCCGGCCAACTACCACACCTACGCGGGTGGCCCCGAGTTTGCACACCTGGTTGGCGACTCGGGCTGGAGCGACACCGTCCAGTACACGGCACCGACCGTGAACGGCATGACCTTCACCGTGATGTACGGCTTCGGGGACGAGGAGAGTGACTCCCGGGGTGATGATCGGGTCGGCGCCAACCTGGTGTATCGCGATGGCGGTTTCACCGGCACGGCAGCGGCCCATGCCATTGATTACGGCCTGGACTTCAACTCTTCAGGTGAGGGCGGCACGCAGTACGCTGCACTGCTTGGTGGCATGTACGACTTCGGCACCTTCCAGCTCTACGGGCAGTACCAGCACATCGACAATGACCTGGACACGGACGACTTCTCCATGAACACGGTCACCGCTGGCGTCAGTGTGGACGCCGGGCCGGGGCAGGTGCTTGCCTCTTACGCGTTCTCTGACGGCTCGCGCCTTGGTGGTGGGGGTGAGGAGCCTGGTGACGGAGAAGTCAACGACGGCGGCGACCGCAACACCTGGGCCGTAGGCTACGAGCTGCCGGTGGGTGACATGGCCACCGCCTACGCCACCTATTTCATGGATGACATCGACGACATCGATGACGAGGGTCACAACGTGGGGGCGGGCATGCAGCTGCGCTTCTGACGCGGCGCCTGACGGTACGGGGCGCGGCGTCGTTTCCGCCGCGCCCCGTGCGCTCACCGCCGGGCGAACAGGTGCCTGGCGCACCGCGAGGCGACACGGTGGCCCTGGTGTTTAACTGGTGTATTGTATACATGTTAAGTATACTTCAGTGAGTAGTCCGGGTATCCTCGCGGGAGGAAATCGGGCAGCCAGACAAGGTGTTACAAGGGAGGCCACCATGTCCAGAGACAATATCACCGCCATGGGCAATCGCCGCAAAGCAAAGTCACGGGACAGCCGGCGCGACGAGGAGATCTACCGCGCCATGAGCGAGGCGATCGTTGAGCATCGTCTGTCGCCCGGTGACCGCCTGCCGGAAGACGCGCTGGCGGAGGCGTTCGATGTCAGCCGCACCGGCATCCGCAAGGTGCTGCAGCGGCTGGCACTGGAGCGCCTGGTGACCATCCAGGCGAACCGCGGTGCCAGCGTCGCGCGGCCGTCGCCGGGGGAGGCCCGGGACGTCTTCGGTGCCCGGCGCATGGTCGAGTGTGCGCTCATGGACGCCGTGGCCGACAACATGACGGAAGAAGACCTGGCCGAGCTGCGCCAGCTGGTGCGTGACGAGCGCCACGCCCAGGGTCGGGGCGAGCAGCGCCAGGCCATTCAGCTCTCGGCAGCCTTTCACACGCGGCTGTCGCGGGTGGCGCGCAACGAGCCCATGAGCGAGTTCATCGGCCAGCTCGCCCTGCGCTCGTCGCTGGTGATCGCCGTGTATGGCTCCACCGACAGCATCGGCTGCGACTGCGGTGATCATGGCGAAGTGCTGGATCTTCTGGAGGCCGGGGAAAAGGACAAGGCCCGCAAGTGGATGGCCGGCCATCTTGAACACATTGAGCGCTCGCTGCGGTTCGAGAGCGGCAGCGAGGGCACACCGGATTTCAAATCGATTTTCCAGCGGCGTGCGCAAAGTGGCGCCGGAGACGGCTGACGACCGTTGCCCGGGGCCTGCGGCGGCGACCGCTTGAACGCGCAGGAGGAGAAGACAGGCATGGCCAACGCGAGCAACAGCGACACCTACCCGCGCGACATGCGCGGGTACGCCGGTAACCCGCCCCACGCCCAGTGGCCCGGGCAGGCCCGTGTGGCCGTGCAGTTCGTGCTGAACTACGAGGAGGGGGGCGAGAGCAACGTGCTCCATGGCGACCCTTACTCCGAGATCTTCCTCTCCGAGATCATCGGCGCGCAGCCCTACGCCGACCGCCACATGAGCATGGAGTCCATTTACGAGTATGGCTCCCGGGTCGGCGTGTGGCGGGTGTTGCGGGAGTTCGAGCGGCGTAACCTGCCGCTGACCCTGTTCGGTGTAGGCATGGCCCTGGAGCGCAACCCCGAAGTGGCGGACGCCTGCGTCAAACTGGGCCACGAGATCGCCTGCCACGGCTGGCGCTGGATCCACTACCAGGACATGGACGAGGCCACGGAGCGCGCCCACATGGAGCGCGGCATCGAGGCCCTGCGCCGGCTCACCGGCGAGACACCCCTGGGCTGGTACACCGGGCGCGACAGCCCCAACACCCGCCGGCTGGTGGTGGAGAACGGCAGCTTTCTCTACGATTCCGACTACTACGGCGACGACCTGCCGTTCTGGACCGAAGTCGAGACCAGCGCGGGTGAGCGCAAGCCGCATCTGGTGGTGCCCTATACCCTGGATACCAACGACATGCGTTTCGCCACCAACCAGGGTTTCAACTCCGGCGACCAGTTCTTCAGCTATATCCGCGACGCCTTCGACGTGCTCTACGACGAGGGCGCCGAAGCGCCGAAAATGCTCTCCATCGGCCTGCATCCGCGGCTGATCGGCCGGCCCGGACGCTTCCGGGCGTTGCAGCGGTTCCTGGATCATGTCGAAGCCCACGACCGGGTCTGGGTCAGTCGCCGGGTCGACATCGCCCGCCACTGGGCCTCCGTGCATCCCCATGCGGGCACTGCCGGTGCTGCCGCCGACAACGCGGCCAGGGCCGTGGAATCCGGCAGTTGAGGAGGCTGGCATGCTGACGCTCACCGCTGCACCACTGACCCGGGAGGCGTTCGCGCCGTTTGGCGACGTCATCCAGGTGGATGACCGCGTGGAGTCCTTTCCCATCAATGGAGGCAACACGCAGCGCTATCACGACCAGGCGCAGGTGCAGATCCTCGGCGACAACGCGCGGCCGATCATCAGCATCTTCCGCAGCCAGCCCTATCGCTTTCCCATCAGTCTCGAGCTACTGGAGCGCCACCCCCAGGGCAGTCAGGCATTCATGCCCATCAATGGCGATCGATTCGTGGTGGTGGTGGCGCCGGCGGGAGAGTGCATCCGCGCCGAGGATGTTCGCGCGTTCGTGACCAACGGCCAGCAGGGTGTCAATTTCCACGCTGGCGTGTGGCATCATCCCATGCTGGCGCTGGACCGCGTTGGCGATTTCCTGGTGGTGGACCGTGCCGGAGACGGCAATAATTGTGACGAGCGGGATCTTCCCTGTCCCATGACCGTGTCCGATTGACGCGGTCCCGGGCAAAAAAAAGAGCCCGGGTGGGCTCTTGAAGAGTGCTTCGCCATCGGGCGAAGCAGGGGGAGGCATCGCGGCGCGTTGACGCCCGCGATGTTGAAGCCTGTTGTCAGGAGCGAGAAAATTACGTGGCGGAACTCGTCCTGTTTCTCGCCTCGATTGCATGGGCCCAGATTAGCATTGCCGGAAGTGCGCCAGGAATAGCGACCATAGAAAAAATGGCGTGAACTGAGAGAATAAATCTGGAGGAGAAGTTCATGGACCAGTCATCGGAAATGATGATCTTCGTCCGCTGCGTCGAGCAGGGAAGCTTCTCGGCGGCTGCGCGGGATCTTCACATGACACCGTCCGCGGTCAGCAAGCAGATTCGACGCCTGGAAGACCGGCTCGGTGCCCGCCTGTTCAATCGCACCACCCGGCGTATCAGTCTTACCGAGGTGGGGCGCGATTTCTACACGCGCTGTTCGGAGATCATGGCCTCCATCCAGGAGGCGGAGGAGGTGGTGGGGTCGCTCCAGGGCGAAGTGCGCGGCACGCTGCGGGTGACCGCCACCGCGGCGTTTGCGCGCGTTCAGGTGCTGCCGCGCATCAACCGGTTCCTGCGCGAGAATCCGGACGTCAACATCGAGCTGGAGCTCACGGACCGCCCGGTGAACATGCTTGAAGAGGGCGTCGACGTGGCCATCATGCTCCAGGAGCAGGTGGACGACCCGTCGCTGGTGGTCCGTCAATTGGCGGTGAACCGCCGCGTCATCGTGGCGTCGCCTGACTACATCGAGCGCCGTGGGCTGCCCTCGAGCCCGGAGGACCTGGAGGATCACAACTGCCTCACCCTCTACCACGTCTCCAGTTTCAACGACTGGGATTTCGACGGCGAGGATGGACGTCCGCGCCGTATCCATGTGGACGGCAACTTCCGCGCCAGCACCGCCAGCGCCCTGTACGAGGCCGCACTGGCCGGTGTCGGGGTGGCGCGCCTGTCCACCTGGCTGGTGGCGCCGGACATCCGCAGTGGTCGGTTGGTTCAGGTGCTGCCGGATTACGTGCAGGAGAATTCATCCTATTACGTGCTGTTTCCCCAGGGGCGGCATCTGGCCCGCAAGATTCGTGCGTTCGTGGATTTTCTTGTGGAGGAATTCAAGCCGGTGCCGCCCTGGGAGCAGGAGCAGTCCCGCATCAGTAACCCGACCGCAGTCGTGCAGAGTTACTAACCTTTTACCCTTTTCGGCATAAATGATTTTCGATAAAGGCCGTTTCCGAAAAGGTTGGTCATCGGTATCTTTGTTCCTGTCTTCACCGGATTCGGAGGAGACACGGAAAGGCCCCAAAAGGGCCATTTGATGTGGATCGCATCAACACCCTTCGACACGTATTGGCAAACGGTACGCCGTCGATGAAAGGAGGTATCGATATGAGCTTCGTAAACGGCTTTTTCCAGCCCGAAATGTGGGGCATGAAACTCCCCGAACAGGACGCCCCCCGGACACCGCCGCGCCAGGCGTTTGATGCGGATGACGAAAGCGGTGCAGCCATCGCCGCGCGGTTCACCACCGCGAGCGGCGCCGTGCTGAGCGATCGCACCTTTCCGTGGGAACTCTACGGCGCGGCGGTCTGATACCCCGGACTCAGCGCCCGGACCGGGAGGCGAGTGTCACCGCCAGTGCCACCGCCGACCGGCCCAGGTGGCTGACCGGTGTGCCGTCCGGCTGCTTCTGGTTCCACGACAGCCCCGACGTATGAGGCATGGGCACCACCGGCACCCCCTGGTAGCACGGCAGTGCGTCCGCGGAAGGCTGCTGTGCCAGCAGCGCGCGTATGCGGCCCAGGTGATTGTCCTTCCAGTGCGGCAGCAGATGTTTCGTGGCGGTGTGGCCCACGGCCAGCAGCACGCCGGGCGTGAACGTCCGCAGCGTGTCCGTGAGCCAGGGGCTGCAGGCATCGATTTCGGCGCGGCGAGGTCGGCGGTTGTCCGGCGGGCGGCAGCGTACGATATTGGTGCGTGCGTAGGCATCGCGGCCGAGGCCGTGTTCCGCGAGAACCCGGTCCAGTGTGCGCCCGGCGCTGCCGGCAAAGCCCACCCCGGTGACGTCTTCCTGATGTCCGGGCGCCTCGCCCACGGCCAGCAGGCCGTGGGCCGGGCCGTCGGGCAGCACGACCTGTGTCCGTGTCTCGCACAGGCCGCAGGCCGTGCAGTGTTCGGGGCTGGTGCCTGTCATGGGCGCCATGATAGCGCCTGCCGCGGTTGACGGCGACCGCTACCCCGTCCGCGGGTCATGTCCGGAACCGCCGCATCAGTTGCTCCAGTTCCGATGCCAGGGCCTGCATGCGTTCGCACTCGCTGCGGCACGTCTCGCTGACGGTGCTGGTGCGGCGCCCCAGATCCGCAATGCTGGTAATGGTGCGGTTGATCTCTTCCGTGGCGGAGGTCTGCTCTTCCGTTGCCGATGCCACCTGGTGGGTCATGTCGTTGATGGTGCCCACGCGGTCGCCGATCTGCCTGAGTGCTTCCCCGCTGCGCTCGCTCTGGTCCACGCAGCGCGTGGTCATGGTGTGGCCGTCGTCCATGGAGCGTGACACCGACTTGGCGCTGGACTGCAGGCGCTCGATGGTGCCACGGATCTCCCCGGTGGATTCCTGGGTGCGCCGGGCCAGGGTGCGGACCTCGTCGGCGACGACCGCGAAGCCGCGGCCCTGATCACCGGCGCGGGCTGCTTCGATGGCCGCGTTCAGAGCCAGCAGATTGGTCTGCTCGGAGATGCCGCTGATGGCGTCCAGCACGGTGGTGATGGAGTCCACCTCGGTGGCGAGCCCGTTCATGGCCTGACCGGCGTCCTGCATGGTGCTGGAGAGTGCCTGAATGGACGCCACGTTCTCGGCGACGGTCTGTCGTCCCTGCTCGCCGGTTTGGTTGGTCTCCGTGGCCAGCTGCGCCACCTCACTGGTGTTGCGGGCGATCTCCTGGACCGTACTGCCCATTTCGTTGACCGCCGTGGCCACTTCGTTGGTCTGCTCAGCCTGCCGGGCGGCGTGGTCTGCGGCCTGATTGATCTGGTCCGACACGGTGGCGACGGCCTGTTGCAGATCGTCACTGCGTTGTGCCACCCGGTCGACGATGCCCTGCAGGTCCGCGACAAAGGCGTTGAACCCGCGCGCCAGGTCGCCGATCTCGTCCGTGCGGCTGTCATCCAGCCGCGTGCGCAGATCACCGCCCTGGCCGCCCAGTTGCCGCAGGGTCCCCGCCAGCTGCCGGAGTGGGCCCACCATGCGCCGGATCAGAACCGCCACGGCAAGCAGGCCGGCGCTGATGATGGCCACGCCCATGAGGGCGACCCACGATACTGCCTGGTTGAGTTCGCTGTAGAGTTCGGACGCCGGAATGCGCGCCACCGCCATCCAGTCGATGCCCGGCAGGGTGCGCGCCGCAATGATCTGCCGTTCGCCGGCGCTGTCGGTCACCTCGATGGAGCGGAAACCGTCGCCGTCGAGCAGGCTGCGGGCATCGGCGTCGGAAATGCCCAGTTGCTCGGCGAGAGGAATCCCGGACGCCTCGCGACCATCGGGGTGTACGGACACGTCGCCGCTGCCGTCGACGAGGAATGCCCGGCCGGTGTCACCGACCCGGGTGTCGGCGACCAGATCCGTCATCTCGTCGAGGCGATAGCCCACCGAGGCGTTGCCGCCGGGCTCGCCGTCAAAGTCGATGCGGTAGTTCACGTAGAGGGTGTATACGCCGGTATTGAGGTCCACATCGATGCTCAGGCGTTCAAACGCCCCGCTGTCGATGAAGTCATAGAACCAGCTGTGGTCCGGGTCGCCCCGCTCCAGTTGGCGCGTAATCCCCTCCGACTCCAGGTAGTGCCCGGTCTCTTTGGAGGCGATGTTGACGCTCACCGCGCCCAGGTCGTCCTGGAGGTGGCCCAGGTAGTCGGTGATCGCTTCGCGCCCGGATTCCGGTTCGCCGTCGCGCAGCCACTGCCGAATGAAGGTGTTCTCGGCCATGCCCCGGGCCACGCCGAGCGGCCCCTCCAGCTGGCGTCCCACGTCGTTGCTGACGCTGTCGAGGATGGCGGGGAGTTCCGTATCGGTGACCCGGTCTTCCAGCATGGTGCCGAACAGCCGGTACTGCATGGCAACGGCCATCGCCACGGTAATGACGATGACCGCACCCATCGCGAGCACCAGTTTCCAGGTCATTGAGCGTTGCGTGAGCGTGCTGGTAAAGCGCATGGCACTGATCCATCGTTGCTTCGGAGCATCGAGCCGTGTCTGCCGAAACCCTATAGCATGGCCACAAGCACTGTATACAATTAATGGACATATTGTTCCCGTTTTGATGAATGGTTCACGTTCGGTCATGGTGTTCCGATGGGCCGGGCCGCTTGCAGATCGCGGTATGCTTGTGCATCGACGTTGGGATCGGGATGGGGGACGCATGACCACAACACGGCGCAACGGCTGGCTGCTGGCCATTCTGGGGCTTGTCCCCGTCACCGGGTCCGCTGCCGGAGGGCACTACGTGGTGGATGACACGGGTGTGGCAGCTCCCGGTACCGTCGACGTGGAAGGCTGGTATAGCCGGCAGTCCGGCGGCAACGACCGCCGCGCCGCCGTGCTCGCCTACGGCGTCCACCCCGGCGTCGAGATCGCCCTGGAAGGGGAACGGGAACGCGTTGACGGGGCTGACCACGACCTGGTGGGCATTGCCGGGAAGTGGACGCTTGCCGACGCCGCTGAGCGTGATCTCGGGGTTGCCGTTGCCGGGGGCGTTTTCATGGATCCGGATACCGACCGCGTGACTGAAGCAGAACTGTTCTTCCCGGTGGATGTCCCTCTGGCCGACGGGCGCGCCGTGTTCCGGTATAACCTCGGCTGGTCCCACCAGCGTGACGCGGATAACCGCGACGTGGCCACGTGGGGGTTCGGCGGCGAGGTTGCCCTGGTCGGGGCGGTCAGTGCCATCGCGGAGATCCACGGCGACCAGCGGGACCGGACCGAGATTCAGTCCGGCCTGCGGGTGTACCTGGCGGATCGGGCGGATCTCGACGTGGGCTACGGCTGGGAGCGCCGCGATCCGGACAGGAACTGGTGGACCGTGGGGCTGTCAGCTTCGTTCTGAGCCGAGTTTCTTTATGCCGCTGCCGCATGGTTGAGATAGTGCGTGTGCAACCGTGCGTAACCCGCTACCCGACAGAAGGGGACAGGAATGGACAAGACGGAAGTGATCCAGGAGCTTGTTTCGCTCTACCAGTCAGAGCACTGGGATGCCCTGGACGGCCATCTTGAGGAGATGGCCGTCCAGGACATCGCAGAGGCCGTCAGCGAGCTGGAGCCGGACGACGCGAAAGTGCTCCTGCTCCGGCTGCCGCGGGACCGGCAGCCGCCGGTATTCGCCTACATGGCCCCCAGTCTGCAGGACACCCTGCTGAAGGAGATGGAGCCGTCCGACGGGCGCTTCATTCTCTATCACCAGCTCCCGGACGACCGCACCGCCATCCTCGAGCGGCAGAAACCGGAGGAGCTGGAATCGCTGCTGCGGCTGCTCTCACCGGAGAACGTCAAGGAAGCGCTGCGCCTGCTGGGCTACCCCGAGGAGAGCGCCGGGCGGATCATGACGCCCAAGTTCGTCACCGTGCGCGTGGGCTGGACGGTGGAGCAGGCGCTCAACCACGTTCGCGACCGCAGCGAGGCGGGGGAGACGCTCAACGTGGTGTTCGTCACCGACGTGCGCGGGGCGTTGCTGGGGCAGGTCCGCCTGCGGGACTTCGTGCTTGGCCGCCCGGACCGCCGCATCGAGGAAGTGATGAAGGATGACCCGGTCAAGGTGCTCGTGTCGGAGGACCGGGAGGAAGCCGCGCGGCTGATGAAGCACTACGACCTGGAAGTGCTCCCCGTGGTGGACCACACCGGGGTGATGCTGGGTATCGTGACCGTGGATGACGTCATCGACGTGGTGGAGGAAGAGGCCACCGAGGACTTCCACAAGATGGCCAGTGTCGGCGCGCTCAACCTCAGCCTCAAGGAGGCCCGGCCGTCGCTGCTGTATCGCAAGCGGGTGGGCTGGCTGGTGCTGCTGGTGTTCGCCAACGTCTTCGGCGGTACCGCCATCGCCTACTTCGAGGAGACCATCGAGGCGGTGGTGGCGCTGGTGTTCTTCCTGCCCCTGATCGTGGACTCCGGCGGCAACGCCGGCTCCCAGTCCGCGACCATGATGGTGCGCGCGCTCGCCACCGGTGACGTGCGCATGAAGGACTGGCTGCGGCTGTGGGGGAAGGAGCTCGGGGTCGCCATTGCGCTCGGTGTGACCATGGGGCTGGCGGTCTCGGTGCTCGGTGTCTGGCGCGGCGGCACCGAACTGGCGATGATCGTCTCCCTGGCCATGGTCGGGGTCGTGGTCATGGGCAGCATGATCGGCATGCTGCTGCCGTTCGTTCTGGCCCGGTTCAACCTGGACCCGGCCACCGCCAGTGCGCCGCTGATCACGTCGATCGCGGACGTCTTCGGCATCCTGATCTACTTCTCCATCGCCACCGCATTCCTCACCATTCCAGGGTAGTTTGCGGCCCTGCCGGGCGGTCGCCGCGACGCGGTTGCCGCCCGGCCGCGGGCTGTTGTTTTTTCACCGCAGTACGTTGCCGTACGGCAACAGGTTTCCCTTTTTTTCGTGTTCTGTAAGTCTCTGGTTTGGCGGCAAAAAAAATCCGATTCAAGAGGATTTTACATGGCCGCTGAACTTGTGGAATACGTCACGTTTGTGGACCGGACCGGCAACTACACTTGCTGCCAATACGCGATAGACGTAACAGATGGCGCAGGGCGTTTCACGGGTGGCCAGCAGTCTGAACGGGAGCAATGAGCATGACTGGAACAGTGGTTTACAAACCGTTGACGTCCCTCGCCCAGGGTGATCGCCTGGCCCGTGACCTGCATGACGAGCAGGGTGGCGTGCTGGTGCCGGCTGGCAGCCTGGTTGACGATCGTGTCCGGCGGCGGCTGCAGTTGTTCGGCGTGGACACGGTGCCCGTGGAGGGGTTGGAGTCAGCCGGTACCACCGCGCAGGCCGATGCCTCCCTCGACGACGCGCTCAATCACCTCTTCAGGCACTGGCGGTGCTCTCCCGGCATGAACCATCTGCGGGCGCTGATCGCCAGCCACAGGAGTGGGGCAGCATCTCAGTGACTTTGCATCTTCGCATGGACGTGGATGGCGCGCTCCGTCGGCTGCCGGGTTTGCCTGCAACCGTTACTGCCGCACTTGCGGCCGTTCGCAACGACAGTGTCGGCGGCGACCGGCTGGCCGAGACGCTGCAGCAGGATCCGGGTTTTTCCCGCGCAGTCCTGACCGTTCTCGATACCCCGTTCTTCGGCGCCGCCGGTAGCGAAATCGGCATGCGCGCCATCTGCCGGAGTACGTCCAGGGTGAGCCTGGAGCGGGCCATGATTGCCGCGGCCGTACTGCGCCAGCTGCCCGGTGGCGGTGATCAGTGGTTTGACCGCTACGCGTTCTGGGAGCATTCCGTCGGCGTTGGCGTCATCGCCCGGGCGCTGGCGGCCGACCTGGGCCAGGACGAACAGCAGGCGTTCACCGCCGGCCTGCTGCACGACCTGGGCCGGATCGTACTGGATGTCTACTTCCCCCGCGAGTTCCAGGGGGTGGTCCGGTATCGGCAACGGCACGACACCTGGATCCGCGATGCGGAAGTGGCAGTGCTGGGCTTTGACCACTGTGTGTTCGGCGGCAGTGTTGCCGTGCGCTGGGGGTTGCCCGTGGATCTGGTGGAAGCCGTGTGCTCACATCACACGCCGGAGGCCGCGAACGTCCACCACGACGTCACCCGCATGGTGCACGTGGCGGACGTGCTCGCGCGTGGGCTGCAGCTCGGTGATCCGGGCGACGATACCATTCCGATGCTCTCTCAGGGCGCCATGAAGCGTCTGGGGCTGAACTGGAAGGCCCTGCGCCGGGTCCTCAAGGACGTGGACAACCAGCTCCCCGCCGGGCACGATCTGGTGCGCCTGTCGATCGGGCACGACGCCTGCGTCTCGGCGTGAGAGTGGTGACGCCGCGGGGTTAAACCGCGCGGAAGCGCATGGACAGATCCACCGCCTGAACATGCTTCGTGATGGCACCGACCGAGATGTAATCCACCCCTGTCTCGGCAATGGCGCGCAGCCCGTGTTCATCCACGTTCCCTGATGCCTCGAGTCGGGCGCGCTCGCCCGTGAGCTCCCGTGCGTGGCGCAGGTCCGCCAGGCTGAAATTGTCCAGCAGGACGATATCGGCGCCCACGTCCAGGGCCTCCCGGAGCTCGTCCAGGCTCTCCACTTCCACCTCGACGGTCACAGCCGGAGCAAGCCGCCGGCTTTCCCGAACGGCGGCGGTGATGCCGCCGGCGGCCATGATGTGGTTTTCCTTGATCAGGATGGCGTCGAACAGGCCAACGCGGTGGTTGGTGCAGCCGCCGCACGCAACGGCGTACTTCTGCGCCTGGCGCAGCCCGGGGATGGTTTTGCGGGTGTCGAGGATCCGGGTCCCCGTGCCCGCCACGGCCGCGGCGTAGGCGTGTGCGGTGGTGGCGGTGCCGGACAGCAGTTGCAGGAAGTTCAGCGCGGTCCGCTCGCCGGTCACCAGGCTGCGGGCGGGACCACTGAGTTCGCACAGGAGGGTGTCAGGTGCGACAGTGTCTCCGTCATCGACGTGCCAGTGGATGGTGACCGCCGGGTCCAGCTGCCGGTAGACCGCATCGAACCAGGCTCGTCCGCACACCACCGCCGCCTCACGGCTGATCACCGTGGCCTCACCGACACGGTCGGCCGGGATGAGTGCTGCAGTCAGATCACCGTCGCCCACGTCCTCGGCCAGCGCCCGGCGTACGTCGTCCTGCAGCGTGTCCGGTGTGGTCATTGCGAGTCCCGGTCACCCCGGGGCGTATCGTCGGTGTCTTCCAGGCCGCTGTGGAGGTAGTGCCCGTGGCGGTCGAGGCGTTGACGCAACTCGTCCTTCAGGGTCCTGTCCCACAGCGGTGCACCGGTGAAGTAGCCGGCGCGCCCGATCATGTGGGCTGCAACCGGCGCGGTGAGGATGACGAAAGCCACGATGGCCAGTGCGCGCACGGTCACCGCCGTGTCGACGAAATAGATGGCGGCGGCGATGGCAATCATCCCGGTGCCCAGGGCGCCTGCCTTGGTGGTGGCGTGCATGCGCAGCAGCAGGTCCGGCATGCGCACGGCCCCGAGGGCGCCGATCAGGACCAGCAGCGCGCCGGCCAGCATGATGATGGCGGTCAGTGTCTCACTCATTGTCGCCGCTGCCTCCCCGCTCCAGGAACCGCGCAAAACCGACGGCGGCCATGAAGGCCGTCAGCGCCAGCACCAGTGCCACATCCAGGAATGCGGCCCGATCCACCTGCACCGCGTAGACGATGATGATGCCCACGGCGATCAGCGCGATCAGTTCCAGCGCCACCACCCGGTCCGCCAGGCTGGGGCCAAGGACCAGCCGCACGGCGGTGAGAACCAGCGCCAGGACCAGAATCAGCATTGTTGCAAGAGTCACCCACTCGATCACGATCATACCTCAGCTGAGCAGTTCGATGACGCGGCGCTCCAGGTCCTTCAGGTCGGCCCGGAGTGCGTCCTCGTCATCAATGTGCATTGCGTGGATGAACAGCATGCGGTTGTCGCTGGAGACATCGATGCTGAGCGTCCCTGGCGTCATGGAGATGAGGTTCGCCAGGATGGTGATGGCCGCATCGCTGCGTGCGTCCAGTGGCAGCCCGATCACGCCGGGCCGCATGCCGTGGCTCGGAGTCAGCACTTCGTAGGCGACCCGCATGTTCGACAGGATCAGTTCCCAGATATAGAACAGGGTAAACCCGATCACCTGCGGAATCTTGCGGGTGTAGCCCGTCATGGAGCCGCTGACGCGGCAGACGAACACCAGGACGACGTAACCGAAGATGAACCCGGCCAGAAACCCGCTGCCGGTGAAATTGCCGGTCAGGGTGACCCACACGAAGCCGAGCAGGATGTTCCAGATAAAGAGCCTCATTCATCACCCCCCAGCACCGCATCCACGTAGATCTGCGGGTCGCGCATCTGCTCCGCCGCCGCCATCAGCACTTCATACACCGGCTGCATGCCAACGCCCAGGAGCACCGCCAGAATGGCCAGCAGGGCAATGGGCAGGTACATGATCGCCAGCGACCGCTCCGAGACGGTCCGCTCGAACTGTGCGGCACGCTCGGCGTGCGCTTCGGGCTGCTCCTTCCAGAACGCCTCGGCCCAGATCTTGACCATGGAGTAGAGGGTGAGCATGCCCACACCCAGCGCCACGGCGACGATGCCCCAGCTCTCGGCCTCCACGCCGGCGCGGATCAGCATGTACTTGCCGATGAAGCCGGACAGCGGCGGAATACCCGCCAGGGAGAGTGCCGAGGCCAGGAACATGATCCCGAGCCAGGGGCGCTCGCGCCACAGGCCGCCCACTTCCTTCAGCTCGTGGCTGCCTCGCAGGAAGTAGATCACACCGCCGATCAGGAACAGATTACTCTTGGCGACGATGTTGTGGACAATGAAATAGATGCCGCCGGCCAGGGCGAGCGGCGTGAACAGCGCCAGGCCCATGAACATGTAGCCGATCTGGCTGACGATGTGGAACGACAGGATGCGGCGGATCTCGTAGTAGCGTGCCGCGCCCAGCACACCGGTCACCATGGTGAAGCCGCCGATCCACAGCAGGATCTCGTGGGTATAGCCCGTGTCCTGGGTGAACAGCAGCGAGAAGAACCGGAACAGGGCGTAGACACCCACCTTGGTGAGCAGCCCGGCAAACAGCGCCGAGATGGCCACCGGCGGGGTGTGGTACGAGGCCGGCAGCCAGAAGAACAGCGGGAATGCCGCCGCCTTGATGCTGAATGCCACCATGTAGAGCATGGCCACGACGGTCACCAGGCCCTGGTTCTCGAGCTCGGCGAAGCGGCCCACCAGGTCGGCCATGTTCAGCGTGCCGGTCATGCCGTAGGTCAGACCCACGGCGGTGAGCAGCATGATGGACGACAGCAGGTTCAGGGTGACGTACTTGATCGCCCCCTCCATCTGCGCGCGTTCACCACCGAGGATCAGCAGTGCGAACGACGCCACCAGCAGCACTTCCACCCACACGTACAGGTTGAAGATGTCGCCGGTGAGAAAGGCCCCACAGACACCCGAGAGCAGCAGGTGTAGCAGCGGATAGTAGCCGAACTTCTCATGCTCGCTGCCCATGGTTGCCAGCGAGTAGATCGCCACGGCAAACCCCATGAGCGCAGCCATCAACACCATGACCGCCCCAAGCAGATCGGAGACGAGCACGATCCCGAACGGCGCCTCCCAATCGCCAAGGGCAATGGTGAGCACGCCGTCCGGGTGGGTGTAGGTGTTGTGGAGCAGGACGATGCTCGCGATCAACAGCGCACCCGTGCCGATCACGCCAAGCCAGCGCTGCGCCGCGTTGGACTTGTACAGGACGATCGACAGCGACCCGAACAGGAACGGGATTACGACCGGAAGAGCGACTTCTGGGTTCACGTATCGGTACTCCGCATCTTGTCCAGGTCATCCTCTTTCACGACTTCGTACGCCCGGTGGATGAGGACCACCGCAAATGCGAGCACGCCGAAACCGATCACGATGGCGGTCAGGATCAGGGCCTGGGGCAGGGGGTCTGCCCAGCCACCTTCGGGCAGCAGCGCGCCCTCGGCGATCAGCGGCGGCAGCCCGCGATGCATCCCGGAGACCGTGAAGATCAGCAGGTTGGCGGCGTTGCTCAGGAGAATCAGGCCGATCACCAGCTTCACCAGCGACCGACGCAGCATCATGTAGATGGATGCCGCGAACATGCCTCCCACTACGAAAGCCATCAGTGGTTCCATGTCATTCCTCCGCTTCGGCCAGGGCCAGGACGATGGCCATGACCGATCCGATGACGACCATGTACACGCCAATGTCGAAGACCAGCGGCGTGGACAGGGTCACGGACCCGATGCCGGGCACATGGACCGGCCACCACAGCGCCGTAAAGAACGCCTTGCCCTGGAACAGGGCCGGCAGGCCACTCAGGGTCGCGATGAACAGGCCCCAGCCCAGCATGGGGCGGGGGTCCATCCACATGAGCCTGCGTGTGCCGCTGGCGTCGAAGGCGAACAGGTAGAGCGAGAACGCCACGGCCGCCACCAGGCCGGCGATGAATCCGCCGCCCGGCTCGTCGTGGCCCCGCAGCAGCACGAACAGTGAGAAGATCAGCAGCAGCGGCAGCAGAAACCGCGTGGCCGTGCGCAGTATCAGGGAGTCCATTGCGTTCATTTGGCCTTGTCCTCCGCGCGGAACCGGATCATTGCGTAGACGCCGATGGCGGCGAGGCCGATGACGAAGATCTCGCCCAGGGTGTCAAGCGCCCGGAAATCCACCAGGATCACGTTGACGATGTTGCGGCCATGGCCCTCGGGTTCACTCCACTCCACCAGCGTGTCCGAGATGGGGTCCGTCACCGTGACGTCGTTCACCGCCAGGATCAGCAGCGTCATCAACCCGCCCAGGGAGAGGGCGACCACGGCGTCGCGGATGCGCGTGGCCGGCGCCGAGTAGTTGATGAACCCGGGCAGTCGGAACAGCACCAGCACCAGCAGAATCACGGTCAGCGTCTCCACCATGATCTGGGTGGTACCCAGGTCCGGCGCACTGAACAGCACGTAGATCAGGGCGATGCCGAAGCCGACGATTCCCAGCGTTGCCACGGCGCCGAGCCGGGAGGAGGTCACCGAGGCGAACAGCGCCCCGGCCACGACCAGGGCGGCGATGACCGCCTCGTAGACGTTGAAGTCCAGCACGCCCAGTGGAATCGGCGTGTCGGTATGCACCAGCAGCGTCCAGCCGGTGAGGCCGACAATGGTGAGCACGATGGTGATGAGGTAATTGCTCATGGAGCCGTTCTGCAGCAGACGCGTCTGCCACTCCGCCACCGCCACGATGGCGTCCATGAAGCGCTCGTAGCCGCGCTCGGCGCCGAAGCGGTCGATGAAGGTCAGGCGCTTGAACAGAGCCAGCACCGCATCCCACTTCCAGAACAGCACCAGACCGAGGACGACCGCTGCGATGCTCATCATCAGGGGCAGGTTGAACCCGTGCCACAGGTACAGCTCCACCGCGATGGGCTCACCGTAGACCGCGCCCACCGCCGACTGCACCAGCGCCGCGGCCGGAATGAAGCCTGCCAGCCCGAAGATCAGGCTCAGCGTGGCCAGGATCACCGGGCCGATCAGCATGGACAGGGGCGCCTCGTGGGGCGTCTTGGGCGTCTCCTTGCGCTCGCCGAGGAAGGGGCGCAGGGCGAACACCGCGGCCATGGTGACGATCATGATGGCGGAGAGCACCGCCAGAATCGCCAGGAAGGTGGTCAGTGCCTCGGCCTCCAGCACCGCCTCGAACATCAGCTCCTTGGCGATGAAGCCGAACAGCGGCGGCAGACCGGCCAGGGAGAGGGCCGCCACACACGCGGCAATGAAGGTGATGGGCATCAGCTTGCGCAGCCCGCCCATCTTCGTCACGTCCTTGGTGCCCGTCTCGTGGTCCAGGGCGCCGGCGAGCATGAACAGTGCCGCCTTGTAGAGCGCGTGGGCCAGCAGGAAGGTCATGGCCGCGATGATGGCGCCTTCCGTGCCGATGCCGATCAGCATGGTCAGCGTGCCCAGCGCCATGATGGTGGTATAGGCGAGAATCGCCTTCACGCCGGTGCTGCGCAGCGCCATGATCGAGCCGGTCAGCATGGTCAGGGCGCCGAAGATGCCCAGCATGTAGAACCACAGCTCGCTCTCGCCCAGGGCCGGATTCAGCCGGGCCATGAGATAGACGCCGGCTTTCACCATGGTGGCGGAGTGCAGGAATGCCGACACCGGCGTCGGTGCGGCCATGGCGTTGGGCAACCAGAAATGGAACGGCACCTGCGCCGACTTGGTGAACGTCCCGAATAGTATCGCCAGCAGCATGCCGATGAAGAACGGATACTCGTGGATGCCGTCCGCCGCGAGAATGCCCGACAGGGTGAACTCGCCGCCCGCGGCCACCGCCAGCATCAGCAGGCCGGCCATCAGCGCCAGGCCCCCGCCGACGGTGACGATCAGCCCCTGCAGCGCCAGCCAGCGCACGTTCCGGTCTTCGTGATGGAAGCCGATCAGCAGGTAGGACGTGATGCTGGTGAGCTCCCAGAAGACGAACATCGTGATGATGTTGTCCGACAGCACCAGACCGAGCATGGAGCCCATGAACGCGAACATGATCGCGTAGAACCGCGGCAGGCGATGGTCGCCATGCAGATAGCCGCCGGCGTAGATGATGATGAAGGTGCCGATACCGGAGATGAGCAGGGCGAACAGCAGGCTGAGGCCGTCCACCAGGAAGCTCATGTTGATCTCGAGGCCCGGGATCCATGGATAGTGGACGGTGATCGCCTCGCCCTGGGCGATTTCCGGGACCCACCCGAGGAAGTAGACGAACAGCGCGGCCGGCGCCAGCGCCAGCACCCAGTTGGCGCGGTCCCCCAGCGAGCGCGTCAGCCAGGGCGCCAGAAGGCACACAATGAAACCCGAAAGTACGGCTAGAAGCATTGCTGGTGGACACCCCGTATTGAGCCGGCACGGCCGAGACCGGCGGCCGTATCAACAGCGCGCCGTGGCGAATTGCCACGGCGCGATCCGAATGCCACCCCGCCGGATAGCGGGGCGCGCGCGTACATGGAAGCAGCCCGAGACCTTATCGGAGCCGCCCCCGGGAGGCAACCGCCCTCAGGCGATCGTGATCGAGGAGTCCAGGTAGACGTCCTGGATGGCGTGAAGCAGCTGGATCCCCTCGTTACGTGGCTTCTGGAACGCCTTGCGCCCGGAAATCAGGCCCATGCCCCCGGCCCGCTTGTTGATCACGGCGGTGCGCACCGCGTCGGCCATGTCGGTGGCCCCGGAGCCGCCACCGGAGTTGATCAGCCCGGCCCGCCCCATGTAGCAGCTCGCCACCTGGTAGCGCACCAGGTCGATCGGGTTGTCGGTGGTCAGTTGTTCGTAGACCGACTTGTGGGTCTTGCCGTGGCCCACGGCCGGGTAGCCGCCGTTGTTCTCGGCCATCTTCTGTTTGACGATGTCGGCGTTGATGGTGGCCGCCAGGTGGTTGGCCTGGCCGGTGAGGTCGGCGGAGACGTGGTAGTCGGTGCCGTCCTTCTTGAACTCCGGGTTGCGGAGATACGCCCACAGCACCGTCGCCATGCCCAGCTCGTGGGCGTGGGCAAACGCCTCACTGATCTCCTGGATCTGACGGCGCGACTCCTCGGAGCCGAAGTAGATGGTGGCGCCGACCGCCACTGCACCCATGTCGAAGGCCTGGTCGACGCTGGCGAACAGCGTCTGGTCATAGACCTCCGGATAGGTGAGCAGCTCGTTGTGGTTGATCTTGACGATGAACGGGATGCGGTGGGCGTAGCGCCGGGCCACGGAACTCAGCACGCCCAGGGTCGAGGCCACCGCGTTGCATTCCCCTTCCATGGCCAGCCGGACGATGTTCTCCGGATCGAAGCAGGCCGGGTTCGGGCCGAACGACGCGCCGGCGGAGTGTTCGATGCCCTGGTCCACGGGCAGGATGGAGAGGTAGCCCGTGCCGCCCAGTCGGCCGTTGTCGAACAGGGTCTGCAGGCTGCGCAGCACGCCGGGCTTGCGATCCTTGTCCATGACCACGCGTTCCACGTAATCGGAGCCGGGGAGGTGCAGGCTCTCCCGCGGGATGCCTTCGCAGCGGTGGTTCAGCAGCGCTTCGGCCTCGTCGCCCAGCAGGGCCTGAATGTCCGTCATTCCTGATGTCTCCCCTGTATCACGTCAAGTCAGGGCGCCGATTATAGGGGTTTTGAGCCGCGTCGGTAACCGGATGTGGTGGCTGTGATGAGAATCACAGTGGCGTTGCCGCGCATCACCTATAAATAGTAGACGTTCATCAGGCTGTGCCAGTCGGCGTCAACGCCACGGGAATCACCATGTCATCCGATCGCAAGGTTGTGAACCTCGGTCAGTCAGCCGCGCGCGGCCGTGAGACTGCCCTCTACGCCCGATTCCGCGCCCTGGCGGACGCGCGTCTGGCGGCGCTGCTGCGGCACA
Organism: Aquisalimonas asiatica; assembly: GCF_900110585.1. Taxonomy (NCBI): domain Bacteria; kingdom Pseudomonadati; phylum Pseudomonadota; class Gammaproteobacteria; order Chromatiales; family Ectothiorhodospiraceae; genus Aquisalimonas; species Aquisalimonas asiatica. The sequence goes on along the minus strand of NZ_FOEG01000003.1, from coordinate 219,343 downwards.
TGCTCGACCACACCGACGACGCCCTGTTCGAGCGCGCCGAGAAGGCCGGCAGCAACCAGGAACAGCGGCTGTTCTTCGAGGCCATGCGCGAGGTCCGGCGTGGCCGTCAGGACTTCGAGGCGCGCTTTCTCAAGGGCCTGGCCGATGCCCACGCCGGAGCGCCCATGCCGGGGCGGCACGGCGCCGAGAGCGAGTCCAGTGCGCCGGATGTGCTCAGCCTCGTGGACGATCAGGACCTGGAAGAGCGTCTTGCCATCGACGGCATGATCTCCAAGGCCAGGGCGCGCTCCAGCGAAGCGCTTGCACACCTGTGCGAGCGCCTGGATGCCGACGCCGGCCGGGAATGGGCCACGGCGGCGACCAACCCGGTGGACCCGGCGCGCATCTGTGCGACGCTCGAGCAGGCGGCTGCGGCGTTGCACATGGATATCCAGCCCCGCCTCATCGTCTACAAGCTCTTCGACCGCTACGTGATGGGGCATCTGGGCGGGCTCTATCAGGAGCTCAACCAGCTCTTCATCGATGCGGGCGTGCGCCCGCAGATACGGCCCCAGGGGGCACGACCGGCGGACCAGGGCCACGCCCGCGCCCCGAGGGCACCGAGCACCAACGCGCCCCGGGCCGGTGGTCTGCCCGACCGGGATGCGGATGAAGCCTTTGCCGTGCTGCAGAATCTGCTGGCTGCGGGGCGTGACACCGGCGAATGGTCCGGCACCGGGTACGCCGCGCCGGAGACGACCGCGAATGTCACCGATGTGCTGCAGGCCCTCTCGGGGCTGCAGGGGCAGGCACCGGCCGCCGACCCCGCCGATGGTGACACGGTGGTATCCCTGCGGCCCGCGGTCCTGAAACAGCGGGTGCGGCAGCAGCTCACCACCAGCGCTGGCGGTGCGGCGGATCTTGGCCAGGCCGAGGACGACACCATCGACATCGTCAGCCTGCTGTTCGATGCCGTACTGGACGATCCCAACCTGCCCGACAGCATCAAGGCGTTGCTGGCGCGACTGCAGATCCCCGTGCTCAAGGTGGCACTGCTGGATCGCGCCTTCTTTACCCGGCGTGATCACCCCGCGCGGCGCCTGATCAACGAGATGGCCCGGGCCGGCGTGGGCTGGACCGATAGCGGCCGGCCCGGCGGCGATCCGCTCTACCAGGCGATCGACGGAATCGTCACGCGCCTGCTGGACGAGTTCATCGACGACGTCGCGGTATTTGACAACGCACTCCAGGCCTTCCGCCAGTACCTGGAAGACGACTGCGCCAGGGCCCGGCAGATCGAGGAGCGCACGCGGCAGGCGGCCGAGGGCAAGGCGCGCGTGGACACCGCCAAGGAGCACGTGGATGCCGCCCTGCGCGAGCGGGTGGGGCAGCGGCAGCTTGCCGAGTGTGCCCACCGGCTGCTCTACGAGGGCTGGTCGCAGGTGCTGTTCATCTCCCTTCTTCGCGAGGGTGCGGACAGCGACGGCTGGCGCCACAAGTTGAGTGTCGTGGATCGGCTGCTCTGGAGCCTGGATCCGAAGCCGGATCACGCCTCGCGCAAGCAGCTGGTCACCGAAATCCCGCCGTTGCTGCATGATCTGCGTTCGGAGCTGAACGCGGTCATGTTCAACCCCATCGAGATGACCAAGCTGTTCAAGGCGCTGGAGCATGAGCACATCCAGACGCTCTCCCGCGGCCGCGATCAGACGCAGGCGCTGTCGGAGCCCGTGCAGCAGGCGTCGGAGCAGGCGGACACCGCGGAGCCCCAGGAAGCCCGTCCCGAGGATGCCGATGAGCTGGCGCCGTATCGCGAGCGGCTGAATCAGGTCGCCGTGGGGACGTGGTTCGAGTTTCGCCAGGACAGCGGCAAGCACCTGCGTGCCAAACTCTCGGCGCGGCTGAGCGGCGGCGAGCGGCTCATCTTCGTCAACCGTGCCGGCTTCAAGCTCGCGGATCGCCGCCGTGACGAGCTGGCGGATGCGCTGCGTCGGGAGACCGTCCTGATGCTGGATGACAACATGCTCTTCGACAAGGCGCTGGAGAATGTGGTCTCGAACCTGCGGGCCATGCGGGACGCGCGCTGAATCCCTCACCGATACACCGGGGGCGGACTGGCCTCCCGGTGTTCTTTCCGTAGAATAGGGTGCGTTTCTGTCAGGGAAAGGCCATGCGCACTTTACGTCGATTCGTTCGTATCCCGCTGCTGTTTGTCCATGTGGTTGTTGGTGTCGTGGTGATCCTGGCCGCCACGGGGTGGGATCGGCTGCGCCGGCGTTCGCTCCACCAGGGTCTGGCCCGGCGCATGCAGGTGTTCTGGTGCTGGAGCATCTGTCGGCTGCTGGGCGTGCGTATCCACGTGCACGGTGTGCCCGCGGTGGATCCGCCGGCTCTGTTTGTCAGCAACCACCTGTCCTGGCTGGATATTCTGGTCATCAGCACCCAGTGGCCGGTGTCCTTCCTCAGCAAGTCCGAAGTGCGTGCGTGGCCGGGTATCGGTGCGGTTGCCACGGCGTTGGGCACCCTCTACATCGAGCGTGGTGCGCGTAACGCCTCCGGGCAGGCCAACGCCGTCATGGCGCAGCGCCTGAGCGAGGGTTACCGGGTCATCTTCTTCCCGGAAGGGACCACCAGCGGCGGCAGCGAGCTGTTGCCGTTCCGGCCCCGGCTTTACCAGGCGGCACTGGATGCCGGAGCGCCCGTGCAGCCGCTGGCGCTGTGTTACCTGAACAGGGACGGTGCGTTGAGTGACGCCGCGCCGTTCGTGAACAACGACCCGCTCCTCCGGCACGTGATCCGTCTCGCCGGTGAGCCGCGCACCGACTGCCGCATCAACGTCTGCAGCGCGATCGATGTGGAGGGGCGCAGGCGCAGCGAGCTCTCCGCCCTCAGTCGCGCCGCCATGGCCAACGCGCTCGGGCTGCAGGACGCCGCCGGCACCGGCAATGGCCGCGCCTCCCGGGAGGCGCGGGCGGAGGCGCCGGAGTCCGCCACCGAGGCACGTTAGCCCGATGGTGGACCTGAAGGTCCACCCTACGGGTGCCGTGAGACCCGCGCAGATCTAGGGTGGACGTTCACGTCCACCATTTCGGATTGTCCCATCTCGCGCGGGATGGCCGATGACCGTCCCTCTTGTCGCCCTGCCGTGTGGCTGCTATGTTCAATAATTCATATATACGGATATCCAGATATGCGTGATCCGGAACAATTCTTCCGCGCCCTGTCGGACCCGACCCGCCTGCGCTGTCTGCTCCTGCTCCTGACCGAGGAGCGGCTTTGCGTGTGCGAGTTCGTGCACGCCCTTGATCTGTCGCAGCCCCGGGTGTCACGCCACCTGGGGCATCTGCGCGACCTGGGCATTGTCACCGACATGCGCCGCGGTCAATGGGTGCACTACAGCCTGCATCCCGATCTGCCCGGGTGGGCGCGGGAGGTGCTGGAAACGGTGTTCCGGGCCGAGGCACTGGGCGACGTCCGCCAGCGTCTGGCTACCATGCCGGGCCGCCCGGCCATCAGCTGCGATTGAACCGGGAGTGCGGCCGCTGATGAACGTCCTGTTTCTTTGTACCGGAAACGCTTGCCGTTCCCAGATGGCGGAGGGCTTTGCCCGGCATCTGGCCAGTGAGCGCGTGGTCGTCCAGTCCGCCGGCATCGAGGTGCACGGGCAGAACGAGAGGGCGGTCGTAGCCATGGACGAGCTGGGTATCGACATCACCCCGCAGGCGTCCACGCAGCTCACCGACGCCATGCTGGACGAGGCCGACCTGGTGGTTACGGTATGCGGTCACGCCGACGAGCAGTGCCCGCTGCTGCCGCCGCAGACGCGTAAGCTCCACTGGCCGCTGGAGGACCCGGCCCGGGCGACCGGGACGGACGACGAGATCATGGCGGAGTTCCGCCGCATCCGCGACGAAATCCGGGAACGGGTCACGGAGTTGATGGAGCTGGTAAGCCACGGCGAGTGAGAACGATTCCGGATATTGATCTGGTCGCGGCTTGCGCCGCTCCTACGGCGGCCTTGGCAACAGATGTAGGAGCGGCGCAAGCCGCGACCATTCGAGAGATCGGCGCGCGCATCGAAAGGCGTGACGCGCCATCCGAGCCACGCAACGGAGCACCGCATGAGCCAACCGCACACCACGGCTGACGGCGCGCCGGACATCCGCGAGGGCATGGGCGTGTTCGAGCGCTACCTCTCGATCTGGGTGGCCGTGGCGATCATCGCGGGTGTGGCGCTCGGGCAGTTTGCGCCGGCGGTCCCGGATACCCTGGCGCAGTTTGAATACGAGCAGGTCTCCATCCCGGTGGCCATCCTCATCTGGGCCATGATCTTCCCGATGATGGTGCAGATCGACTTCTCGTCGATCCTCGGTGTGCGCCGACAGCCCAAGGGGCTGGTAATCACCACCACGGTGAACTGGCTCATCAAGCCCTTCACCATGTTCGCCATCGCCTGGTTCTTCCTGATCATCCTGTTCGAACCATTCATTCCCGGTGGTCTCGCGCGGGAGTACCTGGCGGGCGCCATCCTGCTGGGTGCCGCGCCGTGCACGGCCATGGTGTTCGTGTGGAGCCATCTCACCCGCGGGGATGCGGCCTACACCCTGGTGCAGGTGTCGGTGAACGACGTCATCATGCTGTTTGCCTTTGCCCCCATCGTCATGCTGCTGCTGGGGTTGTCCGAGATCATCGTGCCCTGGGAGACCATGGCGCTGTCGGTGTTTCTCTACATCGTCATCCCGCTGACCGCCGGCTACATCACCCGCGTCACGCTGATCCGGCGCCGCGGCATTGAGTGGTTCGGTAACGTATTAATGAAACGGCTGGCCCCGGTGACGCCCATCGGCCTGATCCTGACGCTGGTGCTGCTGTTCTCGTTTCAGGGCGAAGTGATCCTGAACAACCCACTGCACATCGCGTTGATTGCGGTTCCGCTGATCGTGCAGACGTTCCTGATCTTCTTCATCGCCTACGGCTGGGCCAGGGCGTGGCGCGTGCCCCACAACGTGGCGGCGCCAGGGGCCATGATCGGCGCCAGCAACTTCTTCGAGCTGGCCGTGGCCGCTGCCATCGCCCTCTTCGGGGTGCACTCCGGCGCGGCGCTGGCCACCGTGGTCGGCGTGCTGGTGGAGGTGCCGCTGATGCTGGTGCTGGTGAAGATCGCCAACCGCACACGCCATCGGTTCCCGGCCGCCGTGCAGCAGCCGGCGGGCTCCGGCTGAACGCCCGGGTGCCGGCGAGCCCACCGTCACCGCGTAGGAGCGACGTGAGTCGCGACCGTTCCATCGTCCAGTCGGGAGTTCCGAAATGCCCAATGACATGCCGAATATCCAGGACGCCTACCTGGATCGTCCCTCCCTCGACCGCCTGCAGGTGGCGGGGCCGTCCATGCACAAGCCGCGCATTCTGCTGCTCTACGGCTCCCTGCGCGAGCGCTCCTACAGTCGGCTGCTAGCGGAAGAGGCGGCGCGGATTCTCGAGGAGTTCGGCGCCGAGACGCGATTCTTCAACCCGTCGGGGCTGCCGCTTCCGGACGATGCCCCGGCCGATCACCCCAAGGTGGTGGAGCTGCGCGAGCTCTCCGAGTGGTCGGAAGGGCAGGTGTGGTCCAGCCCGGAGCGCCACGGCAACATGACCGGCATCATGAAGGCGCAGATCGACTGGCTGCCGCTGGCCTACGGCGGCGTGCGCCCCACCCAGGGCCGCACCCTCGCGCTGATGCAGGTCAACGCCGGCTCGCAGTCGTTCAATGCCGTGAACAACATGCGTATTCTGGGGCGGTGGATGCGCATGCTCACCATCCCGAATCAGTCCTCGGTGCCGAAGGCCTACGAGGAATTCGACGAACAGGGCCGCATGCTCCCGTCCGCGCTCTACAATCGGGTGGTGGATGTCATGGAGGAGCTGGTGAAATTCACCCTGCTGACCCGCGACATCAGTGAGTACCTGGTGGACCGCTACAGCGAACGCCTGTCCGACGACCGCCCGGTCCAGGTGGCCAACCCCTAGGCGGCCTGCCGATAGTGGACTACGGATCGGCAACCGGTCCGGCGCTGGCGTAGGGTGGACGTTCACGTCCACCATCAACACTCCACCGCCGTTCAATAACCCGACTATCTCAATGCCGATGCGGGCGTGTAAGGCGTTTGTAAGGCCGCCTGTCTCACACTGGCTGCGCGCACAGGAATGGAGACTTGGGCATGAAGGATTTTCAGGTGGGCGGCGCGATCGGGTTGTTGCGGGCAACCTTTCCCTTTCTGGTGTTCCGGTTCCTGATCTATTTCGGGATTACCCTGGCCTACATCCTTGCCGCGGGTGTGGGGTCAGGGGCCGGTTACCTGGTCGGGCATATCGGGGACAACCCCGGGGCGGGGGGTGTCTGGGGCGGGTTCATCGGCTTCGGGCTGATGGGTGCGGTGGTGTACTGGTTCCGGGAGTACCTGTTGTACCTGGTGAAGGCCGGGCATATCGCGGTGCTGGTGGAGCGCATGGACGGCAATGCACTCCCCGAAGGCCGCGGGCAGGTCGAGCACGCCCGGGCGATCGTGCGTGAGCGGTTCGTGGAATCGTCCGTGCTGTTCGGGCTGGATCAGCTCATCAAGGGCATTCTCAAGGCCTTCAACAAGGTCTTCTTCAGCGCCGCGAACATCATTCCCATTCCGGCGGTGCAGGGGCTGGTGCGGTTCGTGGGGACAGTGGTGCGGCTGTCGCTCACGTTCCTGGATGAGGTGATTCTCGCCTACAACATCCGTACCCGGTCCGAGAATCCCTGGGAATCGAGCCGCCGCGCGCTGGTGCTCTACGCCCAGAACTACAAGGCGTTCCTGAAGAACGCGTTCTTCCTCACGTTCTTCGTCTGGGGGCTGACCTTCCTGGTCTTTCTCGTCGCCCTGGGTCCGGTAGCCGGCCTGGTCGCCCTGTTCCCCGGCACGGCAGGCGCCCTGACGCTGGTGCTGGCCCTGGTCTTCGCCTGGGGGATCAAGGCTGCGGTCATCGAGCCGTTCGCCATGGTGGCCCTCATGCAGGTGTTCTTCCGGGTCACCGAGGGGCAGGAACCGAATCCGGAGTGGGAGGCCAGGCTGGACAACGTGTCAGCGCAGTTCGGCGAGCTGAAACAGCGGGCAGGGGAGTGGGCCGGGATGGGTGCGCGGAACGACGCAGCCGATGCGGCGCCGGGCGCCCGGTCCGGGGTGTCATGACATATCAATAACGTGAACAACGCGATCGGAGGCAGTATGCGGAAGGGCATGGCAGTTATGGGGACGGTCGGGGCGAGTGCCCTGTTTCTGGCCGGGTGCGCCACCACGGATGTCAGTGGGCAGAGCGACCAGAACTACGACTTCTCCAGTGTGGAGCGGGTCGCCGTGGTGGCGGTGGAAGGGGCGGATGGCAGCGAAGCCGCCCAGAACCAGGTGGCGGGGATGTTCAACGAGTCACTGCTGCGCAAGGGGTACAGCCCGGTGGAGCGGTCCCAGATTCGCGAAGTCATGGATGAGCAGGATTTCCAGCATGACGACGCCACGACCACCAGCGGGGCCGCCGAACTCGGCCGGATCCTGAACGTGGATACCGCGATCGTCGTGAACGTGCCGCAGTACGGCGACAGCATGAGCATGTCGGCGCAGATGATCGACGTGGACGACGGTGCGGTGGTCTGGTCGGCCTCCGGCAGCGCCGCCAGTCGCGAAGGGCTTTCGAGGCGGTTCGGCCAATTGCTCGGTGGGGCCAGCGGCGCCGTGGCGGGGAGCGAGGTGGACGGCACCATGGGCGCCGTGATTGGTGGTGCCAGCGGCGCCGTCGTCGGGGACATGGCCGGCGAGGCCATGACGCCGGAACAGCAGGAGCAGGCCGCGGAGCTGGTGGTGGAGCTGAGCGACAACATGCCCGATCCGCACTAGGCGGGCTGTGGCGAGACCGTCAGTGATGGTGGACCTGAAGGTCCACCCTACGCGGGTAACGGCCGACGGTGCTCATACGGTGGACGTAAACGTCCACCCTACGTGGGCTGGGCCGCAGGCCCGTAGGGTGGACCTTCAGGTCCACCACGCCCGGAGCAAAGCGCATTCGGTGGACGTTCATGCCCACCAGCCGCGCTACAACAGCAACCACCCGGCGGCGGCGCACGCCGGCACCAGCAGGTAGACCGGAAACCGCGTTCCCATGAGCAGGGCGAAGGCGACGGCGGCAATGGCGAACTCGGTCAGCCCGGTGATGCCGATGCGGATCACCGGGTCCCACAGAATGGCTGCCAGAAGCCCCACGACACCGGCGTTCACGCCCGCGACCGCGCGACGGATCGTGGCGATGCCGCTGATCCGTCCCCACCAGGGCAGCACGCCCATGAGCAGGAGCGTGCCGGGCAGGAAAATGGCGATGACCGCGATGACGCCGCCGATGATGGGCATGTGCGGCTGTGCCTCGGCCCCGAGGTAGCCGGCAAAGCTGAACAGCGGCCCCGGCAGCGCCTGGGCCACGCCGTAGCCCGCAAGAAAGCTGCTGGTGTCGACACCGGCGGGGGCAGCGACCTCCCGCTCCAGCAGCGGCAGCACCACGTGGCCGCCGCCGAACACCAGTGAACCGGCACGGAACACGCCGTCGATCAGGCCCATCAGGCCACCCGGTATGGCAGTGGCCAGGAGAGGCAGTCCGCACAACGCAACGACAAACAGCAGCAGGCTCACGTTGGCGGTGCGTCTCCCGATCGGGATGTCGAGACCGTCATTGCCGGCAGTGGCCTGCGCCTGCATGGGCAGCAGGAACGCCAGCAGCCCGCCCATGACCAGGGCCGAGAGCTGGCCGAAGGGGTTGGCCCAGAGCAGTGCCACCGCGGTGGCTGCGACGACGATGACCACTCGCTGCCAGTCGGGTGCCAGTGACCGGGCCATGTTGATGACGGCATGGGCGACCACGGCCACCGCCGCCAGTTTCAGGCCGTGCAGCCAGCCAGCGCCGGTAAGCGCGTCCGGCCCGGCCGTGCCTAGCGCGACTGCCAGCCCGATCATGATGATGGCGGAGGGGAGGGTGAATCCCAGCCAGGCTGCGAACAGTCCGGGCAGCCCGGCCCGCAGGAGGCCGATGGCCTGGCCCACCTGGCTGCTGCTGGGGCCGGGGAGGAACTGGCACAGGGCGACGATCTGGCCGTACTGCTGGTCGCTCAGCCACTGGCGCCGCTGGACCAGGGCCTCGCGGTAATAGCCGAGGTGGGCGACAGGCCCACCGAAGGAGCTCAGGCCAAGGCCGAGAAAGACCAGAAAGACCTCCAGCGCCGAGCGGCGCCGTACTTCCGGCCCCAGGCCCATCGTCACTCCTTCAGCATGAGCTGTTCCAGTAGCGCCTTCTGCGCATGCAGGCGGTTCTCCGCTTCATCCCAGACCACGGACTGCCGCCCGTCGATGACGTCGGCATCCACTTCCTCGCCGCGGTGGGCGGGCAGGCAGTGCATGAACAGGGCATCCTCCGCCGCCGCTGCCATCAGCGCAGCAGTGACGCGATAGGGCGCGAAGGCGCGCTCCCGGCGTTTCTGCTCCTCTTCCTGCCCCATGCTGGCCCAGACGTCGGTGACTACCAGGTCCGCACCGGCGACGGCTTCGGCCGGGTCACGGTGGATGGAGACGCGCTCCGGTGCCGTGGCGACGATGTCCGGGTCCGGGTCGAAGCCTTCCGGGCAGCCAACGCGCAGCTGGAAGTCGAACAGCGCGGCCGCGTTGATATACGAGTGACACATATTGTTGCCATCACCGATCCACGCCACCGTGCGTCCCTGGATGCTGCCCCGGTGTTCCACGAAGGTCTGGATGTCCGCCAGCAGCTGGCACGGGTGGAAGCTGTCCGACAGCCCGTTGATCACCGGTACGGCGGAGTAGGCCGCAAACCGTTCCAGTGTGTCATGGGCGAATGTCCGGATCATGACAGCGTCGACCATGCGCGAGAGCACCCGCGCGGTGTCCTCCACCGGCTCGCCGCGCCCCAGCTGGCTGTCCCGGGGGCTCAGGAAAATGGCGCTACCGCCAAGCTGATTCATGCCCGCCTCGAAGGAGACCCGGGTGCGGGTGGACGACTTCTCGAACACCATGCCGAGCACCTTGCCGCGCAGGGGCTCGTGCAGCTCGCCGCGCTCGCGCAGCGCTTTCAGGTCCCGCGCACGGTGGATCAGCTGGTGCAGGGCGTCCGGGGTGAAATCCCGCAGGGTGAGAAAATGACCGGCGGTCATGGCGTTACCTCGCGTCGTTGACGAAACCGCGGACGAGGGCGATCACCTGATCGCCGATCCGGTCGGCCTCGTCATCGGAAATGATCAGTGGCGGCAGGAGCCGGATCACCGACTGCGCCGTGACATTGATCAGTAAGTGATCGTCCAGGGCCCGCTTGACCAGGTCGCCGCACGGGTGGTCCAGTTCGATGGCGAGCATCAGGCCGCGGCCACGGATATCCACCACGGCCGGCTCGTCTGCCAGGCCCTCGCGGAACCGGCGCTGCAGGCGCTCGCCGAGCGCTTCGGCCCGCGCCATGAGCTGGTCGGCGTCCAGCGCTTCGAGCACCGCCAGCGCGGCGCTGGCGGCCAGCGGATTGCCGCCGAAGGTGGAGCCGTGGCTACCCGGGCCCAGCACCTCGGCGGCAGCGCCCCGGGCCAGGCACGCGCCGATGGGCACGCCGTTGCCCAGCCCTTTCGCCAGGGTGAGCACATCGGGGGTTACGTTCTCGTGCTGGCTGGCCAGCCAGGCGCCGGTGCGGCCGATGCCGGTCTGCACCTCATCGAGCATCAGCAGCCAGCCGTGGGTGTCGCAGCGTTCGCGCAGGCCCTGGAGGTAGCCGGCATCCGGCACCCGCACGCCGCCTTCCCCCTGGATCGGTTCAGCCAGGATCGCCACGATGCCGTCATGCGCCGCCGCAGCGGCGTCGATGGCGGTGAGGTCGTTGTAGGGCACGCGGATGAACCCGGCCGGCAGCGGGCCGAATCCCTCCTGGGCCCTGGCGTTGCCGGTGGCGGCCAGGGCGGCCAGCGTGCGCCCGTGAAACGCGTGTTCCATCACCAGGATCTTCGGCTCGGCGACCCCCTGGTTGGCGCCGTGAAGCCGTGCCAGCTTGATGGCGGCTTCGTTGGCCTCGGCGCCGGAATTGCAGAAGAACACGCTGTCCATGGCCGTGCGCGCGCACAGACCCTCGGCCAGCTGGTCCTGCAGCGGGACGCCGTACAGATTGGAGGTGTGCAGCAGGGTCTCGGCCTGTTTCTGCAGGGCGGCGGTGACCCGTGGATGGGCGTGGCCCAGGCCGCATACGGCGATCCCGCTCAGGGCGTCCAGGTAGGCGGCCCCGGACTCGTCGCGCAGCCAGGCGCCGCTGCCGTTCGCGAAGCGCACCGGGAGCCGGCCGTAGGTCTGCATCACGTTGTGAGGCATGGCATTTGTACTCACAAAAACAAAAAGGCAGCGCCGAGGGAACCGCCGCAAGCCGCAGGAGGGCGACCGAAGCACGATTCCCGACGGGGGCTGCCGGGAACCGTGGATTATAGGAAGGGCGTGCGGATGGGGCAAGGGAAGGGGAGTCCCCCGGTCGTTTTCAGCGTCGCTGTCAAAGGGTACACTGGATACATGATTAACGATGCACGGCCGTCGGCGCGTCTCCCCCGGCGGTTCTGCTCCGACGACGAAAGAGGTTCCAGGTAATGGACGAGGTTCAGGAAGCCATCAAGAAGCAGGTGGAAAGCCACCCGGTGATTCTTTTCATGAAGGGCACGCCGCAGTTCCCCCAGTGCGGCTTTTCCATGAAGGCATCCCAGGCCCTGGCGGGCTGTGAGGCCGAGTTCGCCTACGTGAACGTGCTCGAGGACGAGCGCATTCGCCAGGGCATCAAGGAGTTCGGCAACTGGCCCACCATCCCGCAGCTCTACATCAACGGCGAACTGGTCGGTGGCTGCGACATCATCCTGGAGATGTTCGAAAGCGGCGACCTGGAATCCATGATTCAGAGCGCCGGCGCGGCTCGCAACGACGCCTGAAGCGTTGCCGTCTACACCGCGGCCTGTTGACGCCCCGGCCCCTCGTCGGGGCGTTTGTCGTTGCGGTGTGCTATACGGGGGTGTTGAAAAAGGCGAGACCCGCCCGCACGTGCTCTGGTAGCGCCCGATAACAACCGAACTCGAATGCGGCGCGGCCCGCGCGGTCGCGCTGCAGACGTTTTTGCAACCAAGGAGGCAGCACAATGGCTTACGATCTTCCGGATCTCCCCTATGCGCACAATGCGCTTGAGCCGCACATCGATGCCAAGACCATGGAAATCCACCATGGCAAGCACCACAACACCTATGTGACCAAGCTCAACGCGGCCGTCGAGAGCCATCCGGACCTCGCATCCAAGCCCGTGAACGAGCTGATCAAGCGCATCAAGGATCTGCCGGCGGACATCCAGACGCCGGTGCGCAACAACGGCGGCGGTCACGCCAACCACACCATGTTCTGGCAGATGATGAGCCCGAACGGTGGTGGCGAGCCGGCCGGCGAACTGGCCGATGCCATCAAGGGCACCTTCGGCAGCCTGGATACCTTCAAGGAAGAGTTCGGCAATGCCGCCGTGGGCCGCTTCGGCTCCGGCTGGGCCTGGCTGGTGCTGGATGGCAGCGGCAAGCTGCGCATCACCTCCACGCCGAACCAGGACAGCCCGCTGATGGAAGACATCGCCGAGGTTCCCGGCACGCCGCTGCTGGGACTGGACGTGTGGGAGCACGCCTACTACCTGAACTACCAGAACCGCCGTCCGGACTACATCGCGGCGTTCTGGAACGTGGTGAACTGGGACGACGTGGCCAAGCGCTTCGCCGCCGCCAAGTAAGTCACCGCCTGTTCTGACCGAAAACCCCGCTCCGGCGGGGTTTTTTTGTGCAGTGTGAGGCGGAGCAGACGCAGGGGTGTTGGACCTGAAGGTCCAACCTACGCATCATCAAACCCCACCACACGGCCCGTAGGTCTCGTAGGGTGGACCTTCAGGTCCACCATCAAACCCCCGCAGCCTCGTAGGGTGGACCTTCAGGTCCACCAGTTCCCTGAGTTATTCCCGCACCATCAGTCCTCGAAGCGCACGATCAGGGCTTCGGCATGGGCTACCTGCGCCCAGGGGCCGAGGGCCCCGACGCCGGCCAGGGCGGCCCATCCCCACTCCTGGGTGCAGCGCGGAATGGTGGACATCTGCGCGGTGCGGTGATCCCGCCAGCGCACATGGACCAGGGCATCCCCGCGGGCCCGCTCCTTGCGCGCCTTCATTTCGTCCATGACCCGCACAGCGATCTGGCCGCAACGCTCCCAGAGATGGCCGCGACGGGTCACCCGGATCGGCGCCACCTCCTTGTAGGTGCGATTGCCCGCCCGGTCGGAGGCGTAGGCGTCGTAGCGGTCGTAGGAGACGTACGTGGGCACCGTGGAGCAGCCCGCGAGCGCCAGGCAGAGCCCGGCCAGGACCAGAATTCGAACCATTGCATGCCTCCTCCAGTTCAAAGGCCCAGACCGACGGTCAGAACGTAACGGCGGTCGCTGTCCTGCCCGGCGAACGCCCCCTGTTCCTCGGCGTAGGTCATCAGCCCGATCCGCAGCATGTGGACCCGCAGATCGACGCCCGCCGTGGGGGCACGCTGATACAGCCCCGCGCGTAGTGCCAGTGCATGACGCCGACGCTCCCACAGATACCATTGGCCGCCAATGCGCAGGCGTTTGAGGTGGTCGCTGTCCTCACCCAGGTCGTGCAGCAGATCGGCGTACTCGGCACTGAGCTGAACGCGTGTGGTACCCGAGGCCGGAGGCTCCACGGCGATCCCGGCCGCCACGGATTGCGGAATGCGCCCGGCGTCGCCGAAATCCAGGTCGCCGACGTTGCGGATCACCGCGCCCACCCGCGGCCGCCAGTGGTACCCGGGCGCCAGGTCGTACTGTATGCCAATATCCATGGCCGATGCATGGCCGGACTGCACGTCGTCGCTGATGTCGCCCCCGTCCTCGGTCAGGTCCACCAGTTCCCGCACGGAGTACGTCTCCCGGACCCGGCGTTTCCGCAGCGTCTTCACGGCGGCGCCGACGGACCAGCGCCCGGACTGGTGGGCGACGCCCAGGACCGGGCCGGATAGCGTGCGCGCGTCCAGCGAGATCAGCCCCTGATCGCCGAAGCCCTGGTGGGTGCGCCCGTCGAACCGGGCTGTGCCCAGCCACGCGGCACTGATCGCCCAGTCCTCGCCCCGCCAGCTGATGTTCGGCACCACGTTGCCGTCCGCATGCAGATTGCGGCCGCGGTAATTACGGACCAGCGCCGAGAGTTCGGTACGCTGTTTCTCGGGGGTGTCTTCATCCAGCGCGGAGCGGAAATCACGGATGAACGACTCCGTGCGGCGGGAGCTGCCCACGGTGGCCACCAGTGGCAGGGTCTGCCAGCCCGGCTCCATCCGGCCGAGGCCGGCGGGGTTGCTGAACAGGGCGTCCGGGTCACCGCCGATGGCGATGTCCGTACCGCCCATGCCCAGGGCGCGCGCGGACTGGTAGACCACCGGGTAGGACTGGTTCAGTGCCGTGGCGGGGCCGGCGAAACAGCAGGCCAGGACGCACGGCAGCCAGGCCCATCTCATCGCCGCAGATACTCCTGCAGTGCCGTGTTGGTGATCTCGAGGATGCCGTCGGCGTCTTCGGGGCAGGCGTTCTCGGTGCCGGCCACGGGGTCACAGATCTCCGCCCGGATGCCGTTCAGGGTTGCCAGTGCCTGGTCGCGCTCGCGGTCGGAGGACACGCCGATCAGGTGGTCGGCTGTCAGGTTGAGCGAGTCCAGCGCCGTATCCTGGACGGTGATGGCCCCGAAGCGGTCGGCACGCGGTACCGGACAGGGCCAGCAGCCGGCATCCGGGTCCGGACCGGTGCACCCCCGTGTGGTCTCGACCTCGCAGAAGCCGTCCATGATGGCCACGGAACTGTCCGGGGTCTCGTCCTGGATCAGGCGAACGCCGGTGCGCGATGACCGGCCCTGACACGCGTCGCCCGGCGCCACCGAGACCCGGATGGGTTGCAGGTTCGCAAACAGGTCGCCGGATTCGAGAAACGCCAGTTCCGGGTGGGCCGTCAGGGTCTCCCACGTCACTGCGCCGGTTGCCTGGCCGTTACGGGTGCCCGCCGCCTGGCAGGTTCCACTGCCCTGATCCAGATCGTCGCGGACCTGGATGGCGCAGGCGGTGATCTCGGCATCGTCGGGGACGCCGCTGGCGTTGCGGTCGTTGTCGCAGGTGAGCCGGCTGCGGTCCAGCCAGACGTCGAGCTGGTCGCCGAGCAGCAGCACCACCGAGCGCGCGAACCGGGCGTAGGCCACCAGCCCGCTGATGAAGCAGGCGTCCTGTTGCAGATCGCTGAGCAGGTCCCGGTTCTGGCGCCGGCACGCGTCACCAAGGCCGTCGGGAAACGCCGTCACCATGCGTTCATGGGATTCCCTGGAGAGATCCAGAAACCGCAGGCCACGCCGTTCCGCGCCCAGCCCGCGCAATGCGCGCAGCACTTCCAGGGCTTTCTCCTGATCCTCCTGGGGGCGGTCGGCGCCGATGGCGATATTGACGATGTCCACCAGGTCGTAGCCGGCGAGCCCGATATAGGCGGCGGCGCGGTTCAGGTCCCGCTCCTCGGGCGACATGGCCGCCTGACAGGCGCGGCTGTCCACCCGGTCGAGCACGCGCTCGTAGCGGCCGTCGTCCAGGTCCTGGGTCACGGCGTACCGGCAGCTCTCGGGGCTGTCGGAATCGGTCAGGCAGCCGCCAAGCAGCGTGGCGGCGACGGCAATCAGCAGGAATGGACGTCCGGGGACAGCTGCGGCCACGAGTTGGTGCGGCTCCCATGTCGGTGACGGGCGATGCGACGGTCCCGTCTTTGCCTTCAGGGAGACATTCCCTCACGGCAGCTGTCAAGCTCAACCCTGGCCGTCGGGAATGCCGATGTGATTGTCCCAGAGGTTGACGATCTCGCAGAACAGGTCGGCCGTCTTCTCCGCGTCGTAGACGGCGGAGTGCGCTTCCTTGCCGTCCCAGCCCATGCCGGCGGTCTTGAGCGCCTTGGCGAGCACCGTCTGGCCGAACGCGAGCCCCGCCAGGGTCGCCGTGTCGAAGCTGCCGAACGGGTGGAACGGGTTGCGGCGGATTCCGCACCGGTCCACGGCGGCGTTGAGGAAGTTGAGGTCGAAGGTGGCGTTGTGGCCCACGAGGATGGCTCGGGTGCAGCCGGTGTCGCGGATTTCCTGGCGGATCGGCTTGAACACCCGCCCCAGGGCGTCCTGCTCGCCATAGGCGATACGCAGGGGGTGGTCCGGGTCGATGCCGTTGATCTCCAGGGACTTGGGGTCGATGTTCGCCCCTTCGAACGGGCGCACGTGCAGGGCGTGGGTCTCGGCCCGGTAGAGCTGCCCCTGATCGTCCATGCGCAGGATGACCGCGGCGATCTGCAGCAGCGCGTCGGTCTGGGAGTTCAGGCCGCCGGTTTCCACGTCCACTACCACGGGCAGGAAGCTGCGGAAGCGCTGGGCGATGGCGGTGCCGGGGGCGTTGGCGATTTCGTTGTCGGACATTGGGTCGTTATCCCGGGGGGGTGGTCGTAAGGGTTGAACGCTGTCAGCTCAGCCGCCAGGGCAGCGTTTCGCCGGCCCGCAGCGGCGCGACCCGGTGCTTGCCGAAGGCGTAGTGCTCCGGCAGCGTCCAGGACTCACGGGTGAGCGTGATGGTGTCGGTGTTGCGCGGCAGGCGGTAGAAATCGGCGCCGAAGTGGCTGGCAAAGCCCTCCAGCCGGTCCAGCTTGCCCGCGGCCTCGAAGGCCATGGCGTACAGCTCGATGGCCGCCGGGGCCGTGAAGCAGCCGGCACAGCCACACGCGGTCTCCTTGTCGTGCAGGGCGTGGGGTGCGCTGTCGGTGCCGAGGAAGAACTTCGGATTACCGGAGGTGGCGGCCTCCACCAGCGCCTGGCGGTCGCGCTCGCGCTTGAGGATGGGCAGGCAGTAGTAGTGTGGCCGGATCCCACCCACCAGCATGTGGTTGCGGTTGAACAGCAGATGCTGGCACGTGATGGTGGCTGCCACCGTGGCCGGTGCATCGCGCACGAACTCCGCCGCTTCCCGGGTGGTGATGTGTTCGCACACCACGCGCAGCTTCGGGTGGCGGGCCAGCAGCGGCGCCAGGCGCTCTTCCAGGAAGCGGGCTTCGCGGTCGAAGATGTCCACGCCTTCCGTGGTGATCTCGCCATGGATCAACAGTGGCATGTCCGCTTCGGCCATGGCGGCGAGGGTGTCGTCGCAACGGGTGATGTCCGTGACGCCGGCGTCGGAGTTGGTGGTCGCGCCGGCGGGGTAGAGCTTGACGCCATGGACGATGCCGCTGGCCACGGCGCGCCGGATCTCGGCCGGGGATGTGTTGTCCGTGAGATAGAGCGTCATCAGCGGCTCGAACCCGGAGCCGGGCGGCGTGGCCGCCAGGATGCGCTCGCGGTAGGCCTTGGCCTCGGCCACCGTGGTCACCGGCGGTTTCAGGTTCGGCATGATGATCGCGCGGCCAAAGCGCTGGGCGGAGAAGGGCACCACGTGCTCGAGCACGTCGCCGTCGCGCACGTGTAGATGCCAGTCGTCCGGACGGGTGATGGTTATGCGGTCCATGGCTGCAGGTCGGCCTTGCGGAAACAGCCGACGAGTATAACGCGCCGGGCGATCTCCGTCGTGGGGCGGTTTGTCATATCGGGGCTGAAGCCCCTCCCACGGGGATGTGGACAATTGTGGGAGGGCTTCAGCCCCGACCGGCTCACTCCATGGGCTGCAGATGCTCCCGGTAGAGCCGCCCGTTCTCCACGTAGTGCTCCGCACCGTGGGCGAGCGCCTCCATCTGCTCCCCGGTGAGCTGCTTGACCACCTTGCCGGGGGAGCCCATGACCACGGAGCCGTCCGGAATCTCCTTGCCCTCCGGGATCAGCGCGTTGGCGCCGATCAGGCAGTTCCGGCCGATCCGGGCATTGTTCAGCACCACGGCGTTGATGCCGATGAGGCTGCCGTCGCCGATGGTGCAGCCGTGCAGCATCACCTTGTGCCCCACGGTCACGTTGCGCCCGATCTCCAGCACGATGCCCGGGTCGGTATGCAGCACACTGCCGTCCTGGATGTTGCTGTTGTCGCCAATGATGATGCGATCGGTGTCGCCGCGGATCACCGCGTTGAACCAGATGCTCACGTCGTGGCCGATGTCCACATCGCCGATCACCGTGGCGTTGTCGGCAATGAAGCATTCCCCGCGCCGGGTGACTTTCCGGTCCTGCAGCTGGTAGAGCATGGGCGTCTCCTCGCGTATGGTCCTGTTCTCTGATCCGGAATAGAGGGCCACATCATGGCACGGGACGACTTTCGTTTGCTGCACAGGGAGCGCGTTCGCTGGGGGGAGGCGGACATGCAGGGCGTGGTATTCAATGCCCATTACCTGACCTACATCGATGTGGGCGTCACCGAGTACTTCCGTGCGCTGAGCGAGGCGGCAGGAGGAGGTGGCGAGGGTCTGGACGGCAATCTGCCCGTGGGCGGCGGCGATTTCTTCCTGGCCCGGACCGAGCTGGACTACCACGCGCCGGCCGAGTTCGACGACATGCTGGAGATCGGCATGCGGATCAAGCGGTTCGGTCGCACCAGCGTGGAGTGGGTCGGCGAAATCCACCGGGGCGGCGACCACCTGATGACCGCGCGCATGGTGTACGTGCACGCGGACGTGGAGACCAAGTCCAGCAAACCGCTGCCCGACGCCTTCAAACAGTTGGTGGCCGCGTTCGAGCGTGTACCACCAGAGGGCGCGTAGGGTGCGTAGGGTGGACCTTCAGGTCCACCAGCCGAGACCCGGCCTTAGACCCGGGGCGCCGATCGGGTGATCCGGTCACGGACACGCTGTGAATACGTCCCTGTACGCTTGCACTGGCCATCCATGGCCAGTGACAGTCCGTGACTGGATCACCCGAACGGCGCCGCGCCGCGATTCAATCGAAAACGATCACGCCCCGCGCGTTGCGCCCCGCCTCCATGTCGGCGAACGCCTGCGGCGCCTCGTCGATGGAATAGGTCTCGGTGACCAGCTCATCCAGCAGCAACTGGCCGCTGGCGTACAGGCCGAACAGCTTCGGGAAGTCGTAGCGCGGCCGTGCCGAGCCGAACCAGCTGCCGCGGATGCCCTTTTCCTGGGCCGGTAGCGAGAGGGTGTTCACCGAGGTCATGTCGCTCTGCGGGGCGACGCCGACGATAATGACCGTGCCGCCCTTGCCCAGGCAGGCGTATGCCTGTTGCGCCACCGCGCCGCGACCGACGCACTCGAAGGCGTAATCCGCGCCGCCGCCGGTGAGTTTGCGCACCGCCTTGTGCACCTTGTCGTCGGCCAGCACCACATCGGTGGCGCCGAAGCGCTTTGCCGTCTCCAGCTTCTCCTCGGACATGTCCACGGCGATGATCTGCCGCGCCCCGGCGATGCGGCAGCCCTGGATGGTGTTCAGCCCCACGCCGCCGGCGCCGAAGACCACGGCCGTGCTGCCCGGCTCAAGCTGCGCGGTGTTGAATACGGCACCCACGCCGGTCATGACGGCGCAACCCACCAGCGCCGCGCGGTCCATGGGGACGTTGTCGGTGACCGGCACCACGTTGTTCACGTGCAGGGTGGCGTACTCGGCCATGACGCCGCAGCCGGAGAAGATGCTCAGGTCCTTGCCGTCGGCGTCCCGCGTGCGCACCGTGCCGTCGGGCAGGGTGGTCAGGGCCGTGTTGACGGTGTCGCAGAGCACCGGGCGGCCGGCGTTGCAGTAGCGGCAGGTGCCGCACATGCTCACGAACGAGGTGATCACCCGGTCGCCGATGCTGAAATCGGTAACGCCCTCACCCACGGCGACCACTTCGCCGGCGCCCTCGTGGCCCAGCACCAGCGGCGGCGGAAAGGCGATCACGCCGGTGGCGGCGGACAGGTCGCTGTGACACACACCGCAGGCGTGTAGCCGGATCATCACTTCGTCACGGCGGGGTGCCTCCACCTGGATGGTTTCGACGCCGATGGGGGTGTTCCAGTCGCGGCAGACAGCGGCGCGGGCGGTCTGGGTCATGAGTCAGTTCTCCGTTGTGTATCATTTTCCGGAAGTGTAACAGGCTTTGGCCGCGCCCTGCATGCCGCGGCTTGCACTTGCTGTCGACAGGCCGGATCATTACGGGCCTTGGATCAAGACCCACGGGAGCCCTGTAATGAGCAAGGTCAACAAAGTTGTGCTCGCCTACTCCGGCGGGCTGGATACTTCAGTGATTCTGGAGTGGCTGAAGGATACCTACAACTGCGAAGTGGTGACGTTCACCGCCGACCTGGGGCAGGGCGAAGAGCTGGAGCCGGCCCGTCAGAAGGCGCAGCAGTTCGGCGTGAAAGAGATCTACATCGACGACCTGCGCGAGGAGTTCGCGCGCGACTTCGTCTTTCCCATGTTCCGCGCCAACGCCATCTACGAGGGCGAGTACCTGCTCGGCACCTCCATTGCCCGGCCGCTGATCGCCAAGCGCCAGGTGGAGATCGCCCGCGAGACCGGCGCCGACGCCGTGGCTCACGGCGCCACCGGCAAGGGCAACGACCAGGTGCGCTTCGAGCTGGGCTACTACGGCCTGGAGCCGGGCATCAAGGTGATCGCCCCGTGGCGCGAGTGGGATCTGCTCTCCCGCGAGAAGCTGCTGGCCTATGCCGAGGAGAAGGGCATTCCCATCGAAGGCAAGAAGGAGGGCGGCTCGCCGTACTCCATGGACGCCAACATGCTGCACATCTCCTACGAGGGCGGCATTCTCGAGGACCCCTGGGCCGAGGCCGAGGAGTCCATGTGGAAGTGGTCCGTGGCGCCGGAAGACGCGCCGGACAAGCCGCAGTACGTGGAGCTCACCTTCGAGCACGGTGACTGCACCGCCATTGACGGCCAGGCCATGAGTCCCGCCGGCATCCTGTCGAAGCTGAACGAACTGGGTGCGGCCCACGGCATCGGCCGGCTGGACATCGTCGAGAACCGCTACGTGGGCATGAAATCCCGCGGCTGCTACGAAACCCCCGGTGGCACCATCCTGCTCAAGGCGCACCGCGGCATCGAGTCCATCACCCTGGACCGGGAAGCGGCGCACCTGAAAGACGAGCTCATGCCCCGTTACGCCAAGCTCATCTACAACGGCTACTGGTTCAGCCCCGAGCGCGAGGCGTTGCAGGCGGCCATCGACCAGACCCAGCAGGTGGTCAACGGCGTGGTGCGGGTGAAGCTCTACAAGGGCGCCGTCTCCGTGGTGGGGCGCAAGTCCGATACCAACAGCCTGTTCGACGAGCGCATCGCCACCTTCGAGGACGACGCCGGCGCCTACGACCAGAAGGACGCCGAAGGCTTCATCAAGCTGAACGCCCTGCGCCTGAAGCTGCAGTCCCGGCACCGGTCGTGACCCACCTGACCACCCCGGCCTGATGGCCGGGGTGGTCGCTCCGCCCGAACGGTCGGACTTGCCATGGAGTGCTCATAAGGGATACAACCGTCACACCACCGGGTTGGTCAAAGACCGCCGGAACCCCCATAACGACAACGACAAAGGGAGGCTTCTGCGCCGCTGGCGAATTCTGTACCCAGCACGTGCAATGACGCCGAACCGGTGCAGCAATCCAGTATGACCGTACCCCCGGAAGGATCCCAAAGCACCATTGCGGAGCCGTCGTGGTTCGACTCGGTCGTACCCCGGCGGCCGGGTGTGGATCTTGTGCAGCGCATCCGCCGCTTTCACCAGGTGGGCCACCGCGGCGTTCT
This sequence comes from Aquisalimonas asiatica, assembly GCF_900110585.1. Lineage (NCBI taxonomy): Bacteria > Pseudomonadati > Pseudomonadota > Gammaproteobacteria > Chromatiales > Ectothiorhodospiraceae > Aquisalimonas > Aquisalimonas asiatica. Next base: position 197,566 of record NZ_FOEG01000003.1, on the reverse strand, counting down.
CGTCACCCTGCTCGTGGCCACGGCCATGACCCCCGTCCTCCATGACGTTGTTCCCCTCCACTGGCTACTGACGTGGCTGGCGGCCGTGTGGGGCATCGGTGCGCTGCGGCTGCTGGTCTTTGCGGTGGTGCGGCGCTGGGTCCACGAGCCCGCTGCCCTGCGATGCTGGGCGCGCGTGAGTGTCATCGGCAGCGGGCTTCAGGGCGTTGCGTGGGTGCCGCTGTTGCTGTTCATCGGCGCCGGCGACGGTTCGCTGCCGCTGGCGTTGCTGATAGGGGTGGTGCTGGGGTTGTTTGTTACCGGCATCGTCTCGCTGGTTGGCCTGTATCCACCGGTGTACTGGGCTTACGTGATCCCCGTTGTCGCGGCGGTGGGCGTCTGGCTGCTCTGGCACCCAGACGGGCAGCCGGCGATGGTTGCGGCCCTTGGCCTGGCCGTCACGTTCATGCTGATGGGTGCGGTGGAGAGCAGCCGCCACCTTCGTCGCAGTGTCAGCCGGCGCCGCGAGACCCAGCATCTGGCCGAGGGGCTGGGGGTGGAGAAGCGGCGATTCCAGTACACCCTGGCCTCCATCGGTGATGCCGTGATCACCACGGATGCCGAGGGGGCCATCGACTACATGAACGCGGCCGCCGAGGCGCTCACGGGCTGGTCGTTCGTCGGAGCGTCCGGGCGGCGTCTGCAGGAGGTGGTCGCGCTGACGGAGGAATCGCCCGGCAATTCGCTGGACGTTCTCGTCGAGACCTGCCTGGCGCGCGGCACCCCGGTGCACCGGTCCGATGATGCCTATCTCCACGCCGGGCGCCGCGGCGACGAGCGGGTGGTGCAGGTCGGGGTGTCTCCGATTCAGGAGGAACCGGGGGAGACCCGCGGCCTGGTGGCCGTCATCCGCGATGTCACGGAGCTCCGGGGCATGGCGCGGCAGGTCCGTTACCAGAACCGCTTCGACAGTCTCACCGGGCTGCCCAATCGCGGTGAGTTCGAGACGCAGCTGGATGCGGAGCTCAGTCGTCGCAGCAGTGGATTGCCGGTGGTCTGCTGGTTCGACCTGGATCGCTTCAAGCTGGTCAATGACTCCTGTGGCCACACGGCCGGCGATGAGCTGCTCCGCCAGGTGGCGGAACAGATTGTGGCCTACCTGCGCCAGGGTGACCTGCTGGCCCGCGTGGGCAGTGACGAGTTCGCCCTGCTGCTTCGTGACACCTCGCTGGATGAGGCGACCGAGCTGGCCGGGGCGATTCGCGACCACATCGCCGGCTTCCGTTTCGCCTGGGGCGGGCGTGTCTTCAACCCCGGCGCCAGCGTGGGCGTCGTGCCCGCCGCGCGCGGCGAGACCGCGGGCACCCTGCTTGCCGCCGCCGACGCCGCCTGCTACGTCGCCAAGGAACAGGGCCCGAATCAGCTGCACGTCGCCTATCCGGACGACATCGCCCTGGCAACCCGGAACAGTCAGGTGGAGTGGGCCACCCGGGTGCAGGCGGCCCTGGACGAAAACCGGTTTCGCCTCCGTTTCCAGCGCCTCCAGGCCCTGCAGCCGGAGCTGCCGGAGAAGGTGGAGCTGCTGGTCAGCATGGTGGATGAGCAGGGCGGCATCGTGAGCCCGGGGCAGTTCCTGCCCGCCGCCGAACTGTTCGGCATGATGCCGGCGCTGGATCGCCGCGTCGTGGCGCTGGCCCTGGACGTGATCAATAATCCGCCGCCCGCCCTGGGGGACGTGGATCAGTTCGCCATCAATCTCTCGGGGCAGTCGCTGAACGACCCGGCCTTCCTCGGGTTCGTGCTTGAGACACTGCGGGAGACGGGCGTTGACGCATCGCGCATTTGTTTCGAGATCACCGAGACGGCCGTTATCAGCAACCTGGCCCGGGCCCAGGAGTTCATCGCCGCGCTCGCCGAGCACGGTTGCCGTTTCTCCCTGGATGATTTCGGCAGCGGGTTGTCGTCCTTCGGCTATCTCCGTGCGCTGAACGTCGACTACCTGAAGGTGGACGGCCAGTTCGTGCGTGACCTCGCCAGTGATTCCGTTGACCAGAGCATGGTCCGCTGCATCAATCAGGTGGGGCACACCATCGGCATGCTCACCGTGGCCGAGTTCGTGGAAAGTGGGCAGGCGCTGGAGCAGGTGCGCGCCCTCGGTGTCGATTATGCGCAGGGCTACGCAGTTCACCGCCCCGAGTTTCTGTAGCCTCCCACGACAAGGACGCGCACCTTGCGTTAGCATCACGGCATCCACGGACAGGTCGACACGCGTGATGCGGGTGATGAAGCGGGGAGATGCACATGTTTCAGAGCCTTAAGGCCCGATTTTCCACACGCGGTGGTCATCAGGACGACCGACTCAATCACTGTGACGATCTCCACAAGCTCGACCGGCTGCGGCAATATGCCAAGGAGCGGGGTGTGCGCCAGCGTGCGGATGCGCGCTACCGTGCTCTGCTGGTGGGTGGTGATGCCAGCCTGCGTCTGGAGGCCCGCGTGGCCGCGGTGCGGGAGTGTACCGATGCGGCCGTGCTCGCCTACGTGGCGCGCAGCGCCCGCGAGGAATCCCTGCGCCGGGAAGCGGTGGAACGCCTTGGCAGCGACCGGGTGCTGATGGAAGTCGCCCTCAATGATTCGGTCGTCCGCCTGCGCCGCCGGGCCGTGGCGCTCATGAACGATCCGGCGCTGCTGGAAGACGTGGTCAGCCGGTGCCGGGCAGGTGAGCGGCGGGTTGCCCGGGATGCGGCGCAGCGCCTTCGCGAGCTTGCCGACTGCGCCTGAAGGAGGGAGCCGGTGGCACGTTGGCCTCGGGTGGTGGGCAGACAGCTGACACGTGCACTATGGGGGGCGTTGTTCAGCGTGCCGGCGGCGCGCCGCTACTTTGGCCGCCGCTTCTTCGATTCCATTCCCCACAGCCGGCGGATCGGTTTACACGTGACGCGGGTGGGCCGGCGCGCCTTCACCGCCGGCGTCGACTACCGGGACGAACTGGTGGGCAATCCCTACACCGGGCATCTGCACGGTGGCGTGCTGACGACGCTGATCGACCAGACCAGCGGCGCCGCCGCGTTTTTCAGCCGTTCGCCGCCGCAACTGGTGGCCACCCTGGACCTGCGCATCGACCACCTGCGCCCGGCTGCGGCGGGCAAGGGCGTGGAGGCGCGGGCGGAGTGCTACCACCTCACACGCCATATCGCCTTCGTGCGGTGTGTTGCCTATGACGAGGACCCGGATGATCCGGTCGCCACGAGCGTGAGCGCGTTCATGCGCAATGGCCCGGTGCCCTTGGGGCGGGGTTTCCGGCGCTGAATGCCGGGAATGGATGGTGGACCTGAAGGTCCACCCTACGTCTGACTACGCCTTGCGCTGGAGGGTTGGTGATGGTGGACGTAAACGTCCACCCTACGCGCCCGTCACGGCCGGCACCCGTAGGGTGGATGTTCACATCCACCATCACCCATCCCGAACTACATGTTCGGGTAATTCGGCCCGTCACCGCCCTGCGGCACCACCCAATGGATGTTCTGGGTGGGATCCTTGATGTCGCAGGTCTTGCAGTGCACGCAGTTCTGCGCGTTGATCTGCAGCCGCGGGTTGGAGCCCTCGTCGTCCCGGACGATTTCGTACACGCCGGCGGGGCAGTAGCGCTGCTCCGGCGCGTCGTAGGTCTCCAGGTTGATCTCCACCGGCACGCTCTGGTCCTTGAGGGTCAGGTGGGCCGGCTGGTCCTCTTCGTGGTTGGTGTTGGAGATGAACACCGACGAGAGCTTGTCGAAGGTCAGCTTGCCGTCCGGCTTCGGGTATTCGATGGGCCGGAACTCCGACTTCGGCCGGATCTGCTCGTGGTCCGCGTGGTTCGGCAGCGTCCACGGCGCCTTGCCCCGGAACAGGTAGGTGTCGATGGCGGAGTAGGCCATGCCGCCCCACAGGCCCCACTTGGCCATGGCCGGGCGGATGTTGCGCACGCGGTAGAGCTCGTCCCAGATCCAGGAGGCCTTGAGGCCGTCCAGGTAGCTGGTGACCTCCAGCCCCGGTTCGTCCTTCTCCTGCAGCGCCTTGAACACCGCGTCGGCGGCCACCATGCCGGACTTCATGGCGTTGTGGGTGCCCTTGATCTTGGGCACGTTCAGGAAGCCGGCGGAGTCACCGATCAGCACGCCGCCGGGGAAGTGCACCTTCGGCATGGACTGGAACCCGCCTTCCACCAGGGCACGGGCGCCGTAGGACACGCGCCGGCCACCTTCCAGGTACTTGCGGAACGCCGGGTGGGTCTTCAGCCGCTGCATCTCGTCGAAGGGCGAGAGGTAGGGGTTCTTGTAGTCCAGGCCGATGACGTAGCCGATGGAGACGAGATTGTCTTCCAGGTGGTACATCCAGGCGCCGCCATAGGTCTTGCTGTCCACGGGCCAGCCCACGGAGTGCACCACCTTGCCCTGCTCGTGCTGCTCGGCCGGGATCTCCCACAGCTCCTTGATGCCGATGCCGTAGGTCTGCGGGTCGGAGTCCTTGTTCAGCCCGAAACGGCCGATCACTTCCTTGCTGGCGGAGCCGCGGCAGCCCTCGGCGAAGAAGGTCTGCTTGGCGTGCAGCTCGACGCCCGGCTCGTAGTTGGGGCCCGGGCTACCGTCGGCCTGGATACCCATGTCGCCGGTGGCGACGCCCTTGACCGAGCCATCCTCGTTGTAGAGCACCTCGGCCGCGGCGAAGCCCGGGTAGATCTCGGCACCGGCACCCTCGGCCTGTTCGGCGAGCCAGCGGCAGACATTGCCCAGGCTGACGATGTAGTTGCCGTGGTTGTGCATCTGCGGCGGCGTGGGCAGCTTGTACGACTTGCTCTCGGTGAGCAGCAGAAAGCTGTCGTCGCCGGCCGGCGTATTCAGCGGCGCGCCCTTGTCCTTCCAGTCGGGGATGAGCTCGTTCAGCGCGCGCGGCTCGATCACGGCGCCGGAGAGGATGTGCGCACCCACTTCCGAGCCCTTCTCCACGACGCACACGGCGAAGTCGTCCTTGCCGGCCTCTTCGGCCAGCTGCCGCAGCCGGATCGCCGCGGACAGCCCCGCGGGTCCGGCGCCGACGATCAGGACGTCGAATTCCATGCTCTCGCGTTCTACGGCCTCGTGCTCTGCCATTCTAGTGCCTCCTGGTGTCGTGCGGTGCCCGGTGGCACCCGTGGTGGCCCGCGCACCGCACGCGCCCGGTCGTTGCCGGGCCGTGTGTTATTCGTCGGTGAACGCCTGGATGCCGGTGATCGACCGGCCCAGGATGAGGGCGTGGACGTCGTGGGTGCCCTCGTAGGTGTTCACCGCTTCCAGATTCATCACGTGTCGGATCACATGGTACTCATCGGAGATGCCATTGCCACCGTGCATGTCCCGGGCGGTGCGCGCAATGTCCAGTGCCTTGCCGCAGTTGTTGCGCTTGAGCAGGGAGATCATCTCCGGCGCCCAGTTGCCCGAGTCCATGAGCCGGCCAAGCTGCAGGGAGCCCTGCAGGCCGATGGTGATCTCGGTGAGCATGTCCGCCAGCTTTTTCTGGATCAGCTGGGTGGCGGCCAGCGGCCGGCCGAACTGCTTGCGGTCGAGGGTGTACTGGCGGGCCTGGTGCATGCAGAACTCCGCCGCACCCATGGCGCCCCAGCTGATGCCGTAGCGGGCCTTGTTCAGGCAGCCGAACGGCCCCTTGAGGCCTTCCACGTTGGGCAGCAGGTTCTCCTCCGGCACGAACACCTCGTCCATGACGATCTGGCCCGTGATGGAGGCGCGCAGGGAGAACTTGCCTTCCAGCTTGGGCGCGGACAGGCCGGTCATGCCCTTTTCAAGAATGAAGCCGCGGATCTTGCCGTCGAGCTTGGCCCACACCACGAACACGTCGGCGATGGGGGAGTTGGTGATCCAGGTCTTGGAACCGGAGAGCTTGTAGCCGCCGTCCACCGCCTTGGCGTGGGTCTTCATGCCGCCCGGGTCGGAGCCGGCGTCCGGCTCGGTGAGGCCGAAGCAGCCCACCCATTCGCCGGTGGCCAGCTTCGGCAGATACTTCTTGCGCTGCTCCTCGCTGCCGTAGCTGTAGATGGGGTGCATCACCAGCGACGACTGCACACTCATGGCGGAGCGGTAGCCCGAGTCCACCCGTTCCACTTCCCGGGCGATCAGGCCGTAGCTCACGTGATTGACGCCGGCACCGCCGTACTCTTCCGGAATGGTGGGGCCGAGAAAACCCAGCTCACCCATTTCGGTCATGATCTCGCGATCGAAGCGCTCGTGGCGGTTGGCCTCGAGCACGCGCGGGAACAGCTGGTCCTGGCAGTAGTCGTGGGCCGAGTCACGCACCATGCGCTCTTCGTCGGCAAGCTGGCCGTCGAGAAGCAGGGCGTCGTTCCAGTGGAATCGGTTCATGGAGAATCTCCGCAGTGGTTGGTCGAGCGGCCGTCGACGCGTCATCGCCGACAGGCCGGTTTGCTGTTCAGTGCGCCGCGGTTATCCGTCGACGCGTTCCACGATGGCGGCGACTCCCTGCCCCACACCAATGCACATGGTAACCAGTGCATAACGCCCCTGGATGGCCTCCAGCTGCCGGATGGCGGTCAGCAGCAGGCGCGCTCCGGAGCAGCCCAGCGGGTGGCCAATGGCGATGGCGCCCCCGTTGGGATTGAGCCGGGGATCGTCGTCGGCAACCCCCAGCAGCTGCGTGCAGCCGAGCACCTGCGAGGCGAATGCCTCGTTGAGCTCGATCACGTCCAGGTCGTCCAGGCCGATGCCGGCCCGCTCCAGCGCCTTGCGCGATGCGGGCACGGGGCCGAGCCCCATGGTGCGCGGCTCCACGCCGGCCACGGCACCCGAGAGAATGCGGGCGCGCGGCTTGACCCCGGCCTGTTCGCCGGCCGCGCGGTTGCCGATCAGCAGCGCCGCCGCGCCGTCGTTGATCCCCGAGGCGTTCCCGGCCGTCACCACGCCACCCTCGAACAGGGTCGGCAATTTTGCCAGCTTTTCGGCGGTGCTGCCCGCGCGCGGGTGCTCGTCCTCGGCGACCGTCACCGGCGGCGTCTTGCGCCCGGTAGGCACGTCTACCGGCAACAGCTCCTGCTCGTAGAAGCCGGCCGCCTTCGCGCGCGCGTACTTCTCCTGGGACCAGGCGGCGAACGCGTCCGCCCGCTCCCGGGAGATGTCCAGGTCGGCGGCCACGTTGTCGGCCGTCTCCGGCATGGTGTCACCGCCGAACTGCTTGAGGATCGTCGGGTTCGGGAAGCGCGCACCGATGGTGGAGTCGAACACTTTCATGTCGCGGCTGTAGGCCGTCTCCGCCTTGGCCATCACGAACGGCGCCCGGCTCATGCTCTCGGAGCCACCGGCGATGAACAGCTGCCCCTCGCCGGCGCTGGCAGCGCGGGCGGCGTCCAGGGAAGCAGCCAGGCCCGAACCGCACAGGCGGTTCACCGTCTGCCCGGCCACCTCGATGGGCAGCCCCGCCAGCAGCCCCGCGTGGCGGGCCAGGTTGCGGGCGTCTTCCCCGGCCTGGTTGGTGCAACCGGCAACCACGTCCTCGATAATGGCGGGATCGAAACTGTTCCGCTCCACCACGTGGCGGATGCAGTGGGCCAGGAGGTCGTCCGGGCGCACAGGCGCCAGAGCGCCAGCGTGGCGGCCAATCGGTGTGCGGATACCGTCGTAGACGTAGGCGTCGAGCATGGAGGTCTCCTGCCGCGAAGGGGCGTTTGTCATGGCATTTCGCTAGGCGAAACGCTGTTTCAAAAACTTGACCAAGAGAATAGTTCGTGCCAGATTTCAATGCAAATTTCCCGGGCCGCGCGTCCCGCCTCCCGCATGTTGTAAAGAGGATAACCCCATGATCAGAGATCAGGAGACGTTGAATTCGCTCCTCGATACCGTCGGCCGTTTCGTTCGCGAGCGGCTGGTGCCCAGAGAGCAGGAGGTGGCAGAGAACGACCGCATCCCCGACGAGATCGTCCAGGAGATGAAGGAGCTGGGGCTGTTCGGCCTGTCCATCCCCGAGGAGCACGGCGGCCTGGGACTGACCATGGAAGAGGAGGCGCTGGTGGCGTTCGAGCTCGGCCATACCTCGCCGGCGTTCCGCTCCATCATGGGCACCAACAACGGCATCGGCTCCCAGGGCATCATCATGGATGGCACCGACGAGCAGAAGGAGCGCTACCTCCCGCGCATGGCCACCGGCGAGATCATCGGCTCGTTCGCACTGACCGAGCCGGACGTGGGCTCCGACGCAGGCTCGGTGAAGACCTCCGCGGTGCGCGACGGTGATGAGTACATCATCAACGGCACCAAGCGCTACATCACCAACGCCCCTTACGCCAGCGTGTTTACCCTCATGGCGCGCACCAACCCGGAAGAGAAGGGCGCGGCGGGTGTCTCCGCCTTCCTGGTGGATGCCAACACGCCCGGCATCTCCCTGGGCAAGCCGGACAAGAAGATGGGCCAGAGCGGCTCGCACACCTGCGACGTCATCTTCGAGGACGCGCGCGTGCCCGCCAGCGCGCTCATTGGTGGCAAGGAAGGGCAGGGCTTCAAGACCGCCATGAAGGTGCTCGACCGGGGCCGGCTGCACATCTCCGCGGTGTGTGTCGGTGTTGCCGAGCGGCTGATCGACGAGGCGCTGCGTTTTGCCACGGAGCGCAAGCAGTTCGGCAAGCACCTCTCCGAGCACCAGCTCATCCAGGCCATGCTTGCCGACAGCAAGGCGGAAGCCTTCGCCGGGCGCTCCATGGTCATGGAGGCCGCGCGCAAGAAGGACAACGGTGAGCGGGTCAGCACCGAGGCGTCCTGCTGCAAACTGTTCTGCGCCGAGATGGTGGGCCGCGTGGCCGACCGGGCCGTGCAGATCCACGGTGGCGCCGGCTATATCTCCGAGTACCCGGTGGAGCGCTTCTACCGCGACGTGCGGCTGTTCCGCCTGTACGAAGGCACCAGCCAGATCCAGCAGATCGTCATCGCCCGCAACATGGCGAAGGAACTCCAGGAGTAATAATCAACAACGTGCCCCGCAGGAGCGACGTCGGTCGCGATGCACCGGAGCCATCATTGTAATGACCGAACGATACATGCCCGATGAACAGGTCCGCGGCCGCTGGGCCAGCGAGATAATCGCTGACCTGCCGCAGCGGATCAGCCACCGCCCGCTCGCCTGGGCGCGGGAGACCCCCGACGCCCTGGCCGTGGTGGATGGCGATACCGCCTGGACGTACGCCGACTTGGCTGCCGCAGTGGACGAGGCGCGAGGCCATCTGAGCGAAGCGGGCGTGCGCGCCGGCGACCGCATCATGGTGCTCAACGAGAACTGCCGGGCACTGGTGGCGTTCATCCTCGCCGCCAGCGAAATGGACGTCTGGTGCGCCGTGGTGAGTGCGCGGCTGTCGCCCCGGGAGATCGAGACCATTGCCGGGAGCTGTCTGCCCCGGCGGCTGGTTTTCACCACCGAAGGCTCGCCCGACGCCGCGGGGGTGCTGGCGGATCACTACGAAGCCGAGCGCGTTGCCTCGGCCCGGCTGGGTGAGTTCGCCCTGAGCCCGCTGCGCGACACCGACCCGGAGCCGGTGGAGGCCGACGGTGCCGACCAGGTGGCAACACTCATCTATACCTCGGGCACCACCGGCACCCCCAAGGGCGTGATGCTCACCCACCGCAACATGCTCACCGTGGCCGCGCTCTCCGGCGGGCTGCGCGGGCTGGCGCAGGGTGACCGCGTCTACGGCGTGCTACCCATCTCCCACGTCTTCGGCCTCTCCAGCATGTTCCTCGGCACCCTGTTTGCCGGCGGCACCCTGCAGCTCAGCGCGCGGTTCGACCCGGCGGTGCTGGCGAAGGCGCTGGCCGACGATGGCCTGACCGTGCTCCAGGGCGTCCCTGCGATGTTCCAGCGGCTGCTGGAATATCTGAAGACCGAGGGTCTGGCGCTGCAGGCGCCGAAACTGCGCTACATGTCCGTGGGCGGAGCGCCCCTGGATCCGGCGGTGAAAGCGCGCGTGGAGGAGGCGTTCAACCTCAAGCTCCACAACGGCTACGGCCTCACCGAGGCCGCTCCCACCATCTCCCAGACGCGCCTGGACGGCGCCCTGGACGACACCTCCTGTGGCCCGGTGCTGCCGCTGCTGGCCTATTGCCTGCGGGGCACCGACGGGCAGCCCGTGCCCGAGGGCGCCGTGGGTGAGCTGTGGGTGCGGGGGCCTACCGTCATGAAGGGCTACTACCGCCGTCCCGAAGCCACCGTCGAGGTGATCGATGCCGAGGGCTGGCTCAACACCGGCGACATGGCCCGCATCGACGAAAAGGGCAACCTGCACATCGTCGGCCGCAGCAAGGAGCTGATTATCCGCTCGGGGTTCAACGTGTATCCGCCGGACGTGGAGGCCGTGCTCACCGCCCACCCGGATGTGACCTTGTCCGCTGTGGTGGGGCGTCCCGTGGAAGGCAACGAAGAGGTGGTGGCCTACGTGCAGCTCGCACCGGGCAGCACCGCCACGGCCGAAGACATCCGCGCCTTCGCGGGCGAGCGGCTGGCTGCCTACAAACGGCCGTCGGAAGTGGTGATCATGGAGCAGTTGCCGGCGACGCCCACCGGCAAGATCCTCAAGGGCAAACTCAACGACATGATCCAGGCGGGCGACGTCTAGCTGGTTCGTCGTATTACACCGGGGAGCACGGTTTTGGCGGACGACAACACGCAACACACGGACTACTCCGGCGAGACGGCCGAGGGCTTCCACGGCCTGGTCGGCCATGAGCTGGTGCAGTGGGAAAAGGACCTCGCGGTCATCGAGCTGGAGGTCCAGCCCAAGCACCTGAACCGCAGTGGCGTGCTCCATGGTGGTGTTCTCTCCACGATGCTGGACGCGGTCTGTGGCTTCGCCGGCTGCTACGTCGAAGACCCCGCCGAGCAGCGTGGTGCCATCACCCTGTCGCTCACCGTGAGTTTCACCGGCCAGGTCAGCAGTGGCCGTATCCGCGCCGTGGGCCGGCGCCGGGCGGGTGGGCGGCGCATCTATGCGGCCACCGGTGAGGTCTTCAGCGAAAGCGGGGACCTGATTGCCCTGAGTGAGGGCACGTTCCGGCTGCGCTCCGGTGGCACACCGTCCGACGGGGAGGGCGGCGGCGCGCCCGACGGCACGCGCTGACATGGGCCGCCACTGGCGGACCGGGGGCTGGCTGGCGGTGGTGTTGCTGGCCACCGTCGGCTATCAGCTGAGCGACTGGGCGCCCCTGGCGATCACCGCCGGCGTGGCGCTCGCGGTCTACCTGACCGGCCAGTGGCCGGCACTGCCCCGGGTCGCCAAGCTGCTGTTCGCGGTGGCCGCCGTTGCCGTGCTGGCGCTGCCCTGGTTCATGCCCCGTCCCGGCGAGGCCCTCTGGCTGGCCATGGACCGCGCCATCTACTTCGCCACCTTTCTGGCGTGCCTCTCCTTTCTGCGCGAAGCGGCGGACAGTTCGCCGCTGGTGCGTCGCTGCGGCGCCGTGCTCATCAACCAGCCGCCGGCCAAGCGCTATGCCACGCTCAGTTTCGGCGCCTACCTCATCGGCGTGGTGCTGAACATGGGCGTGCTCAACCTGCTTGGCGTCATGATCCGCAAGGCCAACACCCTGGACGCCGCCGGCGGACACGCCGTCATCCAGCAGGTGCGCCAGCAGCGCATGTTCACCGCCATGCTGCGCGGCTTCGCCGTCAGCCCGCTGGGATCGCCGCTCACCATCACCCTGGCGGTGATTCTCTCCGTCATGCCGGACCTGCGCTGGCAGGATGTCCTGCCCTATGGCCTGCTCACCATGGTCCTGCTGATGGCCTTGGGCTGGGTGGTGGACCGGGCCACCGCGCCGCGCCAGCTCGCCTCCATGGCAAACCGCGATCATGTCCCCGGTGCGCTGGCAACCATCGCGCGGTTCCTGGCCCTGGTGCTGGCCATCTTCGCCGGTGCCGTGGCTATCGAGGAACTGCTGGAGGTGGAGCTGCCCGTGGCCATCATGATCGCCGCGCCGGTGGCGGCGATCGTGTGGATGTGGGTGCAGTGGCTGCGCGCCGGCTGGGGGCGGTCGGTGATGCTCACGGCTTCCCGTGTGGGCCGGCGCAGTCCGGAGCAGTTCGCAGGCCTGCGCGCCGAGCTCACCGTGCTGTGCGCCGCCGGCGTCATGGGCACCATGATTGCCGCCGCCGTCCCGGAGACGCTGCTGGCCGAGACCCTGCAGGCGCTCGGTCTGTACGGGCCGCCAGTAGCGGTGGCCGTGACGCTGCTCATGCTGCTGTTCGCGCAGGTGGGGCTCAACCCCATTGTAACGGCCACCATCGCGCTCACCTCCCTGAGCCAGCCCGCAGTGTTCGGCCTGGCCCCCGAGCTGCTGGCGCTCAGCGTCATGACCGGCTGGGCCCTGGCCGTGGGCATGGCGCCGCTCACCACCTCCGTGCTCATCACCGCCCGGGTCGCCGACGTGCCGGCCACCACCGTGGGCTATCGCTGGAACGGGTGGTTCACCGTGGGCAGCGCAGTGCTTGTGTCGGGGTGGCTGCTGGTTCTGGGGTGGGTGATCGGTTGATGGTGGACCTGAAGGTCCACCCTACGGGAACCTACGGGGCGACGGCCGGGGCTCCCGTGGCAGGCGCAGGCGTAGGGTAGACCTTCAGGTCTACCAATCGAGGTCCCGCCAGGCGGGATTACCCCCTATACTCCCGCCGTAACGCCCCACCGCCGTTCGTCCACAGCGCCATGCCCACCGCCGGCACCAGTTGATGGTGGACCTGAAGGTCCACCCTACGGGGCGACGGCCGGGGCTCCCGTGGCAGGCGTAGGCGTAGGGTAGACCTTCAGGTCTACCAATCGAGGCCCCGCCAGGCGGGATTACCCCCTATACTCCCGCCGCAACGCCCCACCGCCGTTCGTCCACAGCGCCATGCCCACCGCCGGCACCAGCATCACCGCACTGATCAGCGACAGCTCCAGGTTGGTCAGCGGCACCGGGCCGCCGCCGGGCACGGCGATGGTCATGCCGCCGACAATCAGCATCCCGCGAATGGGCCACTGCAGCACCGCATTCCGGCACAGGTCACCCACCGCCAGCAGATACCCCTGCATGGCGCCGGCGATCAGCAGCACACCGAACAGCGCCTGGCCGAGCACCAGCACGATCTCCTGGGGGGCGCCCTGGAGAATCAGTGCCGGGTTGAGCACGAACAGGAACGGGATGAAGTAGATGACGCTACCCAGCCGCATGGCCTGCAGCCCGGTCTCCATGGAGCGGGAGCCGGCGATGGTGGCGGCGGCGAAGGCACCCAGCGCCACCGGCGGCGTGATGAAGCTGAGCATCCCCCAGTAGAGGATGAACAGGTGCACGGCCATGGGGTTCATGCCGCCGCCCTGGATCAGCGCCGGGGCGAGTGCGACGGCCAGGAAGATGTAGGCCGCCGTCACCGTCATGCCGATGCCCATGATGAAGCTGGTGAGCGCGCCCATGAGCAGCAGCACCAGCGTGCTGCCGCCCGCCAGGTAGATGAGGTCGTTGGCGATGGTGCCCGACAGTCCGGTCATGGACAGTGCGCCGATGAGCAGCCCCACACCCGCGAGGATGGCAATCAGCTCGGCGAACAGCTTCGCTGCCGACGAGAAAAAGTTGAGCACGTCCTGCCAGCCCCAGCGCTGGTAGGGCAGCACCTGGTTGATGAACAGCAGCAGCGCCGTGGCATAGAAGGGCGCGATCGCCTCCCGGCGCAGGAAGAAGAGCATCCAGATCAGCAGCACGAACACGAAGATGAAATACCAGCCTTCCTTGAGGGTCTGTTTCAGTGACGGCAGCTCCGGCTTCGGCAGCCCCTTGAGGCCGTAGCGCGCGGCGTAGGCGTCGATCTGGATGAACAGCCCCAGGAAATAGAGCACCGACGGCACCACGGCCGCCAGGGCGATCTGGCCGTAGGGCACGTTCAGGAACGTGGCCATGATGAACGCCGTGGCGCCCATGACCGGAGGCATCAGCACGCCGCCGGTGGAGGCGCAGGCCTCGACACCGCCGGCGTAGGAGCGGCTGAACCCCACCCGCCGCATGGCCGGGATGGAGAGCACGCCGGTGGTCATCACGTTGGTGATGACACTGCCGCTCATGGAGCCCATGAGCCCGCTGGAGAAGATGGCCACCTTGGCGGGGCCGCCACGCACGTGGCCCAGGAGGCCGAAGGCGAGGTTGATGAAGAACTTGCCTCCGCCGGTATGCTGCAGGGCCACCCCGAACAGCAGGAACCCGATCACCAGGTTGGCGAACGCCTGCAGCGGGATGCCCATGACGCTCTCGCGGCTCATGGCGTGGTAGATGGCCGTCTCCGACGGGCTGGCCGGGAATCCCTGGATGGGCCCGGGCATGGTGTCGGCGACCATGGGGTAGAGGCTGGCGAGCGCCACGATAATCGCGATGGTCAGGCCGCCGGCGCGCCGGGTGGCCTCCAGGATCACCCCCCAGAACAGGAACGACATGACCACGGCGTGGTCCGGCGCAGCGTATTCCCAGCCGCGGTCGAGGATCTGTTCGGCGTTGTAGACGAAGTAGCCGCACACCCCCAGGGCGAACAGGAACAGCACCACGTCGTACCAGGGCACGCGGGTGCGGCTCGCTCCCGGCCACATGGGCCAGAGGATGTACACCAGCGGCAGCATCAGCGCCACCACGGTGTAGAAGAACTGGCTCTCCACCCGGGTGATCACCGAGAGGTAGCCGAGATTGAGCAGGTAGTCGAGTGCGGTGAGGCTCAGGATCAGCGCCGCCAGTCGCGGCAGCCACGGCCAGGCCCCCTGGAGCGTCCGGACACCGGAAATCTGTTCCGGCTCGGGGACATTGGTTACGGCGTTCGGAGTGCTCATGGCCGAGGTGCCCTGTGCAGTGTGGTCGAGGCGTCGCGGTCAGGGTGGCGGGCACCGCGCGGTGCCCGCCACACGCCAGAGCAGATGCGGACGGCGATCAGCGGAAGATCGGGTCCATGCCCTTTTCTTCGAGCGCCGCGGCGCGGGCTTCCATCCAGCCTTCCTTGAACGCGTCCTCGTCGCGGGGCGGGTCGTCGGAGACGTACTGGCCCCAGGCGATCCGGATGGTCCGGTGCCGGTCCACCAGCATGTCCTGGTGCTCCTGCATGGCGTCGGTCCAGTGACCGATCTCCTTGTAATACTCCACCACCGCATCGTGGAACGGGATGACCCACTCCATGTTCTGGTTGTCCAGCGACCAGCCGGCCAGCCCGGGAGCGGCGTCCTTGTACTGCTCGTTGTCCTCGATCAACACGCGCAGCAGGCCCCGGACCAGTTCGTCATCCACGTCGCGGTTGGCGACCAGGATCGGGTAGGGGTAGCTGGAGCCGATCCAGGGGTTGTCCTCGTCATGGCCACCGGCCGCGGCGGTCACCGTGTGGGGCTGGAAGTAAGGGGCCACCTCCTGGAAGCGTGCCCAGCCCTCGGTGTCGTCCGGATCCAGGCGGGGCCAGGTGATCCCGCGCGGGCTGGCATCGAGCTGCTGCGCCGGCGGGGCCACGGTCATGGTGAAGGCGGCGTCGGCCTGATCGGCGATGATGCCCTCGAAGGAGCGGCCGTAGCCGGGGAACTCCACCCGCTCCACGTCGTCCCAGGTCAGCCCGCCGAAGGCGAGAAAGGCCTCGACGCCCACATTGAGCGCGTCGTCGCCGCGGATGTAGGCAATGCGCTTGCCTTCGAGGTCCGCCGGGGTCTCCACGCCGATGTCACCGGCCACCGCCAGCCCCAGCCCGAAGTTGGCGATCGACGTGCCGATCACGCGGATGTCCTGCGGCCCCCAGTCGGGGCCCGCGAACATGAACACGCCCTCGGCGCCGTAGAAGCTGGCGATGCCGCAGGAGCACAGTGGCACCCGGCCCGTTCTCAGGGGTGTCATGCGGGCCACGTCGTTCTCGCCGGGGAGAATGCGCACGGAGGTGCCGTAGTTGTTCTGCAGGTGATTGCCCAGGGCGGCCATCTGCGTGTAGCCGGCCGACCCGGTGCCGTAGGCGGTCATGGCAATGCTGCCTGGCAGGGTGATGTCGTCGGCGCCGGCCGAACCGGCCCAGGCCAGTACGGCGCCCAGGGCGCCGGCGGTCAGGGTATTTCTGGTGATACGCATGCCTTGCTCCTCCATCGTTTCACGACTGTTGTTATTGTCTTGTTGGTTCAGTTTTCAATTTATGCCGATTGGTAAACCGGTGCCAGCGTTGTCAGTTGACCAGTTCGCGCCGGAACGCCAGGTAGGCATCGATGGTCTCCGGGTTGGCGCAGGCGTCACGGCTGACCGCCTTGTCTTCCGGATACCCCAGCAGCAGCTTCTTCACCGGCACTTCCATCTTCTTGCCGCTGAGCGTGCGCGGGACGCCATCCACGGCCACGATGGCGTCGGGCACGTGGCGTGGTGAGAGGTCACGCCGGACCTTGTCGCGGATCGCCTTCTCCAGTGCTTCATCCAGGGTGACGCCGTCGGTGAGCACCACGAACAGCGGCATGTACAGCTGGCCGTCGCCGCGCTCGATGTTCACCACCAGGCTGTCCTGCACCGCGTCCAGGTCCTCCACCACGCGGTAGATCTCGGCCGTGCCCATGCGCACGCCGTAGCGATTCAGGGTGGAGTCGGAGCGGCCGTAGATGATGCAGGTGCCGCGGGAGGTGATCTTGATGAAGTCCCCGTGGCGCCAGATGCCCGGGAACATCTCGAAGTAACTCTCCCGGTAGCGGCTGCCGTCGTCATCGCCCCAGAAGAACAGCGGCATCGAGGGCATGGGCCGGGTGATGACCATCTCGCCCACGGCGTCGATCAGCGGGTTGCCGTTGTCGTCCCAGCTCTCGACGCTGGCGCCGAGCAACCGCGCCTGCATCTCGCCGGCCCGCACCGGCAGGGTGGAGACGCCGCCGACAAAGCCGGCGCAGACGTCGGTGCCGCCGCTGCTGGAGGCGAGGTGGACGTCCGGATTGACCGCGTCGTACACCCACTGGAAGCCTTCCGGGGGCAGGGGCGAGCCGGTGGCGCCCATGCCGCGTATGTGCGTGAGGTCGTAATGGTCCCGCGGGCGGCGCCCCGCTTTCATGCAGGCGGTCAGGAACGCCGCGCTGATGCCCATCTGCGTGATTTTCACCTCTTCACACAGGCGCCACAGGCGGTCCATGTCCGGGTAGGCGGGGTTGCCGTCGTAGAGCACCAGCGTGCCGCCGTTGAGCAGCATGCCGGTCAGGGCGTTCCACATCATCCAGCCGGTGGTGGTGAACCAGAAGCACACATCACCGGGGGCCACGTTGCTGTGCAGGTGGCCGGCCAGGGTGTGCTGCACGGTAATGCCGCCGTGGCCGTGGACGATGGCCTTGGGCATGCCGGTGGTGCCCGAGGAGTAGAGCACCCACAGCGGATGATCGAACGGCACGGGCTCGAAGTGCAGCGTCGCGCCGGTGCCGCGCGCGAGGAACTGATCCCAGGTTTCCGTACTGCTCAGGCGGGACGGGTCGGCGTTGCCGTCGAGATAGGGCAGCAGCACCGTGTGTTCCACGCTGGGCAGGGTGTTCTGCAGGTGTTCCACCACCGCCATGCGGTCGAACGCCTTGCCGTTGTAACGGTAGCCATCCACGGCCAGCAGGACTTTCGGCTCGATCTGCGAGAAGCGGTCCACCACGCTGGGCGTGCCGAAATCCGGTGAGCAGGACGACCAGATTGCGCCGATGCTGGCGGTGGCGAGCACCCCGACGATGGCCTCCGGGATGTTGGGCATGTAGGCCACCACGCGATCGCCGCGCTCCACGCCGAGCTGCCGCAGGGCCTCGGCGGCAGCGGCGACCTGCTCCTGCAGCTCGTTCCAGGTGACGGTGCCGGTGGTCTCGCGGACCTCCGAGCAGTGGTAGAGCGCCGGCTTGTCGCCATCGGCGTGGCGCAGGGCGTGTTCCGCCCAGTTGAGGCGACTGCCCGTGAACCACTGCGCCCCCGGCATCTCGCGGGAGGTGAGCACCTGCTCGTAGGGCGTGGCCCGGAAGTCGAAGTACTCCCAGGCGGCGGCCCAGAAGTCCTCCAGTTGCTCCGTGGACCAGCGCCACAGGGCGTCGTAGTCGGGCAGGTCGAGGCCCCGGGTTCGTGCGACCCAGTGCCGGAAGCGCGTGATGTTGGCGCTCTCCACGCGGGCGGTGTCCGGTTCCCAGAGCAGGGTGCCTTCTTCGATCATCGTCTCGTCTCGCATGTGCGCCAGTGGCGTGTTTGTTTTGACGTTGAATACCGCGTTCGGGGTGGTGGACGTAAACGTCCACCCTACGCGCCACCACCCGTCGTTCCCGTAGGGTGGACCCGCAGGCCCACCATCAACACGGCCGCGGCCAGGGCAACCGTAGGGTGGACCTTCAGGTCCACCGGGAAAGGCACGCCCAACGTCCGGCATGCCGCGGGCCGGCCTCAGCGGTAGGGTGGACCTTCAGGTCCACCAGAAAGCCCCTAATCCACCAGCAGACTTCCGTCCACCTCCGCGAACTGCGCCTTGCCCGCCAGCGCCATGGTGAGGTCCACGTCCGCGAGCACGCGCTTGATCACCTCCCGCACGCCGTCTTCACCGTCCAGGGCCAGGCCCCAGATGTACGGCCGGCCCAGCAGCACGGCGTCGGCGCCAAGGGCCTTGGCCTTGAGCACGTCCGAACCGGTGCGGATGCCGCTGTCGAACAGCACCGGCACGCGGCCGTTGACCATGGTGGCGACGCCGGGCAGGGCGTCGATGGCGGCGATGCTGCCGTCCACCTGACGGCCGCCGTGGTTGGAGACCACGATGCCGTCCACGCCGTGCTCCAGCGCCAGGCGCGCATCGTCCGGGTGAACGATGCCCTTCACCAGAATGGGCAGCTTGGTGGCCTCGCGCAGGGTGGCCAGGTCCTTCCAGGTCTTGGACGGATCGGCGAACTCCCCGGCCCAGCGGCGCACCGCCGGCCACATGTCCTCTTCCGGCGGCCGCTCCAGGCCGTCGCGGAACCAGGGGTCGGAGGTGTAGTTGGCCAGCCCCTGGCCGTTGAGAAAGGGCAGAAACGCGTTCTGCAGATCGCGGGCGCGCCAGGCCATCATCTTCGTGTCCAGGGTGACCACCACCGCCTCGTAACCGGCCTGTTCGGCGCGCTGCACGAAACTGGCGGCCAGCTCCGGGCTGCGCGGCCAGTAGAGCTGGAACCAGCGCGGCGCATCACCCATGGTCTCGGCCACGCGCTCCATGCTGTGGGCGGAGACCGTGGACAGAATCATGGGCACGTTGGTGGCCGCGGCGGCCCGTGCCACGGCCAGCTCCGCCTCCGGACGGATGATGCTCTGCACGCCGATGGGGGCGAGCAGCAGCGGCGAGGGCAGGATGCGGTCGAACAGCGTCACGGACAGGTCCCGCTCGGAGACGTCCGTGAGCATGCGCGGGTGGATCCGGTACTTGTCGAACGCCGTGCGGTTGGCGTCCATGGTGATCTCGCCGGCGCCTCCGGCCACGTACCAGTACGACTCCCTGGACAGCACGGCGTGGGCGGCGTCTTCCAGATCCTCCATGCGCATGGGCAGCCGCGGTCGCGCGCCTTTCAGCCCCGCCTGATAGATCTGTAGCTGGTGGTCGCCGTAGTGGGCCATGGGCTCCTCCGTGTCGATCATATTCTTGATGGGTGTCGCCGCTGAAGCCGCTCCAACAGCAGATGGCA
This sequence comes from Aquisalimonas asiatica, assembly GCF_900110585.1. Taxonomy (NCBI): domain Bacteria; kingdom Pseudomonadati; phylum Pseudomonadota; class Gammaproteobacteria; order Chromatiales; family Ectothiorhodospiraceae; genus Aquisalimonas; species Aquisalimonas asiatica. The sequence goes on along the minus strand of NZ_FOEG01000003.1, from coordinate 177,918 downwards.
CTCCATCCCGTGGGAGCCGCTTCAGCCGCGACCAATAACGCCGTTCACTCTACGACGCATTGCGACGAAAACGAAACGCTGTTTTACTAGCATCCTATCTATTTAGGTCCTAATAATGATGTCCGATCAAGCGAACACTCGCGAAGACAATTTCAGCGACCTCAGCCGCCTCGGTTCCGCCATCGCGGAGACGGCGCGCGTGCTGCGCATGCGCCTGGATGAACGGCTGCGTCCGCTGGGCCTCAGCCAGTCCAAGTGGCGCGCGCTGCTGAACGTCTGGCGCAGCGGCGAGGGGCTCACCCAGAAAGCGTTGACCGAGCGCCTGGGCGTGGAAGGTCCGTCGGTGGTCGGTCTGCTGGACAGGCTGGCGGCAGACGGCTGGATCGAACGGCTGGTGTGCAGCGACGACCGCCGGGTACGGCGTATCTATCTCACCGACAAGGCGCGCACCACCGTGGAGGAGATCGAGGCGGTTGCCGCAGAGCTGCGCGGCGAGATTCTCGACGGCATTCCAGAGCAGGAGCTGTGGCAGTGCCTGGACGTGCTGCGGCGGATCCGTGATCAGGCGGAGCGGCTGGGATGAGCGACGCACAGCCGCACGAGGCCAAGCCCGGCAACGGTCGCGGCCGCAAGCTCGCCATTGCCGCCGTGGTCCTGCTGGGGCTGGTGGCGGGGGGTGGCTACTGGCTCTACCAGCAGCTTACGTTCGTCACCGAAATCGACGCCCGCGTGGAGGCGGACATGGTCACCGTGGCGTCGCGGTTGCCCGGGTGGCTGGAGCAGATGGACCTCAGCCAGGGCGACCGCGTCGAGGCCGGCGACGTGCTCGTGCGTGTTGATGCCCGCGAGGCGGAGCAGCGCCTGGCGGTCTACGCAGCGCGGGAGGAGGCGCTGCGGCGCGAGCTGGATCAGGTGGAAGCGGAGCTGGCCCTGGCCCGTGCCCGGGACACCGCCCGCGTGGAGCGCACACGCCGGCAGGTGAGCGTGGCCGAGGCGGACGTGGAGCGCCAGACGCGCCAGCGGGAGAAGGCCGAGGCTGACCTGGAGCGTGTGCGCGGCATGGCGCAGGACGACATGGTCTCGGAACAGGAGGTGGACGACGCCCGCCACGGCCTGCGGCTGGCGGAGAGCGACCTGCGCTCGGCACGGGCGCGTCTGGACGAGGCCCGCGCCGCCGTTGACGAGGCCCGGGCCGAGGAGGCCCACCAGCAGGTGCTGGCCGCAACGGCGGCCACGCTGGAGGCGCGGATCGGAGAACTCCGCGCCGAGCGCGAAGAGGCCGCCCTGGGCGTGAGCGACCGCGCCGTGCGCAGCCCCATCGACGGTGTGGTGGCCGAGACCTTCGTCAACACCGGCGAACACGTGCAGGCCGGACAGAACCTGCTCATGGTGCACGAGCCGGGCAAGGTGTGGGTCAAGGCGAACATCCGCGAGACGGAGATCGCCCAGGTGGCCGAGGGTCAGCCCGTGCGCATCCGGGTGGACGGCTACCGTGGCGAGCAGTTCCAGGGCCGCGTTGAGCGGATCGGCAGCGCCGCCACCAGCGAGTTCGCCCTGCTGCCGAACCCCAACCCCAGCGGCAACTTCACCAAGATCACCCAGCGCATCCCCGTGCGCATCGCCTTCGACGACCCCGACCCAAGGCTGCGCCCCGGGATGATGGTCGAGGTGCGGATTGACGTCCGAGACTGAACAGCTCTTCCAGCGCTACGGGCCGGCCTACAAGTGGCTGGCCACGGCCACGGTGATGCTGGGCACCCTGTCCATGACCCTCGCCACCACCATCGTCAACGTCGCCATCCCGGACATCATGGGCGTGTTCGGGATCGATCAGAGCCAGGCGCAGTGGCTCTCCACCGGTTTTCTCGCCGCCATGACGGCCTTCATGCTGCTCTCCGCCTGGGCACTCAGCGCTTTCGGCATGCGCGCGGCCTACATCGGCGCCATGGTCATCTTCATCCTCTCTGCCGTGGCCGGCGGCCTGAGCGTGAACGAGGACATGGTCATCCTCTCGCGGGTGGTGCAGGGGGCCATGGCCGGCATCATCCAGCCCCTGGCCATGACCATCATCTTCATGGTCTTCCCGCAGCGCCAGCGCGGCCTCGGCATGGGCATCTACGGCCTGGGGGTGATTCTCGGGCCGGCGGTGGGGCCGGCGCTGGGCGGCGTGCTGGTGGACTGGTTCTCCTGGCGCGCGGTGTTCTTCCTGCCCATCCCCACCTGCCTGATCGGTATTGCCTTCGCGCTGCTGTTCCTGGCCGGCAGGGAGTCCCGGGGGCCGCGGCCGGTGTTCGACTGGATCGGGTTCTCGTTCCTGGTGGCGTTTCTGGTCTGCCTGCTCTGGGCCACGTCCAATGGCCAGCGTCTGGGCTGGAACAGCATGCTGATCCAGGGCCTGCTCACGGTGGCCGCGGCGTCACTGATGGCGTTCATCTACTGGCAGCTCCGCTCCGAGGAGCCGCTCATCAACGTGCGCATCTTCGCCGTGCCCGGTTTCGCCGCGGGCTCCATCATCGGCTTCTGCTTCGGCGCGGCGCTGTTCGGCACCACCTATCTCATCCCCCTGTTCGTCCAGGAAATCCAGCAGTTCACCGCCACCAAGGCGGGCCTGCTGCTCATGCCCGCCGGGCTGGTCATGGCCCTGAGCTTCCCGCTGTCCGGGCACCTCAGTGACCGGCTGCCGCCCCATGTGCCCATTGCCATCGGCCTGGTGCTGATTGCCGTCTCCTGTTTCGCCCTGGGCATGGCCGACGTCAACACCGCCTTCTGGATCATGGTGTTCTGGATCACCGTGGGGCGTGTCGGCATGGGGCTGGGGCTGCCGTCCATCAACGCCGGCTCCCTGCGCACCCTGGATTTCAGCCAGGTGTCCCAGGGCGCCGGCGCGGTGAACTTCTCCCGTCAACTGGGTGGTGCCCTCGGGGTTAACGCGTTATCCGTGATTCTCGACCGCCGAACGTGGTTTCATACGGAAGTGATGGCGCAGACGCAGACGGCGGACAACCCGATGACCCGCCAGGTGCTCGCCCGCTTCCAGGAGCTGGCGCAGCGTCTGGGGGTGGGTGCGGATCGGCTGGAGCCCGAAGCGCTGCGCTTTCTGGGCGAGATGGTGTACCGGCAGGGCTACGCCCGCGGTTTCCAGGACAGCTTCATGGTCCTGGGCGTGGTGTTCCTGCTGGCGCTGATCCCGGCGTGGCTCATGGGGAGGTTGATCAAACAATGACACTCTATCGACAGATACTGATGGCCTACGACGGCACCGAGGCCGGCCGCCTCGCCCTGGATCAGGGCGCCGAAGTGGCGAAGATGAACGGTGCCCACGTTCACCTGCTGGCGGTGCTGCGGCTACCCGCGTCGCTGGGGTTCATGCAGGAAGGCTACCCCCAGAACTGGATCGATGAGCAGATGGCGGAAGTGCAGGCCAGCCTCGATGAGGGGGTGGAGCGGCTGCGCGGCTGCGGGCTGGAGGTCACCGGGCACCGCCGCGAGGGCGAGCCGGTGATCGAGATCAGCCACCTGGCAAGGGAGCTGGACGTGGATCTGGTGGTGGTCGGCCACACGCCGCGCGGCCGGCTTGCCCGATGGTGGCACGGCTCCGTGGGCACCACGCTGCTCGACGAGCTTCGGTGCAGCATTCTCGTGGTGGTGCCGCGAGAAGGAGAGGGCGAGTGACGGCCGTGGCGCATGCGGGGATGGTGGACGTAAACGTCCACCCTACGCCGGACGACGCCGTGTGACCCGGATCACCCGTAGGGTGGATCTTCAGGTCCACCAGAATAAGCCACGGTACCGAAACACAGCCGTAGGGTGGACGTTCACGTCCACCATAAAACAACACATAACACCTGAAATCTGACGAGGAGAACCCAATGCCTGAAACCACACCCCGCGTTCTGATCGTTGGCGCCGGCGCCATCGGCAGCTTCTACGGCGCCATCCTGCACCGCGGTGGTGCGCAGGTGGAGGTGGTCAGCCGCTCCGAGGCTGACGTCATTCGCGACCACGGTTTCCGGCTGCACAGCCGCGACATGGGCGATCTCACGTTCCGGCCGGCGGCAGTCCACGAACGGGTCGAGGATGTGGCCGAGGCGCCGGATTTCGTGCTGCTGAGCGTCAAGGTACTGGACGACCTGGACCGTGCGGCCCTGATTCGCCCGGCGGTGGGCCCGAAAACGGTCATCGTGCTGGTGGAGAACGGCATCGACATCGAGCGCCCCATCCACGAAGCCTTCCCGGACAACCCGCTGGTCAGCGGCCTCGCCTTCGTTGCGGTGAGCCGCACGGGCAAGGCCCAGGCGGAGCACAAGGCCTATGGCCGCCTCGTGATCGGCGAATACCCGTCCGGTGCGGGCAACGCGGCCGAGCGCCTGTCAGCGCTGCTGACCGCCGGTGGCATCGAGTGCCCCGTGTCCGGGAATCTGGTCACCGAGCGCTGGCGCAAGGCGGTGTGGAATGCGGCGTTCAACCCGGTGTCCGTGATCGCCGGCGGCGCCACCACCACGACCATCCTCGACGCCCCGGGTGGTGAGGACTTCATGGTCACGCTCATGCAGGAGGTCTGTGACGTGGCCGCCGCCGCCGGACACCCCATGCCGGAGGAGCTGCCCGTGAAGAGCATCGGTGGCACCCGCAAGATGCCGCCGTACCACAACAGCATGGCGCTGGATTACCTCAACGGCCGGCCCATGGAGGTGGAGGCGATCCTCGGCAACGTCATCCGTGCCGCCGAGAGCCACGGCGTGGACGTGCCGCATCTCGAGAGCGTGTACCGCGTGACCAAGATGTTGCAGAACCGCGTGGCCACCGAGGGGTGACGGCGGCGGGGCCGCAGTCGGGATGGTGGACGTAAATGTCCACCCTACGCCGGACGACGCCGTGTGACCCGGATCACCCGTAGGGTGGACCTTCAGGTCCACCATCCCCCACCTCACCGACCTACTGCGCCCCCATGGACGGCAACCACAGCGAAATCTGCGGGAACATGATCAGGATGACCGTCGCCAGCAGCAGAATGAAAATGAACGGCGGCGTGCCGCGGATCACGTCGAAGTAGGGCCTTCGGAACACGGCCATGGCCGTGAATATGTCGCACCCGAATGGTGGTGTGGCCGAGCCGATGGCCGCCTGCAGGGTGACGATCACGCCCACGTGCACCGGGTTCAGGTCGGCGGCCTGCACCAGCGGCTGGAACAGCGGCGTGAGAATCAGGATCACCACGATCGGGTCCACGAACATGCAGCCGATGAAGAAGGCCACGGCGATCAGGGCCAGCGCCGCGTACTGGTTGTCGCCGAAGGTCTGCACGATGGGCGTGAGAATCTGCTGCGGAATGCCCGCCGTGGACAGCGCCTGGGAGAAGGCGTAGCCGATGGCCACCAGGATGAACACCACAGCGGTGATCATGCCGGTGGACAGGGCGATGGAACCGATATCCTTCAGGCTCACCTTGCGGTAGATCACCACCTCCAGAATGAAGGCGTACAGCACGGCCATGGCCGACGCATCCACCGGGCTGAACGTACCGGTGTAGATCCCGCCCACGACGATGATCGGAAAGCCCAGGGGCAGAATGGCGCCCCTGAGGGCCTTCAACCGGCCGGGCCACGACGTGCGCTCCTCCGGCTCGATGCCGGCGATGCGCGAGTACACGTAGCAGTAGACCGAGATCATCACCAGAATCATCAGGCCCGGCAGAATGCCGGCGATGAACAGGTCGCCGATGGACGCGCCGCGGGCGATGACACCGTAGACGATCATGCCGATGCTCGGCGGGATCAGCAGCGCAATGTCGCTGGCGTTGATGATCAGCGCCAGGGAGAAGTTGTCGGAATAGCCCTTCTTCAGCAGCCGCGGGCGCATGGGGCCGCCCATGGCGACCACCGTCGCCTGGGTGGAGCCGGAGACGGCGCCGAACAGCGTGCAGCTTGCCGCCGTGGTGATGGGCAGGCCGCCGCGCAGGTGTCCGGCGAAGGCGCTGACCAGATCCAGCAGCCGGTTGGCCGTATGCCCCTTGGTCATGATGTCGGCGGCGAAGATGAACATGGGCACGGCGGCCAGCACCCACTGTTCCACGCCGGAGAACATCCAGCTCACGCCCTGGTCCGGGCCGAAGAAGGTCATGTCCGTGAACATCATGAACAGCGTGGCCGCCAGCAGCGGCACCATCATGGGGAAGCCCATCAGCAGCAGGACCACCATGAGGATGACCATCCAAGTCAGCATTCCGCGTGCCCTCTTGTGAAGTCGGGGGTTGGCCGCATGCGCCGCGCTCCTGTCCGCAGGCTATTGTTTCGGCTGTTCTTCACTCTGCTGCGCTGCATCCGGCACTTCGTCGTAACCCTCGAGCTCCGTGAACGAGCGGTAGAACTCGGGCGACGTCAGATTGCGGAAGGCTGTCAGCCAGTACTGGATGCCCGCCAGCGTGAAACCGATGGGCATGGAGATGTAGATCATCCACAGCGGGATGTTCAGGGCCGACGTGGAGCGACCGCGGTTGTAAGTGGTTTCCACGTAACCGGCTGCCTCCCACGCCATGTAGAACAGCAGCGCACCCGTGCCGACGGAGATCAGGACGATCATGGTCTTGCGGGCAGGGCCGCGCAGCGTGTCGTAGATGGCTGACATGCTGATGTGACGTGCCCGGCGGACCGCGTAGCTTACGCCGACGAAGGTGATGAGAACGATGAGCAGCTCGGTGACTTCCGTGCGGCCGGGCACGCCAATGCGGAACATCATGCGGCCGAGGACGTGCGTGACCATGATCAGGGCCATGAGAATGATCGAGCCCGCGACGATCGTGACTTCGATGTACTCCAGCGTGCGGTCGATTGCCCGGATCACCTGCTCGACCGGTGATCGTGGTCGCATCTGCCTTGGTGAAGCAGCACCCATGGCGCCCCCGTGATCTGGTTGTTTGGCGGTGACACCCTTTTGACAATAACGCACTTGAACCACTTTGCACACTTTGCTCAGCCTTTAATGCCGCGCGCCCCACCGGGGTGCATTGCAGCCCATTTGTGGTGCGATCACTGCCGTCAATTCCGGGGTCGGGGGGGAGGATAGACAGCCCTTTCCGCTGTGTTAGTGTTACAAATGGATCGCAGCTAAATCCCTTGGAGACAACACTAACGTAGAAGCGGGAGGTACTGATGCTCTGGAGAAACAGTTTCTGTGCAGCGGTGGCGCTTGGCCTTGCGACGGCAGGCACGCAGGCCGCGGCATTCGAGAGCCAGACCTGGCGGTTTGGCCTCGAAGAGATCGAGGGCAGCGTTCAGTACGAGTATGCCGCCAAGTTCGCGGAGCTCATGGACGAAAAATCCGACGGTGCCATCACGGTCGAACTCTACCCTTACGGTCAGCTCGGCGGCCTGACTGACATCTACGATGCCGCCCAGAGTGGCGCAATCCAGCTGGCGTTCGGCTCCGGCTTTCTCGGCGGCACCGTGCCCGAGAGCCAGATCTTCAGCCTGAACTTCGTGCTCTCCGACGACGAGTGGCTCAACACCCAGGTGCTGAACTCCGACGACTTCCTCATGGACGACGACTTCCAGGCGTCCTTCCGTGACCGCGACCTGCATCCCATTGCCGTCGTGCCGGAAGGCTGGCAGGTCTGGACCGCCAACCAGGAGATCCGCACGCCGGACGACATGAGCGGCCTGGCAATCCGCACCATGGACAACCGCCTGCTCCGTGAAACCTATCAGGCCTACGGGGCGGATCCGGTGACCGTGGAGTACGGCGAGCTCTACTCCGCCCTGCAGCTTGGCCAGGCCGAGGGCAACATCCAGCCGGTGTTCGCCCACGAAGAGATGGCCTTCTACGAAGTGCAGGACTACATGATCTTCGCCAACCACGCGCAGTTCATCGCCACGTTCATGGGTAACCGTGACTGGTGGGACGGCCTCTCCGACGAGGAGCGGGAGATCATCCACGAGGCCCGTGAGGAGTTGGTGGAGTACATCCACGACAAGCAGCAGGAGCTCAATACCGATCGCCTGGAGACCATCAAGGAAAACAGCGACATCGAGATCATTGAGCTGAGCCAGGACGAGCGCGACGCGTTCGCCGAACTCGCCCACCCCGTGCGTCAGACCTTCGTCGACATGACGGGCGAGCGTGGTGAGCGTATGCTCGACAAGCTTCTCAACCTTGTGCAGGAAGCACAGTTGGAAGAAGAGGACGAATAAGCCCCTACGCTGTTCCATCCTCAATACGGCGGCCCGGTCATGATTCATGGCCGGGCCGTTTTCGTTCCCGGCGGCGAAAACCGTTTGTCCGTGCCATGCTTAACGGTGGATGGTGGTGGATGTAAACATCCACCCTACGGCTTGGCCACCGGGTAGGGTGGACCTTCAGTAGGAACCGTAGGGTGGACCTTCAGGTCCACCAAAAGAGGGCCCGCCACGTAGGGTGGACCTTCAGGTCCACCAGAGAAACCGATTCAACCGGTAGAGGAGTCACTCGATGGTCGCCAAGACGTCCGGGACAATGCCGTTGGGTACACCGCTGCCCCCGTTCCGACTCCGGGATACCGACGGCAACATCGTCGCGAGCACCGATTTCGCCGACGACGACGCCCTGCTGGTCATCTTCATGTGCAACCACTGCCCCTTCGTGCGCCACATCAACCTGCAGATCGCCAGCTTCGCCCGGGAGTACATGCCCCGGGGCCTCGCGATTGTCGGCATCAACGCCAACGATGCCGAGCGTTACCCGGACGACAGTTTCGATGCCATGAAGCGGGAGAAGGCGCGGGTGGGCTACCCGTTCCCGTATCTCCACGACGAGGACCAGTCAGTGGCGCACAGGTTTGGTGCAGTCTGTACGCCCGAGTTCTTCCTTTTCGACGGCGAGCGCGAGCTGGTCTACCAGGGGCAGTTCGACGGCAGCCGCCCGGGCAACGACGTGCCCGTCACCGGGGATGATCTCCGCGCCGCGGCGACTGCGGTGCTGACCGGCACCGACGTCGACCCCGAGCAGACACCGAGCATGGGTTGCAGCATCAAGTGGAAGCCCGGCAACGCCCCGTAACCCGCCGGATGCACGTCCACATCCACCTCGCCCCGTAGGGTGGACCTTCAGGTCCACCATCGAATAACCTTTTCTCCAAACAAACCGGATCAACGATTGGCAAGGAGGCCGATCATGTCCCACTACCGTCGCGCCCGGGTGCCGGGTGGCACCTATTTCTTCACCGTCGTCACCCACGACCGCCTTCCGCTGTTCACCAGTGACGCCAACATCCAGCGACTGCGCACCGCGCTCCGGCGCACCCAACAGGCGCATCCGTTCCGCATCGACGCCATGGTCGTCCTGCCCGATCATCTCCACGCACTCTGGACGCTGCCCCCGGACGACGGCGATTATCCGCGCCGGTGGAAAGTCCTGAAGGCGTTGTTCACCCAGTCGCAGCCCGATGTCCCCGGTGAATACGCCCGCCGGGCCGGCGGTGCACCCGTGTGGCAGCGTCGGTACTGGGAGCATCTCATTCGCGATGACAACGACTTCCGGCGGCATCAGGACTACATTCACTACAACCCGGTGAAGCATGGCCTGGTCGCCCACCCCGGCGCGTGGCCGCACAGCAGTTTTCACAGGGCCGTGGAAAGAGGGTGGTACCCACCGGATTGGGGTGCATCGGAGCCGACGACGGTGGTCGGCATGGAGTTCGAGTAACAGCGCTCGGTGGATGGATCATGGCGCGGGATTGATGGTGGACGTAAACGTCCACCCTACGCGGGCTTCCAGGGCACCGGGCCCACGTCCCGTGACCCGCCCGGCGTAGGGTGGACCTTCAGGTCCACCATTCACACGATCAAACCTTGATCCGCTTCGCGATTTCCGGGTTCTCCCGCAACGCCTTGAGGTCGTCTTCGTCCGGCACCTGCGGGCGGTCCCGCTCCCGGTCGACAATGCAGAGAAACCCCAATGGCTCATCGGTGGTGGCGTGGAATTGATGCCATTGATGGGGCGCAATGTAGACGCAATCGTGAAGGCCGATTGGCTCCACCCGATCGTGAAGCACCACCTCGCCGGTGCCGCGAATGATCACTACCGAATGAGGGTGTTCGTGGTGTTCCAGCGAGGAATAGCCGCCCGGCTGGATCTCGAAATAGCGGGTAATGAAATTCAGCCGCTCCTCGCCGTCGTTTTCGCCCAGCAGCGTTTGCCGGTGAATGTCCCTAAAGCCCGTGCCGTCGGTCTTGTACTCCTTTACCGGCACATCCCAGCGGTAGTCTTTTGCGCGAACGATTCTGGCCATGGTGATTCCGTTGCGTGGTTTATCCGGCGTTGGGTCGGGGGCGACTGATGGTGGACGTAAACGTCCACCCTACGGCCACCGTGCCGCCCGTGAAACGGGTGGTGGATGTGAACACCCACCCGACGGGACCTGGCTTCGGGCGTGGTGGACCTGAAGGTCCACCCTACGGGCCTGCACCCGGCCCGCGTGGGGTGGACGTTTACGTCCACCGCATGAACATTGCTGACCCTGGCCCGCGTAGGGTGGACCTTCAGGTCCACCGGTACTCGGTACTCACCCCCGCCCGATCGCTGTCCGCAACGTTTCGGTGGCGGCGGTGAGGTCGCCCTGCTGATACAGGCTCCCTCCAATCAGCAATATGGTATCGGTGCCGTACTGGTCAAGCCAGCCACGGGCGCGAGCCGCATCCATGCCGCCGCCGGGCACGGGCGCGGCGGCGGGCAGGCCGCCCAGGGTGTAGCGCAGGCGGTGATTGATCGCCTCACAGGTGGCCAGACCGAACCCGAACCGGCCGCCGGTGTTGGGGTAGATTGACGCATCGGCGCCGGCAAGCCGGAACAGATCGCCCAGCAACAGCTCCGGCGAGATGCCGTGTTCCGCCCGGAAATGGCTCCCGGTCAGCGCCGGGTGCGCCATCAGGGCCAGGCCGAAGTGGTCCCGCGCCCAGCGCATGGCGTCCAGCCCGGTCAGCCACGGGCTGATCAGCACCCCCTGGCAGCCGGCGTCTTTCGCCGCCTGCAGGCGCTCCTCCAGCACCGGCCACGGCGCGGTGACATTGGGGAAGTAGAGGCTGTTGCCTCCCGTCTCCGCGTTGGCGCGGGTGACGGCCTCCTGACAGGCGGCAAGACGCTCGGCGAACGGCGCGTCCACCTGGTTGGCCACGCCGTGGTCGTCCTTGATGATGTCCATGCCGCCGCGGGCGAACGCGTAGGCCCGCTCCGCCAGCGCGTGGGCGCTGAGCCCAACGGGTTTGAGCGCCGTACACAGCAGCCCCTGGTTGCGCGGCACGCCGGTCATCCGGCGGATGCCGTCCATGCCGTGGGCCGGCCCGCCGAAGGTGTCCAGCACGCTGTCGGGCCAGCGGATGTCCGTGAGGAGAATGCCGTCCTTCAGCGAGATGTTGCCGAATAGCGTGTTGAGCAGCTGCGTGAGCTCACCGCCGAACAGCGCACTGTCGAAGCTGATGGTGCAGTGGAACCGGCGGTCGGGCAGGGGATCGAGCCGCTCGACCCGCCCGACCAGCCGCTCGCGGATGGCATCGGGCACGCAGTCGTCCGGCAGCTCCACGGTCTGCTCCAGGGCGATGCCGCGGGCCTTGGCGTCGGCATCCTCGTCCGCCTCGCAGGTGAGCAGGTAATCCACCTGCATGCGTTCCGTCATGGTGTCAGGTCTCCTTAGTGGATCGGGTGGCCGGCGCACGGGGGCCACCGCGCGTGGTGAGTATGCCAGCCAGCACCACCAGCAGCATGCCAATGAATGTGGGCGTGTCCAGGTATTCGTCCCAGAAGAGCCAGCCGTACAGGGCGCCGAACACCACCGACACGTAGGTGAATGGCCCGATCTGCCCGGCAGGCGCCAGGGCGTAGGCGCGGGTGAGCAGCAACTGGGCGGTGGTGGCGCAAAGCCCCATGCCCAGCAGCCAGAGCAGTGCGCGCGGTTCGGGTGTCTGCCAGGTCCACAGCAGTGGCACGGCAGAGATCAGCGTGGCGAACGCGCCGAACCAGAACACGATGCGCACCGCCGGCTCCGTGCGGCTCATGCGGCGGATCGTTACCTTGGCCAGCCCTGCCAGGAAGGCGCCGAGCAGGCCCACGACCGCCACCAGCTGAATGCCTTCTGCGTCGGGCTGCAGAATGAACGCGACCCCGACGAACCCCACCGCAATGGCCACCTTGGCGCTGTTGGGGATGGTCTCCGAGAGCCACAGCAGCGCGATCAGCGGGATGAAGAACGGCGCCGTGAGCTTGAACAGCAGCGCCTCCGCCAGCGCCATGTGCGCGATGGTGTAGAAGAAGCAGTACATGGCCGCCACACCCACCGCCGCGCGCATGAAGTGCAGATGCGGCACGGTGGTCTTCAGGCTCGCCCAGCCGTTGCGCAGCACCAGCGGCATCAGCACCGCCAGGCCGAAGAGGTTGCGGAAGAACACGAGCATGGCCTCGGGCATGGTCTCCGCCAGCACCTTCACCGCCGCGCTCATGCTCGCGAGCAGGAATTCGGAGATGACGATGAACAGGGCACCGAGCAGCAGATTCCGTTGCATGGAGGAAAGGTGGCGGCGGAATGGGCCGGGGAGTGTACCGCAAACCGGTGCCGCCATGTTGAGGTCCACCAAACCGAACCGGGGCCTACCGATTCACCCCGCCCGCTGTGCGATCTCCACGGTGTTGCCGCCCGCGCCCCGGGCAAGCTGCACGGCGCTGTCGGCCGCAAGCATGAGCTCATCCGCGGTGATGGCGAGATCCGGGTAACCGGCGACGCCAACGGAGGCGGGCACCCCCTGGATGATCTGCTGCCCCAGGGGCACCTCCAGCGCCGCGATCTGATCGCACAGATGCTCGGCGCGCAGCCGCGTGTCGTTGAGGTCGGCGTCGGGCATGACCACCACGAAGGTGTCATCGTCGATGCGGCACGCGGCGTCGGATCCGCGGAAGCTCGACTGCAGCAGTCCGCCCACGGCCTGGAGCAGGCGGTCACCGGCGGTGCGGCCGTGTTCCAGGTTGAACGCGGAGAGGCCATCCAGGTCCAGCTGGATCAGCCCCAGCGGGCGTTTTACCCGCTTGCAGCGGTGGATCTCCCGCTGCAGGGTGTCTTCGAGGTAGCGGCGGTTGAACAGCCCGGTCAACGGCTCGCGCACCGAGCGATGGCGGGCATTGGTCTGCAGGGTCAGGCCGGCAAGGGCGAGGCCGGCCGCTTCCGCCACGATATGCGCGGACGCGGTGTCCGCCTCCTGCGTGCTGTCATCGCCCAGCCACACGCGGAACTCACCCACGGCAACGCCTGCGCCGGCCAGGTCGAGCTGCAGGGTGGGGGTGGTGTCGCCGCGGCTGATGCGCTCCAGCGCATCGGGCATGGTCTGCGGGCGGTTGGCGCCCTCGATCCAGAGTGCGTCGGCGTCCCAGTAGGCGGCCAGGTTGGCGCCACCGCCTTCCGGCGCACGCAGCAGCACGATGCAGCCGGCCGCGGGCATCATTCGCCGTGCCGCGCCGGCCATGCGCTCCAGCACACCCCGCGTGTCCGTCTGCCGGGCGATGGCCGTAATCACTTCGGCAACGGTGGTAAGCAGCGCCGGATCGCCGCTTATCGGGCGGTCGGCCTCGCGGGCGCGGGCCTCGTCCAGCCGTTTCGTTGCCTCTGCCTGGGCGTCGGCCGCGGCTGCCAGCAGCGCGGCCAGATCCCGGGGGTCCTTGGCATCCGTCATCGCCGATCGTCCTCTGTATGGTCTCCGCGCGCCCTGCGCGCCGCCGAGCGTACCGTACCGTAGTACTTGAGCGCCATGATGGGCGAGCCGATCACGGCGGCGGCGATGAGCACGAACGCGATCAGCATCGCCCAGTCGGGCAGAACGGGCCAGATCCAGATGAAAAACCCGTACAGCAGCACCACGTAGGCTGCCACCACCAGCCCTGCGCCCGTGGCCGCGAGCAGCAGCCGGCCCATGCTCAGCCCAGGTCCTCGTGCTGCCACTGGCTGAGCAGGCAGCGCACCTTGCCCAGGAACGGCCACGCCACCAGGGACTGGGCCAGCCGCATGGTGGAGTTCTGTGCCTCGTCGCTCACCAGGCAGGAATCAAGGTCCCGCGCGATGCCGGTGAGCGCCATGATCTCCTCCTCCAGTTGCTGGATCGCCTCAATGGGCGTCACACCGTCGATGTGCGTGACGTTGACCCGCTTGCCCCAGTAGCTGCTCGGCACCATCGCCAGCATGAACGGCCGTGCATCCGCCTCCATGGCCGCGTTGAGGTTCATGGGCAGGTGCAGGGCGGGCAGGTGCAGGTTCACGGGCGCGGTCACGATCTCCATGTGGTAGCAGTTGTCCGGCACCGGTCCGTCGTACTGCTGGTGGGCCAGCTCGCCCAGGTCGCTTTCGTGGATCTTCACCACCACGTCGGCGCTGGTCTTCTGGAAGTCGATCCATTGCTTGTACGCCGCCTCCCGGCGCTGGATCTCGTTCTCCAGCTCGGCCGGATCGTGGCCGCGGTAGGAGACGTCGCGCTCGAACTTCCAGCGCCACTTCACGTCCCGGTCGGTGTCCACGTACAGCGCGAAATCGAGCTGGGGCAGGAGGTGCTGATACAGCGCGTGCAGCCCCTCGATCACCACCACCGGCGCCGGGCGCACGATCTGCGGCGCGTCGAAGCAGCCGGTCTGGTGGTTGTACACCGGCACTTCCACCGGCTTGCCCGCACGCAGCGCGCGGAGGTGTTCCTCCACCAGGTCCAGATGGTTGTTGGCCGGGTCCAGGGGCAGGCGGCCACTGCGTCGCCGCTGGGCACGATCCTCCCGGTGGTAACCGTCCAGGGGGATGGACGTGACCATGTCGTTGCCCAGCAGCCGCCGGATGCCGTGGGTATACGTGGTCTTGCCGCTACCGCTGTCACCCGCCACGCCAAGCAGAATGGGGCGCCGCGCGCCCTGGAGCAGGGAGCGCAGGTCGTCCGATGGAATGGCGTCGGCAGGCAGCGTCATGAAGCCGGATCTCCGTGCAGAGTGAGGCCGCAGGCGGCCGGATGGTGGCGATGGCCCAAGGGCCTGTCAAACGCGTGTCACCCTTGCGATGGTGACATTTCGGCGCAGGTTTCTTACCTTACTGAGACTCATGGGCGAGCGCCGGGAGGACCCGCGGCCGCTGCGCCTGAGCCAGAGAATACCGCAAAAACCGGGGGATCCATGAGCCTGAAAACAACCGACCTGTGCGACGACCATTCGGACAACCTCAGTATCGCCAGCCCCATGTTCCGCGACTTCGGCGGCCGGCGCGAGTTCCACGGCCCGATCAGCACGGTCAAGGTCTTCGAGGACAACTCCCTGGTGCGCGAGGCGTTGAGCGAGCCCGGCGAGGGCCGGGTGCTGGTGGTGGACGGCGGCGGCTCCATGCGCTGCGCCCTGCTGGGCGACAACATCGCCGAGCTGGCCATCAACAATGGCTGGAACGGTGTCGTGGTCTACGGCTGCATTCGCGACTCCGCCGACATCGCAACCATGGATATCGGCGTCAAGGCACTGAACACCCATCCGCTCAAGAGTGTCAAAAAGGGTGTCGGCGAGCGGGATGTGTCGGTGACATTTGCCGGGATTACCATCCGCGCCGGTCAGTATCTGTATGCTGACGAAGATGGCCTGATCGTGGCGCAGGAGGCGCTGCACCAGGCCTGAAGCACCAACAAAAGCCAACAACAACCGGCACCGCCGGGGAGGTGAAGTCCATGGATCAGCCCGTCAGCACTCTGCTCGCCAAGCGCCCTGGCGATATCCACACCGTGGATGTCAGCGCCAGCGCGGCCGACGCAGTCCGTACCATGAACCAGGCCCACGTGGGCTGTGTCGCCGTGATGGATAACGGCCGCCTCGCAGGCATCTTCACCGAACGCGACGTGCTGCGCCGTGTCGTGGAAAGCCACCGCGATCCGTCACAGACGCCCGTGTCGGATGTCATGACCAGCGACGTGGTGGTCATCAGCCCGTCCGACACCCTGCAGCACGCCATGGTGCTGGTGAACACGCGCAACTGCCGGCACCTGCCGGTGATGGACGGCGACACCCTGGTGGGCATGATCTCGGTGCGCGATCTGATCGGTGCCGTGGTGGATGGCCAGGAGCACCGCATCGCCGAGCTCACCGACTACATCTACGGCGGTTACGGCCTGCAGGCCCGTGTCGATGCATGAGTGACGACGGCGTCCGCGTGGACAAATGGCTCTGGGCGGCGCGGTTCTTCAAGACGCGCCGCCTGGCCACCGAAGCCATCCAGGGCGGCAAGGTGGAGCTGAACGACAGCCGCGCCAAGCCCGCCAAACTCGTGCGCCCCGGCGACGAGCTGCGGGTGCGCAAGGATGCCTACGAGTTTCACATCATCGTGCGCGACCTCTCCGACAAGCGCGGCCCCGCCAAAGTGGCGGAGAGCCTCTACGAGGAAACCTCCGAGAGCATCGCCCGCCGCGAGGAGACCCGCGAGCAGCTCAAGGCCCAGAACGCCGCATTCCCCCTGCCCAAACACCGCCCCGACAAACACGACCGCAAGCAGCTCGCCCGGTTCAAGCGCAACACGGAATGACGTGGTGTTGGAACGATGGTGGATGTAAACATCCACCCGACGGTTACCCCGAGGCACGGCCGAACTCGTAGCCCGTAGGGTGGACGTAAACCTCCACCCGACGGTCCTGTTAGAATCGCCGTATCAAGCGCGTAGGGTGGACCTTCAGGTCCACCATCACAGCCGAAAGTGATCGACCATGCAGAACTGGTACGCCGTCCAATGCAAGGCGAAAGAAGACGCCCGCGCCGAGGAGCACCTCAACAACCAGGGCTTCCACGTCTTCCGCCCCATGCTCCGGCAACGCCGCCGGCGCGGCGGCCGCATGGTGACCGTCACCGAGTCCCTGTTCCCGCGCTACCTGTTCATTGAACTCGACGACAGCACCGAGAACTGGGCGCCGATCCGCTCCACGCGCGGCGTGCTCGGGCTGGTGCGTTTCGGTGCCTACCCCGCACCGGTGCCGTCCTGCGTCATTGAAACCCTCACCGGCCAACTCGACCCGGAGACGGGCTGTATCGACCTCACACAGACCACCGATTACAAGCCCGACGAGCCCGTACACATCACCCAGGGGCCGTTCGCCGGCTATCACGGCCTGTTCCAGGCGCGCAACGGCGAAGAGCGGGTCATCGTGCTGCTGGACGTCATGCAGCAGTCCCAGCGCATCACCTTGCCCGAAGAGGCGATAAGTCGGTCTTGAGTGGGATGTTGAATGGTGGACGTAAACGTCCACCCTACGAATCGGCAACCGGTCCGGCACACACGTAGGGTGGACCTTCAGGTCCACCATCCCGACCGCTATCAATATAACGGTGGTTGTCACTTGACAACCATTTTGACCAACCACATACTCAATAACGGACTATGGACAGATCAAAGCATCCACGGAAGGAAATTGAAGATGCGCTGGCACATGCGGAAGAGTGCGGTTGGACTATTAGGACGACCCGAAAAGGCCATGCGTGGGGGCGAATGTATTGTCCGTTTAACGACTCCGAATGCCGCTGCGGCGAATTCTGCATTACCAGTATTTGGAGCACGCCAAAGAACCCGGCCAATCATGCGCGAGCCTTGCGGCGAGTCATTGATAACTGCAGCGGCGGAGCGCGTAGGATGGAAGGCGACGAATCATGAGCGAGTACACGTTCACCCTGACGTATCAGCTTCCGAACGCCGGTGAGGATCCGGAGGCATTGGTCGAGCGCCTGGCTGAAGCAGGCTGTGACGACGCGTTGGTTGGTACCGGCGTGCCGGGCCGGATTGCATTGGAGTTTACCCGCGACGCCTCCAGTGCCTGGGAGGCGGTAGCAACTGCGCTGCGGGACGTGAAACGAGCCGTCCCGGGAGCCAAACTCATTGAGGCCGCGCCGGATTTTGTCGGAGTCACCGATATCGCGCTCGTGCTCGGCACCTCCAGGCAGTACGTGCGAAAACTCATGCTCAGCCATGGCGATAGCTTTCCTCCGCCGGTGCACGGCGGCAGTGCATCGATCTGGCACCTCGCCGAAGTGCTCGAATGGCTGGCGCAGCGCAAAGGGCATGCTCTGGAGAGGACTCAACTGGAGACCGCCCGTGCCGCGTTGGAGGTCAACCTCGTGAAAGAAACGCAGCGCTTTCCCGTCAAAGCGGACAACCAGCTCGACGGACTGATCGCCTGACCCGCTCGGCCCAAGCGTAGCACCCGTAGGGTGGACCTTCAGGTCCACCAACCGCCCCCTAATCCAACAACCACGCCCGTGGCCGCGTAGGGTGGACGTTCACGTCCACCACCCCAACCCGGGCACCGCGACACACGCAACGCCGATCCGGCGGGGTGGACGTTCACGTCAACCATCCCAACCCGGACACCGCGACACTGACCCGTAGGGTGGACGTTCACGTCCACCATCGAACCATCATCAACACAAATAAAAAGGAATCGGGAAATGGATCTCCCACGTATCACCCACCACGGCGCCGCCGACGGCGTTACCGGGAGCTGCCACCGTCTGCAGATCACGCCGGATCAGGCGCTGCTCGTAGACTGCGGCCTGTTCCAGGGCGAAGACGCCGCTGGCGATGACACCCTGGAGCAGCACCAGGTCACGTTCCCCGTACACGACCTGCTTGCCATGGTCGTCACCCACGTGCACATCGATCACATCGGCCGGCTGCCGTACCTCCTCGCCGCCGGATACCAGGGGCCGATCATCTGTTCCGTGCCGTCCGCGCGGTTGCTGCCGCTGGTCATCGAGGACGCCCTGAAGATCGGTTTCACCCGCGACGAGCGCATGATCCGGCGGTTTCTCGACGTGGTGGACGAGCGCCTCACGCCCATCGACTACAACACCTGGCACACCGTGCTGGACGACCCCGGCCATACCGTGCGCGTCCGCCTCCAGCGCGCCGGGCACATTCTCGGCTCCGCCTACGTGGAGGCGGACATCGCCCACCACACCGCCGGCACCCGTGAGCGCATCGTCTTCTCCGGCGACCTGGGCGCGCCCCATGCACCGCTGCTGCCCGCCCCGAAGCCCCCGTATCGCGCCGACCGCCTGGTGCTGGAGAGCACCTACGGCAACCGCCGCCACGACGACCGCCGCAACCGGCGCCAGCGCCTCAAGGCCGCCATCGACCGGGCGCTGGCCAACCGTGGCACCGTCATCATCCCGGCGTTCAGCATCGGCCGCACCCAGGAGCTGCTCTACGAGCTGGAAGGGCTCATCCACAACGCCCCGGTGCGCAGCGACGGCACCGACTGGCGTAATCTGGAGATCATCGTCGACTCACCGCTGGCGGCGCGGTTCACCGCCGTCTACCGGGACCTCAAACCCCACTGGGATGCCGAGGCCCACAAGCGCCTGCGCGCCGGCCGCCACCCGCTGGCGTTCGACAACCTCTACACCGTCGACGACCACGATGAACACCTGCAGACGGTCGATTACCTCGCCCGCACGGGGCGCCCGGCGGTGGTCATCGCCGCCAGCGGCATGGCGGCCGGCGGGCGCGTGGTGAACTACCTCAAGCGCATGCTGGGCGACCGGCGCCACTGCGTGCTGTTCGTGGGCTACCAGGGCGCCGGCACCCCCGGCCGCGCCATCCAGCAGCACGGCCCCGACGGCGGCTGGGTCGACCTCGACGGCGAGCGCCACACCATCCGGGCCCGCATCGAGACTATCTCCGGCTACTCCGCCCATGCCGACCAGAAAGGCCTCGTGGATTTCGTCCGCCGCATGCGCAGGCCGCCGCACACCATTCATCTCGTCCACGGTGACCCCACCGCCCAGCAGTCCCTCAGGCGCGCCCTGGAGGCCTGGGCGGAAGAAGCCGGCCACGCCCTGACCGTACACGCCGCCACACCCGATCCGCCGTGACCACGCAGGGGCGGGCCCGAGAGCACCGGGGCCTGACCTGGCGCCGCGACGTGCTACGGTTATGACCTTTTGTGGTCCGGGTCACCCGGACCAGCACAAACGGGACAACACGGGGTGTGCGGGACATGACCGGGTGCCGGCGGGGCGGAGTCTGGATGTGGGCGGCGGGGCTGCTGGTTGCAGCCCTGGTGCTGCTGCCGTCGGCCGCGGCGGCACCGGCGAACCCTGAGCCCGGGGTGATCGATCTCCGTCAGTGGCAGCCCGGGCAGGGGGAGATCGCCCTGGATGGCGACTGGCTGATCGCCTGGGAGGGCGGCGATGATTTCGAGCCCTTCGCGGTGCCCGGCGTCTGGAACGGCCGTGTGATCGCCGGCGAGCAGCGCGATGGTTCGGGGCATGCCGTGCTGCGTGTGCGCCTGCTCCTGCCGCGCACCGATGTCCCCCTTGCCCTGGAGATCCACAACATCAAGTCCGCCGCCACGGTGCAACTGGATGGCCGGACCGTGGCGACGAGGGGGGTGCCAGCCGCGGATGCCGCGTCCGAGCGCCCGGATCTCAGCGCGGTGCGCGTGCCGCTACCCGACAGCGAAGCCGTGGAGCTGCGCATGGCCGTCTCCAACCACTTCCACTACGAAGGGGGGATCGACCGGTCGATCCGGGTCGGAGACGCGCGCGCCATGGAACGTCAGGCGCAGATCGACTGGTCCTGGGCGCTGCTGGCAATCGGCAGCATGGGCGGGCTGGCCGTCTACCTGCTCGCCCTCGGCGGGTGGCGGCAGATCTCGATGCCCGGGGCACTGTTCGTGGGGCTGATCCTGATCGTGGCCCTGCGGTTCGCCGCCGTAAGCGGGTTGCTCCACCAGCTCCCCTGGATGACACCCGGCATGATCCTCCGTGCCGACTACCTGCCTGCCTTCCTGCTGCCGGGCGTGTACGCGCTACTGGTGGGAAGCCTGTTCCCGCGCGACCTCTGGCAACCGGTGAAATGGGGCGTCGTTACCGTCTCCGCACTGCTTGCGCTGACCGTGCTGTTGCCGCCGGCCGTGTTCACCGCGCTGCGCGATGCAACGGCGGTGTTCGTCATTGCCAGTGTGCTCCTGCTGCTGCTTGCGGTCGGGCGTGCCGTCCTGAACCGCCGGCCCGGCGCCCGCGTCGTGCTGGCCGGCGCCGTCGTACTCGGGGCCACCGCCGTCAACGACGCCCTGGTGGCGATGCGGGCCCTGGAATCCACCAATCTCATCGTCCCGGGAATGCTGGCTTTTCTCACCATGCACGGCGTGGCCGTCGGTGGCCGCGTGTTCGACGCCATCGAGGAGAACCGGCGCCTCTCCGACTCCCTGTGGAACCTGACCCGGTCGCTGGAGAGCCAGGTTGCCGACCGCACCGCGGCGCTGCGCCAGGAGTCCGCCCTGCTCGACGGCGCCCTTGAGAGCATGGCCCCAGCCGTGCTCGCGACCACCAGCAGCGGCAGTCCGCAGGCCTGGAACACGGCGTTCGTCGAGATGTTCCGCATCGACGAGGCCGCGCTGCGTCGGCGCAGTCGCCCCGCGCTGGTCGAGGGGCTCCAGGTGACCTTCGGCGCCGATACGCCGGTTGACGACATGATTCCCGGCCCCGATTTCACCGGGGCACGGACACGGCGTGTGTCTCTCCCCGGGGGTGAGGTGATCGAAATCATCGGGCACCGGCGGGCGGACGGTGGCTGGGTCTGCACGTTCATCGACGTCACCGCGCGGCGGCTGTCGGAGATCTGGCCCGAGGGCGGTGGTGTCGGCACCTGGGAGTGGGATTTCACGACCCGGCGTTTCCATGGGTCGTCCCGCTACTGGTCGTTGCTCGGTTACGACCCGCGCAGAATGGATCGGCTGCACGTGGAGAGCATCGACGACATGATGGCCATGGTCCACCCGGAGGACCGTGACACCGCCTGGCAGGATTTCGACGACGCCCGACGCAACCCGGAGTACATCGCTGCACGGGAACTGCGGGTCCGTCGCAGCGACGGTGGATGGCTGTGGGTTCTGGTGCGGGCCTGCGTGGTGCGTGACCGCAGCGGGCGCCCGATCCGCCTGGTGGCGGCCCAGAGCGATATCCATGACCTGGTCCAGGCGCGGGAGTCCCTGGAGCGTGCCCGTGACGAGGCGCGCCGGGACGCTACCGAGAAAGGTCGGCTGCTGGCCGTCCTGAGCCACGAAATCCGCACGCCCCTGCATGGCATGCTCGGGCAGATCGACCTGCTGCGTCGCGAGGCGGCCATTCCCCCGTCCGCCGAGCCGCGCCTGATCCTGGTCCAGCGCACCGGGCGCGAGATGGTCACGCTGCTGGAAGATATCGTCACCATGTCCGGCGTTGAAGCCGGGCGGCAGCCGCTGCGGCAGGAGCCGTTCGAGCCCCGTGACCTGGTGGATCACCTCGTGGAGCTTGTGCGTCCGCGGGCGGCGGCGCTGAATCTCACGGTCACGGGCGAAGTGGATGACGCCGTGCCGGACGAGCTGTGCGGCGATATCCCCAAGCTGCGCCAGGTGCTCATGAATCTTCTCGATAATGCGGTGAAGTTCACGGATTCCGGCGGAATAACCCTGACGATGGAACAGGGGGGCGAAGGGTGGTATCGCTTCGTGGTTGCAGACTCCGGCCGCGGCATGTCCCGGGATGATGCCGCACGGGTGTTCGACGCATTCTACCACTCGGCGGACTCGCCCGGCGCCGGCCTGGGCCTCTATATTGTCGGGCGCCTGACGCGTTACCTGGGCGGCCGTGCCCATGCCACGTCAACCCCGGGGGAGGGGTCCCGGTTCATTCTCGACCTGCCGCTCGAGGCCGTGGTTCCGGGCAGTGTCGTCGCGGATGCGCCGCCCACGCGCCCGGTGGGCGCCAGGATACTGCTGGTGGATGATGAGCCGATCAATCGCGCCACGGTCCGGGAGATCCTGGCGTCGGAAGGGCAGCACGTCACCGCCGTTGCCACGGCGCGGGAGGCTCTTGATGCGGTTGCGGCTGGCGAGGTATTCGACATGATTCTGCTGGACCTGCGGCTGCCCGGTATGGATGGCGTCAGCGCCATGGAGCAGCTGGCTGCCCAGGGGCGCAACACCAGCCTCCCCGTGGTGGCGTTCACCGCGGACGACACCCCCGAACAGCACCGGGCGTTCCTTGAAGCCGGCGGTTGCGGCATTCTCACCAAGCCACTCGATCTGGACGCCTTCTATCGTTTTCTCACCGGCGGCGGTGGCGTCGTCGAGCCCGTGGAGGCGTCTGCCAGCGAGATGGATGCGCGCTGGGCGGAGCTGGAAGAACGGGTCGGGGCGGTGACGCTCGAGCGCCTGCTGGGCATCCTCCGTGACAGTCTTCTCGCCATGCGGCAGGAGCTGGAGAGTGCCCTTGCGGACGGCGATCACGGGCAGTGTCGCGAGGTGGCACACCGGTTACAGGGCAGCGCCGCGAACTATGGCCTGCATCACGTGGAAGCCCTGGCCCGGGCTGTCAACGGTGCGGCGGACGCCGGCCTCCATGGCGACGGCCGTGAGCTCATCGCCGCGCTGGACAGCGAACTGACAGTATTGAACCGCAGGCTGGCCGGGTCATGATCCACAGGCCCGCCCCCGTGTTGGTTTTGGTTGAGGAGGAGGAGCACCCTTGCAGCACTACGACACAGTGATTGTGGTCGACGACGCGCGCGAGAACCGCGAGCTCATCGCAAGCTACCTGGAGCGGGAGGGATACCGTGCCTTACGCGCCGCCAACGGCCAGGAGTACCGTGAACTGCTGGCCAATGATGCACCGGGCCTGGTTCTGCTGGATATCGGACTGCCTGACGTCGATGGCCTCACCCTGGCTCTGGAGACGCGGGAGCGCTCCGATGCCGGCATCATCTTCGTCACCGTCCGTGACAGCCAGTTCGACCGGGTCGCCGCGCTGGAACTCGGTGGTGACGACTATGTGACCAAGCCGGTCGACCTGCGGGAGCTGCTCGCCCGGGTGCGCAGCGTACTGCGGCGACGGCAGAGCGCGAACGGCCAGGGCGTGGCGCCGGTGCTGCAGTTCGCCGGCTACCGGCTGGATCTCATCCGCCGCACCCTGGTGGATGCCGAGGGTGAACCGGTGCAGCTCACCACCGGCGAATTCAGCCTGTTGGCCGCATTGCTCGATGCCGGTGGTGAACCCGTCAGCCGTGACACGCTGCTCGGAGTGATCAGCAACCGGGATGTCGAGGACGTCAGCGAGCGGACGGTCGACACGCTGATCCGGCGCCTGCGGCGCAAGACCGAACAGGACCCCGCCCGTCCCCAGTGGATCGAGACGGTCCACGGCGTTGGCTACCGGATCAACCACCACTGACGGGTCCCGGTGGCGGCGCTCCGGCAGCATGTGAACGGCCGTTGACATGGCGTCAACCCCTGTCTCTTGGTTACCCCCCCGCGGCGGCATAGAGTCTGCGCAACCATAATAAAGCCCGGAACGCCCATGGCAGTTGCGGGCCTTGAAGATCGGGTGCGCAATGCAGACAACGACGCGTTCCGCCGGGATGGCGGCTTTCCCCTTTGACCGGCCGACCGCCGCAGTCCTCGCCGCCATGGGCGCATGCGGGTATCTCACCAGCGCAACGGCTGACGAGCTGCAGACCAACCTGGAGACCGACGGACGCACCGACACCACCGTCGAGATCGACGGTGACCGTCGCTCCGTCACCACCGGAACCACCCGCGGCGACAGCGCGTTCAACTCCTTCAAGCACTTCCGGGTCGCCAGGGGCGATACCGTCGACCTGCACCTGCCCGAGAGCACCAGCAACCTCATCAACCTGGTGCACGACTCCAAGGCGGTCATCGACGGCACCGTCAACAGCCTGATAGCCGACGCCATCGGCGGCCACGTGGTGTTCGCCGACCCGCACGGCATCGTCGTGGGCGCGTCGGGCACGCTGAACGTGGGCAGCCTGCTGCTGACCACGCCGACCCAGTCGTTCATGGACGACATCATCGACCCTGACAGCCACGCCATCGACGACGATGCCGTCCAGCGCCTGATGGATGGTGACGCGCCGCAGAATCGTTTCGCCGAGATCCTGGTGGAAGGGCGGGTCAACAGCAGCGCCGACATCCGCATGGAAGGCGTGAACATCGAAGTCTCCGGGGAGCTGCACGCGGCAACCGCCGAAGCGCAACGGGAGCTGTTCGAGGCCAGCGTCAACACCAGCGGGCTCCAGGAGGCGGATTTCGCCTCCGCCGACGGTGGCGACATCGTCATCGGTGCCCGTGACGACCAGGGCGAGGACACCAGCGTTACCATCGCGGGCGACGTGCGCGCCGCTGGCGACGTCGAAGTCACCGCACGCACCTCCCATCAGCTGTTCGTGGGGATCGCGGGCGGCAGCAGTGATGTCACCGTGAGCGGCCGGATCGTCGGCGAAGACGTCCGCCTGGCCGCCGAGACGGACGTCAGCGTCGACCTGGAAACCCAGGCCGGCGAGATCGCCGATGACGTCATCGATGACGGCTTCGAGGCGGTCGAGGCCTTCATGGACGACCTCTCCAACCAGCGCCCGGAAGACGTCCTGCTCGGCGGCGCCATGGAGCTGTTCGGCTCTGCCGCCGTCACCCAGGGTGATGCCCGCGTGGACGTGGCCGACGGCGCCGACATCACCGCCGCCGGCGATGTGGACATCGACGCCACCGCCACGCGCACCATCAACCGGCCGCGCTCCGGCAGCGCCGTGGAGCAGCTCGGCCTCGGCATCGCCGCCGCCGTCCAGCTGGGTGAAACCAGCGCCACCGTCCGCGATGGCGCCAGCATTGATGCCGGCGGCGACCTGGCCGTGCGCGCCGAGAGCGAGAATACCCTGCTCAACGCCGCCGAGCCCAAGCCCGCCAAGAGCGCCCAGAACGCCGCCGTTGCCGGCATCGCCGTCAGCTACGCCGACATCACCACCGATGCGGTGATCGAAGAGGGTGCCAGCGTCAGCGCACGCGATGTGGCCGTGGAGGCGGAGAACCGGAACGCCCACACCACCACCTCCAAGGTCGAGGTGGATGGCAAGGAGGGCGTGGCAGGGGTGAGTTTCGCCCTGTCCCTGGTGAATACCGAAGCCAACGCCACCCTCGGCGCCGATCTGGACGATGTCCGGGATGTCCGCGTCGATGCCAACACCGAGTCCACCGCCAACGTCACCACCGCCAATGGCAAGATCAAGAGCGGCCAGAAGGGCACCTGGGACAAGATCAAGAAAAAGGTCGGTGACGAGGCCAAGAACAAGGTCAAGGACCAGGCCACCTCCCTCGGGACCAAGCTGGCGTCCAAGATCCCCGGCCTGGGCGACAAGCTCACCACCTCGAAGAAAGACGGCGACGCCGAGAAGAACAAGAAAGACACCGAGAGCATCGCCAGCAAGATCGCCGACAAGTTCCGCCTCAGCGGCGCGCTTGCCATTGCCGACTCCAGCCAGACCAGTGACGCCAGCATTGCCGAGGGCGCCGAGATTCGCGCCGACGGCGACGTCACCGTACTGGCACGGGTGTCCGATTCCGGCATCCGCAACAGTGCCCAGAGCGCCGTGGCCGCCGCCACCAAGAAGGGCAACGCCGACTTCACCACCAGCGCCGCCGTCAACTGGGCCGATCACCACCACGGCGCCACCGCCACCGTGGGCGACGGCGCCGTCATTCGCGCCGAACGGCTCGGCGTCGGCAGCGAAGTGGACATCCCCCTCAACCTCAGCGACGAACTGCAGAACGTCCTGGACGCCGAGGACGTGTTCACGTCCATGGACACCTTCTGGGACATCACCGACGTCTTCAGCTGGTTCAAGGACCTCTACGACGCCCGGGACCTGGCGGGGCACCTGTTCAACAGCACCGCCAACAGCACCGGCACCGCCGAGGACGTGGGGCTGGCCGGGTCGGTGAACGTCTTCAACGCCGACCAGGCCAGCACGGCCTGGGTGGGCGATGGTGCCGACGTGCGTGTCACCGCCGCCGACGAGGGCTGGACCACGGACCTGGGTGATGACAACACCTGGGAGTGGTCCGGCCCGCTGGCGGTGGACGCCCGCAAGCGCATCACCAGCATCAACGTGGCCGGCAACTTCGGCTGGCTGAAGTTCTTCGGTACCGGCGACACCAAGAAAGAGGACGGGACCGCCCTGGGCGGCGCCTTCAACTGGACGCAGTACACCGGCGACACCGTTGCCGGCATCGGCGACGGGGCGGTGATCGACGCGGAAGGGGTGAGCGTCGAGGCGGACGCCTTCCACCAGATCGTCTCCCTGGCGCCCAGCGCCGGCAAGTCGGATCAGGCCGCCCTCAACGGCACCTTCACCATCTCGCGCATGGACACCGGCACCCGGGCCTCCGTGGCCGCCTCGGCGGACGTCACCGCCGACCGGCTGACCATCGACGCCGACGAGTCGCTGTCCGTCTGGACGGCCGCCGGCGCCGTGGCCCTGAGCGAGAACATCGGCGTCGGCGCCAGTGTCGCCGTCAACGACATCGCCACCCAGAGCCTCGCCTTCATCGGCGACAACCGCCTGGACAGCCCCTTTCTCACCGACCCGGACGGCCTCTCCGACAATGGCGCCCCCGCCGGCGGCACGCTGCGCGTGAACGAACTCACCGTCGACGCCCTGACCGTGGGCCAGGCGGGCACCTTCGCCGTGGCCGGCGCCGCCGTCGTGGACAGCGACGATGACGACGAGGCCGACGATTCCAGCCTCATGAAGCGGGGCAAGGATGCCATCAAGTCCCGCGTGGGCAAGGTCCGCAACAAGGCCGGCGATCTGGCCGAGAACATCCCCCTGCTGAGCGCCGCTACTAGCGAGATCCGCGGCAAGCAGGACGCCAACAAGGAGACGCCGAAAGAGGGCAACGAGATCGACGGCGGCTCGTCGCCGGGCTCGAAGGACACCTCCAGCACCGCCGGCAACCAGAGCAAGGGCGCAAGCCCGGACATCGCCGCCTCCGGCAGCGTGGGCGTCAACCTCACCCGCCAGGAGACCCGCGCCAGCGTCGAGGACGTCACCATCGAGGCGCGTGACGAGGAAGCCGCCGTGGCCACCGACATCCAGTCGGTGAACGACACGCTCATGCTGGGAACGGCCGGCGCCGGATCGCTGATCAAGGCCGGGGGCGACGACTCCTCGTTCCAGACTGCCCTGGCCGGTGCGCTGTCCCTGAACGTCCTGCAGAACGACACCGTCGCCAGCATGGATGGCGTCACCCTGAATGACGCCGGTGACACCCGTGTCGAGGCCATGAGCGCAGGGGATCAGGTCTCCATCGGCCTCGGCCTGGCCATGAACGTCTCCGGCGAGGACACCTCCGACGCCAGCCTCTCCGCCGCCGGCTCCGCCTCGGTGAACTGGACGGCCAACACCACCGATGCCACCGTGCGCGACAGCGTTGTCACCCGCGCCGATGGTGTCGATGACAACGACGCGCCCATGAGCGTGCTCGCCTACGACCGCACCCGCATCGCCACCGGCGGCGGCTCGCTGGTGGCCGGCGGCACGGCCGGCGTGGGTGCCGCGTTCACCCTCTCGAACATCGGCAACACCACTGACGCCACCGTGGCGGGCTCCGAGCTGGACATGGGTGCGCTGGGCGTGCGCGCGCTCACCCGCAACCGCATCCTCTCCGGCGGCGCCGTGGGCGCTTTCTCGGACCAGGACGACTCGGTCACCCTGGCCGGCACGCTGGTGTTCAACCTGGTCAACAACACCGTGGACGCCTCCATCGAGAGCAGCGACAACGGCCACAGCACCGTGACCACCTCCGGGGAGGTCCGCGTCACCGCCGCCGACCTCGATGAGGACGTGGAAGAGGGCCTGGAGCACCTGAACAGCATCAACGGCAGCCCGGACGAGGACGCCGTCGATTTCGCCCTGAACGACCTGGACGTGGCCATTCCCGACGGCAGCGACGCCGACCCGGACGACGACAACTTCGACCCGGACCACGACTACGAACTGCCGCAGAACGCCGCCGACGTCGCCAGCAGCGGCAGCATCATCGTCGGCGTCGCCGGCACCCTGCAGGCCGGGCGTGCCGACAACGTCGGTGCCTCCATCGCGGTGAACACCATCTCCAACGAGCACACGGCCCGCATCGAGCAGGCCGAAGTGAACGCCGGCGGCGACGTCAGCGTCGACGCCCGCGACACCGGTGCCATCCTGGGGGCGAGCATCGGCGCCGCGGTCACCAGTGGCGACTTTGCCGGCATGGGGTCGGTGAGCGGCAACATCATCGCCGGCAGCACCGAGGCGGTGCTGGACGGCAGCGACGTCGACGCCCACGACCTGCGCGTCAACGGCGTCAGCAGCGCCAACATCCTCTCCTTTGCCGGCAACATCTCCGGCTCCGCCAAGGCGGCGGGTGGCGCCGCCGTGGCCATCAACCACACGGGCGGCCTCGGTGACGACGACCAGGTCACCAGCGCGCTGGCATCCCAGACCGTTGCGCGGGTGCAGGATTCCGACGTCACCCTGAGCGGCGACGCCGCCGTGCGCGGTGCGCGCCAGAGCCGGATCCTGTCGGCTTCCATCAGCGGCGAGGGGGCCGGCAAGGTCTCGCTGGGCGGCTCCCTGAACCTCAACACCCACGTGGACCGCACCCGCGCCGAGCTGCTCGGCACCACCCTCAATGCGCGCAATCTGGTCGTGGAAACCGGTGACGACCGCCTCAACGCCGCCGAGATCTTTGCCGGGTCCGGTCAGTTCGGCGGTGCCGGCAAGGCCGCCATCGGCGGCTCGTTCACCATCAGCACCATCGAGTCCCAGCGCGACGCCCTGGTGCGCGACAGCGCCATCACCGTGGACGACGACGCCCGCGTGGGCTCCGTCTACGATGCCGACATCATCAACATGGCCGTGGGTGGCGGTGGCGCCGGCACCGTGGCGGTGGGCGGCTCCCTGGTGACAGCCACCATCGCCGGCCACAGCCGCTCCGTCATCGAGGGCGGCAGCATCACCGCCGGCGGTCTGGACGTCAGTGCCGCGGGCGACAGCCTGCGCATCATCTCCGCTGCCGGCAACGCCCAGGGCGCCGGCACCGCCGCGGTTGGCGGCGCATCCACGGTCAACACCTTTGCCACCGACCGGGTGGCGCGGCTGGATGGCGTCAACGCCACCGTGACCGGGGACATCGACGTCCTCGCCGGGGCCCGTACCGAAATCAACACCGGCGCGGGCGCCGGCGGCGGCGCCGGCACGGCCGCCGTGCTGGGGTCGGCCACCATCAACACCGTGGTGGGCAGTGAGACCGCCGAGATCATCGGCGACAGTGACATCACCTCCACTGAGGGCGACCTCTCCGTGCGCGCCGACGAGGGCGAGCGCATCATCCGCAGCATCTCCGGCAACGTCGGCGGTGCGGGCACGGCCGCCGTGGGCGGCGCCAACGTCACCAACACCATCTCCGGTGTCCGGGAAGCGCTGATCATGGGCGGCTCCCTGAACATCGCCGAGACCATCAACCTGGCCTCCGGCGGCACGGCCATCATCGAGTCCATCGCGGCCTCCGCCGCCGGGGCCGGCACAGCCGCCGTGACCGGCTCGCTCGCCGCCTCCACCATCGACGGCACCGAGGACGTCATCCTCCAGGACGCCACCGTGGATGCCGGCGCGGTGAACCTGAGCAACATCGGCGACATGACCATCCGCACCGCCTCGGGCAATGCCAGCTTCGCCGGCACCGCCGCCGTGGGCGGGGCGTCCAGCGTCAACGTCATGCTCAACCGGCGCCAGGCGCTGGTGACGGGCAGCAATCTCACCCTCGGCGGTGATCTGGACGTGCTCACCGCCAACAACGGCAGCATCGAGACGCTGGCCGCCAGCGGTGGCGCCGCCGGCACCGCCGCCGTGGGCGGCGCGCTCACGGTGAACGTGCTGGAGTCCGAGCTGAGCGCCGGCCTGCGCGCCTCCGATGTCAACGCCGGCCTGTCCGACTGGGACACCACCCGCAACATCACCGTGCAGGCCCAGGAGAACGGCAGCATCGACTCCATCGCCGGTCAGGCCCAGGTGGCGGAGTCCGCCGCCGTTGGCGGGACAGGCGCCGTCAACTATCTGGGTAA
The DNA here is from genome assembly GCF_900110585.1 of Aquisalimonas asiatica. NCBI lineage: Bacteria > Pseudomonadati > Pseudomonadota > Gammaproteobacteria > Chromatiales > Ectothiorhodospiraceae > Aquisalimonas > Aquisalimonas asiatica. The sequence goes on along the minus strand of NZ_FOEG01000003.1, from coordinate 146,985 downwards.
CAGCGTGGACGCTTTCGTGGAAGGCGGCGGCGATGCCACCTACCGCGGCACCAACCTGCTGGTGGACGCCCAGAGCAACGCGGCCATCCAGACCGTGGCAGTGGGTGCCTCGGGCGCCAACCGTGTGGCCCTGGCCGGCTCGGCCGCGGTCAACGTCATGCAGACCGAGACCACCGCGCGCATCGGCCGCAACAGCGAAGGCGGCGACGCGTCGGACGACCCGGACGTGGAGGCGCGCAACAACGTGGGCGTCACCGCCGCCAGCAACGACATCGTGCGTGTTGCGGCCGGTGCTGCTTCCTTTGCCACCCAGGGCGGCGCCGGCAGTGCCGGTGCGATTGTCAACGTGGTCAACAGCCGCACCCATGCGGGCATTGACGGCAGCGGCACCCGGGTCAACGCCCTGGCGCTGGATCCGGACGATGTTCTGGAGGTCAGCGCCGGCAACCTGCAGGGCGACCCGCAGATCGGCCCCGGCGACGACGAAGACCTGGCCGACAACCCGGACGGCTTCTTCACGGGTGATGAGGATACAAAGTCGGAGTTCGCCGGGCTCGACGAACTGGTGTTCAACCCCGCCGAAGACCTGGCCGAGGAGACCCAGGAGGTCACCGGCCTGGCCGTTCGGGCCAGCTCCACGCAGCAGGTGGGCACGGTGTCGTCGGCGCTTGCCGCCGCCATCCCGGACATCTCCACCTTCGGCATTGCCGGGTTCGCCGGCTCCGTGCTGGCAGGCACGAACGTGGTGGACGGGCACACCAGTGCCGTGGTGGATGGCGCCACCATCAACGACAGCAGCGCCGGCAACCGCGCGGCGCAGGACGTCAGCATCGGCGCCTCCAGCCACAGTCTCACCGTCGACTACGCGCTCGCCGGTTCCGCCTCCACCTTCGCCGGAGCCGGGGTGTTGGGCGCCTCCGTCATCTCTCGCGACACCGAAGCGGGCCTCTATAACGCCGACGTGGGTAACGCCAACGATCTGGATGTGTTCGCCAACGCCACGCAGCAGGGCACCAGCGTCTCCCTGGCGGCAGGCTTCGGTGCCTTCGGCGCCGGCGGCACGTTCGCTGGTGTCACCCTGCTCGGGGACACCTCGGCCGGCATCAGTGACACCACCGCCGACGTCAACGCCGTGAACGTGGACGCCCGCAACGACCGCGCCGTCAACCTGCACTCCGGCGCCATCTCCATCGGTGCCGTCGCCGTGAGCGGCTCGTTGACCTTCAGCCTCGTCGATGGCTCGGTGGATGCCTTCATCGAGGGCGATGGCAATGGCAGCACCGGCATCGACACCAACGGTGGCGACGTGCGCGTCAACGCCGAGACCGACACCACCCTGTTCAACAACGTCCTCGGCGCCGGTGCCGGGGCCGGCGCCATTGCCGGTTCGGCAGCGCTCAACATCGTCACCAACGACACCAGCGCCCGGGTTCAGGGCGCGGAGCTGGGCGGGGGCAGTGCCATTGGTGCGCTGGACATCGGCGCCACCGAGACGGTGGCGGCCAGCACCATCGCCGGGTCCGCCTCGGCCGGCATGATTGCAGGGGCGGGCGCTGCCAACGTGCTGGTGATGCAGGGCGACCTGACCGCCGAGCTGGCCGACTCCGACGTGACCGCCAACGGCGATGTGGATGTGGACGCCCGGCGCGGCGTGCGGGCACGCCAGATGGCGGCAGCCGGCGCCATGGGCGACACCGCGCTCACCGGCGGGCTGGCGTTGGCGGTACTTGGCAGCGGCAACACCGTCTACGTGGACGAGGACGGTAATGAATACGATCCGGGCGACGACCTGGACCATGGCGACGACGGCACCCTGAGCCTGTTCGACGACATCCTGAGTGCGGACACCCTGGCGTCGGACAGTGACAACGAACACGGTCACGACGCCGATCATCGCTTCCAGTTCGACCTCACCGACGCGGAAACCGGCGATACCGAGCGGGTCGACCTGTTCGGCGACGTGGCGGGCGAGGGCGATATCCTGGGTGAGTCCGAGCAGGATGCGCTGCGCAGTCAGACCAACCAGAGCGCCAGCGACTACCTGAATAACGACGGCGGCCATCAGACCACCGCCCGAATCCGTGGCAGCCGCGTCGACGCCGGTGGTGACGTGACCGTCTCGGCCGATGAACGCCTGCACATGGAGCAGTTCACCGGTGCCATCGGCCTCGGTAACACCGCAGCGGTTGGCGGCGCGGCCGGCATGGCCTTCTCCTGGGCGAACGTGGGCGCGAGCATCGATGGCCACTCCACCGTCGATGCCGGCGGCGCGGTGGACGTGGATGCCGGCACCGGTGCCTTCGACAACGAAGACGACAGCATCGAGCAGCAGGTGCTCACCGGGCAGGGCGCCGTGGGGCTCGGGCTGGGTGCGGCCGTGGCCGTGGCCGACATGAACAACCAGGTCGTCGCGCAGCTCAACGGCGACGTCACCGCCGCGGGCGCGATCGACGTCACCGCCAGCGACCTGGCCAGCCTGGACGTGCAGGCCGACGGCTACACCATCGGTGGCGCCGGCGCCGCCGGTATCGTCATCGGCTACGGCGGCCGCAACACTGACGTGATCGCCTCGGTGGGCAACGGCGTCACCCTGGATGCCGGCGCGGTGAACATCGACGCCTTCAGCGGCGGCGGTGTGAGCGTGGAAGGCACCGCCGCGGCGGGCGGCATCCTGGGCTCCGGTGCCGGCGTGGGCATCGGCGCCCAGGACCAGTCCTCGGTGTCGGCGCGCGTGGGCGCAGGCGCCGATCTCACGGCGGACGGTGACGTTACCGTGGACGCCGTCTCCGACACTGCCGTGTTCGCGGAAGCGCTCGGTGTGGCCGTCTCCGGCGGCGTGGGTATTGGTGCCTCCGTGGCCACGGCGCTGCTCGAGGCCGACGTCACCAGTGAAATCGGCGACGGCGCCAGTATCGCCACCGATGAGGGCCTGGGTGTCTCGGCGCGGCTGGGTGCCGCCCGGGATGACCGCTCCGACGCGCCCAACGTGCGCGCGAAGTCCACGGCGGCAGGGGGCGGTGTCATTGCCGGGGCCAACGCCACGGTGGCCAACGTCTCCACCGACGCCGACGTCACAGCGCGAATCGGCGATGACGTGACCCTCCCCGATGGCGACGTCTCCGTTCAGGCCGTGCGCTCCAGCGCCCAGGAAGTGCTTGCCACCGGCGTCAGCGCCGGCATCGTCGCCGCCGGCGCCAACCTGGCGTTCGCGGAGTCCAGTGGCGCCACCGTGGCCGAGCTGGGCCGTGATGCGCGCACCGACGACGAGCGGGTTGGCGACATCAGCGTGCGCGCCGACGGGCAGGACGTGAACATCACCGACGTGCTCGCGGGCAGCGGTGGCGTGGCAGCGGCCCAGGCCGCCACCAGCGAGATCACCACCGGCACCACCACCCGTGCAACCATTGGCGGCAACGGCGCGGACCAGCAACGGGTGCTGTCCGCCGGCGATGTCCAGGTGCTGGCGCAGCACGAGGACCGGTTCGCCGCCTCGGTGGACGCCTTCCAGGCCGCCGTGGCCGGCATGAGTGGCGCGTCGGCGCACACCCGCCTTGGTTCCTCCGTGGAAGCCGGGCTGGCCGACGGCGTGCAGATCTACGCCAGTGACGTGGGCCTGGACGCCCACAACGCCATCGAACAGATTGGTGATGGCAACAGCGTGCAGGCCGGCTCCGGCGGCGTCGCGGCGGGCTCGGCCGTGTTCCACGAGCTCTCCATTGCCGGCAGCAACGGCAGTGGTCGCAGCGAGAGCCGCGTGCGGGTCGGCGACGACGTGGCGGTGCTTGCCGAGTTCAACGGCGACGACGGCCGCGGCCAGATCGAACTCAACGCGCGCAACACCGTCAACATCCGCGACGACGTCCTGCTCGACACCGGTGGCGGCATCAGTGGCGCCATGGCGGATACCGAGCTGGAAGGCGCCATGGCCGCCGACGTCACCATCGGCGACGACACCGCATGGCATGCCGACGACCGCATCGAAGCGGCCGCATGGGGCCGTTACGTCACGCGCATGCGCTCCCAGGCCAAGACCTACGGCGGGGTGAGTGTCGTCGGCGGTGTCGCCGACGTGGATCTCAGCGTGGACGAGTCCATCACCCTGGGCAGCGACACCACCATGAGCTCCTTCGGGGTGATCAACCTCACCACCGGGGAAAGCCCCCAGGGCCGCCAGGACAGCCGCTTCGAGCTGAACTCGCGCACCAACGTCTACAACTACAACGCCGTTCCCCTGGACACCAGCGCCAACGCGTCCGCCACCCTGAACCACACCGGTGACGTCTCCGTGGGCGCCGGCAGCGACCTGCTCAGCGCCCGCGACGTGCGCTTCGCCGCCTACGACGGCGTGCGCCGTGTCACCGCCTCGGGCCGGGCCCACAACCCCTACCTGGATGCCCTGAGCGTGGTCAGCGGCAATTCCAGCACCGACGTGAATGGCAGCACCGGTGTCACCCTCTCCGGTGACGTTGAGGCGGGCTACCTGGCCGAGCGCATCATCGAGATCACCGAAGACGGCGACGTCATCGCCAGTGACGACGGCCTGCTGTTTGGCGAAGAGCGGCTGACCCCCTCGGAGGACCTCTTCGAGCCCGGGGAGGACGCCTACGAGCTGGCCAGCGACGAAGAGACCGACGCCATCTGGATCATGCCCATCTTCGCGGCGGCGGGTAGCGTGTTCGTCCACGGTGACACCATCGACGTGGACGGCAGCGCCGAGCTCACCGCCCGCGGTGGCGCGGAAGTGCGCGTCAGCAACGCCTCCGAGAAGAGCATCGTCATCGAGGGTATCGAGATCGCCGACCGCACCGGCGGCGAGGTTCGCGCCACGGGACGCGGCAGCCTGGACGGGCTGAACGGTCTCAGCGCGAACTCCCTCGATGCCGGCGCCGAACCCCAGGTGACCCTCGAAAACACCTTTGACAACGCCGCACCCGGCTCCAGCGATGCCGCCCCGGACATCATCGTCACCGGGGATATTTCCAACCCCCTCGGGCGTTTCCGGATCGACAACGCCTCGGGCGATTACATCCAGGGCGCGAATGTGCTGGCGCGGGAGATCAGCGCCGATATCCCGCAGGGGTCGTACATTGTCTCGCAGCTGGATGACAGCTGGCAGTCACAGGGCTCGCCCACCGCCATCTGGCGCGGGCAGGAGAATCTGCCCACCAATGCAGAGAGCGCGGTCCATCTGCTGGCCAACACCCAGTACGACATCAGTCCCGACAACGCCGAGCTGCGCAGTCGGACAGGGACGTACGGCGCCGGTCGTTCGATCCATTTCTTCAACCTCAGCAACGACTACAACCCCAACGAGTACAGCGAGGGAGAGGCCCGCGACAACCACTTCAGCGACGGCCATTTCCAGCTGCTGCACGACGGTGGCAGGTACCTGCACGTACAGCGGGTCAACTTGAGAGCCACGAGTCGCAGCCAGGATGGTGACGTGGCGGACGCCGACGCCGATCCGCTCACCCAGGGGGGGTCCATCTTCGTCGAGGCCGACACCATCGACGTGAACGGCCGCATCATCAGCGGTCAGCAGCAGGATCAGCTCGGCATCCACCTCACCGAAGAAAACGTGGAGACCCTCCGGAGGCTGGGGCCCGGCGAATTCGGCCGTTTCGTGGCCGGTCAGGTGGTCGAGGTCGGCGGCGAGGACGAGCTGTGGAACGTGGAATCGCCGGACGGCCGCACGCCCATTCTCGCCGAGTACGATCCCAACCGGGACGAGATCAACCTCTACAACGTCTCCCGGCCCAGCGGCGCCAACGTGGTGCTGCGCGGGCGCATCATGAGCACCAGCACCCACGGTTCCATCGAAGTGAACAACGGCTACCTGGACGTGGACATCCGCAACGACTCGGATGCGAACCTGGTGCTCAACAACATCGACACCGGCGACGGACAGGTCGCCAACATCCGCATCGAGGACAAGCAGCAGGATCTCACCACCTGGTACCGCTACGAACTCGGCGGCAACGTGGAGATGCGCAGCACCGACGGCATCAGCACCGACTGGGACAGCGCCGACGTGGTGGCCATCGGTGCCCGGGACGACGACTGGGGTTACCAGCCGGAAGAGGGCCTGCGCTACGAGTGGACGCGGCGGGCAAGGCTTGAGCGCGAGAGAACCACCGGGTCGGGCTGGTGGGAAAACGGCGTGACCAACTGGAATTTCGTCGATAGCAACGGCGACACCGTCCAGGACAACCCCTGGGAGCTCACCTCGGAAGGCCTCACCACCGGCAACAGCAGCAGCGAGCCGCGGTTTACCCAGGAGATCAGCGGCAGCGGGATGCGGCATCAGAACGTCAACGTCTCCCACGGGCGTGACTACGGTCAGGGCACGGACAGCGACGACGATCCGCTGAACTGGCAGTACCGCATCGTGCTGGGCGGCACGATCACGTCCACCAGCAGTGTCAGCGCCGACAACCCCATCGACGTCCTGTTCTCCGGCAACGAGGCCGGGCGCATCAACGTGGAATCCGGCGGCAACGTGCGTTTCGCCGGCAACCTGCGCAACATCAGCGGGGAGACCAATGTCGACGCTGGCGGCGCAATCTCCCAGGCCGATCAGGCCTCCATCCGCACCCGCGACCTGAGCCTGATCGCGGATGGTGACATCGGCTCCGAGGCCCGCGGCATCAACGCCACCCTGGAAGGCGGCGGCACCGTCAACATGGCCTCGGAGAACGGCCACATCCGCGCCAGTCTGCAGGGTGCCGATGTGCAGCTGGAAGGGCTGCACGCCGGTGACGGGCGCGACGTGGAGCTCAGCGCCGCGGGCGCCATCGTCGCGGCCGACGGCGTGGGCGACGACACGGTGGTCAGTGGCCGCTCCGTCTGGCTGGAGAGCACCAGCGGCAGCGTCGGCGCTGCCGACCAGCCCCTGGCCGTCCAGCTCGAAGGCGCCACGCCCACGGCACTGCCGGACGAGCGGGGCCAGCTCGACGTCACCGCCGGTGGCGACGTCCACGTGCTCTCCGACGGAGGCAACCTCTTCATCGGCCAGATCGAGGCCAGCGGCGACGTCACCCTTGAGGCGGACGGCATCTACAACGCCTCCACCGATGAGCAGACCGCCAGCGTCGACAGCGACGAGCTGGCCGAGCTCTGGGAGTCCATCGGCCTCATCGGTGACGGTGCGGAGGATTCCGCCGATCGCACCGTGCGCGCCTACGAGAACAAGGTCCAGCGCTGGTACAACGACTACTTCCAGCTCGCCCAGCTCGCCGGTGGCAGCGACGATCTGGACAACCTGGAGCTGGACGACGCCGCCCGCGACCTGCTGCGCCAGCGCGCCAGCGAGTTCTGGCTCACCCAGAAGGACGCCGTCGCCAACGAGCGCGTGGCCTACAGCGACGCCCAGAAAGCCGTGATTGAACAGCGGGCGGCAGAAGCTGCCGGCGGCGGCATCACCGATGGCGGCGTGGACGCCTACGCGGCCTTCCGCATGGCCGACATCCAGGAGCGGATGGGTGATGTGGACGGTGTCGATGCCGACAGCCTGCTGAACGACGATTTCCAGAGCGGCTGGGCCTACAGTGCCACCGACGCCGAGCGCGATCACCTCACCGAAGGGGCGGACGGCTGGTCCGAGCAACGGCTGCGTAACGCCATCAACGCCTCGGCGCTGGAATCCGCGCCGGAGGTCACCCTGCGTGACGACCCCAACATCGCCGGGCGCTCCGTGGAGCTTATCGCCCACGAGCAGATCGGTCAGGACGTGGAGAGCCGTCGCATCGACCTGGGGAGCGACTTCACCGACGCTGAACGGGCGCTGCTCATCACCGCCGGCCCGGGGGACGTCACGGAGATCCGCGGCGCCGACGGCACCATCGAAGCGCTGGACGTGCGCCGCCGGGACCTGGTCCAGGTGGACGCGCTGGAGGTCTTCGACGCCGTCTCGACGGGTAACGTCTACGTGGGCGGCGACGGCGAGCTCCGTGTCGGCCGCGTGCGCTCCTACAGCGACGACATCCGCCTCCTGACCACCGGCGGCCTGTTCGGCGACGGTGGCTCCGACGGCCTCTACGCCGGTGGTGACGTCTTCCTCACCGCCGGCTCCGGCTCCATCGCCGGCGACACCGGCGGTGCCCTGAGTGTGGACGTCCGCGAGGGAGCCGTCAGGCTGGCATCCGCCGGCGGCGACGTGGCGCTGCTCGACAGCTCCGGCCAGGGCCTGACCATCGGCCAGATCTCGGCCGGCGACCAGACCAGCCTGGCCACCGGGGGCGACCTCACCGCCGTGGACAACGCCAGCGACGGCTCCGACGAGTTCGACATCAGCACCGGCTCCCTGGATCTCGACGTCTCCGGCGACGTGGACGGCGGCGGCCGCGCCCTGCGCGTGCAAATGAGTGACAGCGGCACGCTCACCGGCGATATCGGCGGTGACGCCGGCATCAACGCCACCAGCGGCGGCATCCGGTTCGGTGAGCTGGCCGTGGGCGGCGACCTCAGTGCCGACGCCACATCCGGTCGCGTGCGCTTCACCGATGCCGTCTCCGCCAACGGCGGCGCCGACATCACCGCCAACGACGCGCTCACCTTCACGGACACCGGCGCCTTGAGCGCCGCATCCGGCGACATCAACCTCCTGGGCGCGACCCTGACCATGGACAGCGGCGCCAGCATCGACGCCGGCGGCGCGGTGAGCCTGGTCACCCCGGGCGACATGGTGCTGAGTCACGTCAACGGCTCCGGTGGCGACGTCACGGCGCCCGGCGTCACCGCCAATGCCGGCGGCAGCATCCGCGCCGCGGACGATACCGGCCGCGTGGGCTCCGATGATGCCACGGTGGCCCTGCAGGCCGGTGACGGCATCGGCACCGTCGATCAGGCCGTGCGAGTGGACGCCGAGCGCACCGAGGCTGTCTCCGATAACGGTGCCATCCAGCTGCAACTGCTTCGGCCCGGCCAGGGCGGCGAGGTGGAAGCCACCAACGGCGCCGTCCACCTGACAGACGCGGGCGCCGGCATGCAACTCGACGCCATCACCGCCGCAGACGCCATCCAGGTGAATGCCGGCGACGATGCCAGGCTCGGCGTGGTGACCTCCAGCGATGCCGGGGCACAGGCAGACGTCAACGGCCGCCTCGGTTTGACCCGGCTCGCTACGGCCGGCAACGCCACCCTGGACGCGCAGAGCCTCCATCTGGACGACGGCGCGGTGGGCGGAGACTTCCTTGCCACCACCAGCGGTGACCAGCACTACGGCACCGTGGACACCGGCGGGCGGGCGGACATCACCACCACCGGCGCCGGCGACGTGACCTACGCCGAGCTCACCGGCGATGACCGGCTGGACATGGACGTTGCAGGCACCATCACCGCCGAGATCATCGATCCTGATGCGGATGTCACCCGTGGTGCTCTGGCGTTCGATGACACCGTGCGCATTGAGACCGGAGCGGACGCTGACCTGGGCTCCGTCGCCAGTGCCGGCTCTGACGTGATCGTGACCGTTCACGGCCGCGCCGGCGTGGAGCTGCTCGATGCCGCTGACGATGCCGTTCTCAACGGACAGACGCTCAGGGTCGACGGCGGCGTCGTGGGCGGCGACCTCCTTGCCACCACCACGGGCGACCAGCACTACGGCACCGTGGACACCGGCGGCCAGGCGACCATCGCCACCACCGATAACGGCGACGTGACGTATACCGAGCTCACCGGCGACGACCGGCTGGACATGGACGTTGCGGGCACGGTCACCGCCAGCACCGTCGATCCCGACGCGGATGTCACCCGCGGCGCACTGGCATTCCGCGATGCCGTGAGCATCAGTGCCGGCGGCGATACGGTGATGGGTGCCATCACCAGCACCAGCGCCGATGTGCATGTGACCGCCGACGGCCACGCCGCCATGGAGCGGGTGCGCGCCGAGCAGGGCGCCCTGGACGTGCTGGGCAACGGTGCCTTCGTGGGCGACGCGGCCGTGCGCGACCGCCTGCGCATCGACACCACCGCTGACCCGGCCGACACCGAGCCGCGGGACATGGACACCTGGGCCGATCAGAACGGCGCCACCATCGGCTTTGGCGAACTCGCCAGCGAGACCGACAGCGTGCACGTGTTCTCGGGCTGGAACGTCCGTGGCGGCTCGGCGGAAGCGGAAGTCGACGTCATTCTCCTGGGGCAGGACGTGGTCTTCGACGCCCTGGAAACCCGCACCCGCGATGTGGAACTCCAGGCCGTGGAAGACGTCACCGGCCAGCGCGTCGTCTCCGAGCGGGATATCACCGTGGCCGCTGGCGGCACCCTGTCCCTGGATTCCACCGACTACGGCGGCGAGCTCTCCCTGGAGGCCGGGCGCAACATCTTCGTGCGCGTCGGCGGCGATCTGGACCTGGAGCGGATCGTTGCGGGCAACAACGCCGAGCTGTTCGCCGGTGGCTTCATCGACCTGATCTCCGTGGATGCTGGCGGCATTGTCACGCTCGAAGCCGACGAGTTCGTCAACATCGACGAGTACATCGACGCCGGCGGCGACGTCCGCGCCCGTGCAGGCACCACCCAGAGCATCGGCGGCGACGTTACCGCCGGCGGCAGCGTCGATGCCGTGTCCGGCGGCACGATGACCTACGGCGGCAACATCGCGGCGGGCGAGGGCGTCACCCTGGACGCCGGCGGCGCGCTGGCAGGCAACGACCTCACCGCCGGCCGCGACAGCCACCTGCAGGCCGGCGATACCCTCGACATGCGCGCCATCAACGTGGCCGGCGACGTGGGCCTGGACGCCCTCGACGACATCCACGTGGTGACCGTTGTCTCCGACGGCGATCAGGCCATCGACAGCCGTGGGGCGCTGGGCTTCGACGCCCTGGTGGCAGGCGGCGCCATCGATGCCCGGGCGGCGGACGACGTCACCGGCGAGCGTGCCTCGGCCAGCGATGCCCTGACGATGATCGCCGGCGCCCCGAACCCGTCCGGCGACCTGGCCGACCGCGACGTGCGCATCGACCACGTGCAGGCCCATGCGGTCGACCTCCGCGCCGGCAATGACCTCCTCGCCAACGACGGCGGCGCCATTGCCATGGAGACCACAGCGGCGGCCCGCTTCACCGGGCGCGATATCCTTGCCGACATCACCCAGAGCGGTGCCGACCTGATGGCTTTCGAAGTGATCGGCGCCAACGGCGCCCTTGCGCGGGACGTGGCCCTGACCATCGACGGCGACGCTGGCCTCATCGGCGACCAGTTCCGGGCGGAGCGGGCGGAGGTGCGCACCACCAGCCGGCACCTGCAGTTCGACCAGGGCCGCATCGGCGAGATGTTCGTGCTGGAGACGGCGGACGTGGACCTCATGATGAACAACACCTCGCCCGCGATTCAGCCGGTGGACGTGCAGCTGTACGAGCCGGATAACGACTTCAGCCTGATCGCGAGCGGCCCGTGGGCCTTCAGCGACGCCTACGTGGGCTACTTCCGCCCCGGCTTCGCCGTGACCTCGCCCAACCTCACGGATAACCGGGTGGTCGGGCGCGACGTGGACGGCCGCAGCATCGAGAGCGACTCCAACCGCGGCATCGGCCGCACGCTCGGCTCCGCCGTGACCGAGGCGGCCATCCGCACCGGAATGGAGCCCACGGTGGCCGTGCTGGACGCCATCCAGGCCGAGGAGCAGGGCGTGGCCGCCCTCAACCTGGGCACCGAGGATGCCGTCTCCGAAGAGGGCGGCAGCAGTGATGACGACGACGATACCGCTGACATCCTGCCGCCGGGCCTGGATCTCACCGGCGTGGATCAGGCGCGGAGCGGCAACTGATGGGGGCACTGAAGGCAACAGCGCGGCGCCTGCCGCTGCGCCGCGCCGTGCTGCCCGGCGTGCTCGTGGCGGTACTCGGTGGCGTGGCCCCGGTCCATGGTCAGCAGGGGATCGGTGCTCCCGATGCAGGGTTCCTGCAGGAAGGGTTGCAACAGGAGCTGGACCGGCGCGAGGAGCGTCGGCGGGAGCAGGAGCGCCCCGACGACGATCCCGTCATCACCGGCGCTGACCCCAGCGGTGACGGCGACCTGCCCGAGACCGACGACCTGTTCGTGCTCCAGGCCATCGAGTTCAGCGAGTCGCTGTTCATCCCGCCGGAGCGGCTCCAGCGCATCGCCGACAGCTATACCGACCGGCTGGTGGATTTCGCCGCCCTCAACCGCATGATCGGCTGGATCAACAATATCTACGCCACCGAGGGCATCGTTACCGCCCGGGCCATCATCCCGCCCCAGCGCATTGAAGATGGCGTGCTGCGTGTCGAGCTCGTGGAAGGGCGGGTCGGCGAAGTGGACACGGCCGGGCAGCAGCGCGTGAGCGAGTCCTACGTGCGCAACCGCATCGCCCCCCTGGAGCGCGGCGAAGTGGTGGACGTGATTGCCCTGCGGGAGTCCATCACCCGGCTCAACCGCACCGAGGACATCCGCGCGGGTGCGTCCCTGCGTGCCGGTCAGGCGGCGGGCGAGACCGACATCCTGCTCCAGGTGCAGGAGCCGCCGCGCTACACCGCCCAGGCGTTCGCCGACAACCACGGCTCGGAGACCACCGGCGAGTACCGGGCAGGGGTCAACCTGGGCATGTTCAGCCCCCTCGGCTTCGGCGACCGGCTCAGCGTGCTGGCGCTCCGGTCCGAGGGTGCCGAGAACGCGTCCGTGGCCTACCAGATGCCGGTGAACCGCCGCGGCGGCCGGGTGGAAGTGCGTCATACCCGGGGGGAGATCGAGATTATCGAGGGGCCGTTCAGCGAACTGGACGTGGAAGGGGACTCCACCATCACCCAGCTCACGTTCGACCAGCCCCTGCTGCGCAGCGACGCCCTGTGGCGCGACCTCTCGCTGCGTGCCAGCCGCAGCGATTCCGAGACCACAATCGAAGGGCAGCCGCTCAGCGAGTTCACCACCGACCGTGTCGTCGCCGCACTGCGGTTCTCCGGATTTCAGCCCGGCAGCCAGTGGACCATGCGCCACGGTGCCAAGTACGCCCAGGTGGAAGACATCCAGGGCAGCAAGACCAGCTACTGGTTCCTGGATGGCGCCGCCAGCTTCAACGCCGTGGCGCGGGACGAGACCCTGCTCACCCTGCGCGGCGCCTGGCAGTGGAGCCGTGACGACGCCGTGCCGTCGCCGCTGCTGTTCCAGGTGGGCGGCCCCAACAGCGTGCGGGGCTACGCCGAGGGCGCGCTTGCCGGCGCCCGCGGGTATTACGTCAACGCCGAGGCCCGCTACCTGGGCTTCCAGCGGCTGGCGCCGTATGCCTTCCTGGATCACGGCTACATCAACGACACCAGCCCCAGCCGCGAGGCCGCCTTCAGTGGCGGTATCGGCCTGGGCTGGCAGGGGCCGTCCTGGCTGAGCGCCGAGATCGCCGTGGGCGTGCCCATGCGCGACGTCGAGGCCGACCAGGACTCCTTCCGCATTGAGGCCACCATCTCCGCCAGCTGGGCCGGTGGCTGAGTATCACCACAGATCATCGAGAGGCTGCCATGCTGCTTTACAACCGTATCGCCCCCCTGAACAAGGACAAGCACCGGGACCTGCGGCTCAAGTCCGCCGACGGTGAGGCCAACTTTGCCGCTGAGACCCACTACGTGCCCCTGGCCGCCACCGAGTTCTTCCAGGCCTGCCGCGACTACCCGGTGATCTTCGCCGGCGGCGCCGATGGCGGCCCCGTGGCCCTGCTGGGGCTGCGCGAGAGCGAGAACCTGTTCATCGCCGATAACGGCGCCTGGGCGGCCAACACCTACGTGCCGGCCTTCGTGCGGCGCTATCCCTTCGTGCTCGCCAAGGGCGACGAGCGCGACAGCTTCACCGTGTGCTTCGACGAGAGCTACCCCGCGTTCAACACCGACGACGGCGAAGCGCTGTTCGACGAGAACGGGGAGTACACCCCGTTTCTCAACCGCATCATCGACTTCCTGCAGCGCTACCGCGCCGAGATGCTGCAGACCGCCACCTTCGTCGAGCGCCTGAACGAACTGGAGCTGCTCATCGAGCGGGACCTGGAAGTCACCACCCCCGCCGGCGCCCGGTTTGCCCTGCGCGGCTTCCGCGTGGTGGATGAAGACCGCCTGCGCAAGCTGGCAGACGGCAAAGTGGGCGAACTGCTGCGTGAGGGCTACATGGGCTGGATCTACGCCCACCTGGCCTCGCTCAACAACCTCGGCCGCCTCCCGGCCCGGCTCCCCCGGAGCGCCGACCTGGACGACACCCGCCCGGACGGCGAGGGCGCCGACACAGAAACCGAACCGGACGTGGCGGACTAACCGCCACTCCCCACGGCGGGCGCCAGAACAACCCGTAGGGTGGACGTTCACGTCCACCATCCATCTCCCCGTCGCCAAAAATCGACATGTTGACGCCCCGCACCTTCCGCGCAACTATCCTGGCGCGTTCCGCGAGGAACCGCGACCGTTTCACACCTCCGCATCACGCGGCTTGCAATTGGCGGAGGCGTGGGCTTCAATTCCCGGCGTCAGGCGATGTTCAATCGCTGAACATGGAAGGAGCACTGTGCCACCGGAGGAACTCCGCTACGCGCTGCTCAAGGCTCTGCAGACGAGCCCCGAGACCAACCAGCGTGCATTGTCCGAGACCATTGGTGTGAGCGTCGGCCGCATCAACCAGGCCCTGCGCGCGCTGATCCAGCGCGGGCTGGTCGACGTCTCGGAAGCGGGAGAAGGCCGGCGGCAACGCTACGACATCAGCCCACTCGGGCAGGCCGAGCAGTTGGAACTGGCCGCGGTGTTCATTCAACGCAAGGAGGCGCAGCGTGATCAGCTTGGGCGTGAGATCGTCCAGTTACAGGCTGATCTTGCAGACTATAAGAAGGGGATACGCCCGCGCTGACATCACAGACGCAGGCCGACACCTAATCAAACGATCGGTACGCCAGCGCTTGGGGAGCACCACCTCAGGCGGTAGCGTGTCCGCAGACTTGCTCAACAACGACGGCGCCTCCTTAAATGTCCGATCAATACCCCTCGACCCCCTCCCGTGACCGCGACGCCGATTTCGGTCCTTCCCGTCATCACGACGATGAAATCAGCCTCTACGATCTCTGGGATGTCCTCGTGCGGCGGTTCCCGGTCATGCTCGGTGTCGGAGCCGTCGTCGCCCTGGCCGGCCTTGCCTACGCGCTGACCCAGCCCGTGACCTACGATTACCGCACCGGCATCGACTTGCCGCGCGTCTACCACCAGGAAGACGGGATGCGCCTGGTCGTCTCCGCCGATGCGGCCATCGCGCGCCTTGAAGACGTCATCATTCCGGCGCAACGGGGGGAGTTGTTCGGCGACGAAGAGGGCGGCCCGCGTGTCCGGGTCGTCGAGCGAGGCGGGGAACATAGCATCATGCTGGAGTCATCCAGCACCCGCGAGCGGCGCGATCGGGTGGAGCGCATCCATGAGGCCGTTGCCGAGGATCTATCTGGCCAGTTTGAAGGGCGGTACGAGCAATGGGTGACCTCCATGGTTCGTCCCCACGAGAACCGCGTTGCCATGCTGGAAGAACAGCTTTCGATGCTGGAGGAGCAGCTCAGCAACCTCTCCGGGCGGCTTGACGGTGCCGATGGCGTCAGCAGCCTGGTGATTGCTCAGCAGATGGGCGATCTTCGCCGTGAGATG
This sequence comes from Aquisalimonas asiatica, assembly GCF_900110585.1. NCBI lineage: Bacteria > Pseudomonadati > Pseudomonadota > Gammaproteobacteria > Chromatiales > Ectothiorhodospiraceae > Aquisalimonas > Aquisalimonas asiatica. Next base: position 131,374 of record NZ_FOEG01000003.1, on the reverse strand, counting down.
GGCGAGCTGCGGCGGGATCGCGTCGAAGCCAGCTCGGTTATGGAGATTATCCAGAACACAAGCCATGGCACTGAACTCGCATTCCTGAGCAGCGAATCCGAGACCCCGACCGGTGCAGGCCGCAGCCTGATTGTGGCCCTCTCCGTCGTCCTCGGCGGGATGCTCGGCCTGTTCGCAGGCTTCTTCTGGGAGTTCGTCAGCAACGCCCGAGCCCGCCAAGCGTAAACCGAACATGCATCATGGTCTCGCTGGTCCGCAAACACCCGTAGGGTAGACCTTCAGGTCTACCAAACCACACAAAATCACAAATAGACCCACATGACCTTATTCGGCAAGATCCTCGCCCCGAAGCCGGTCCTTACTTGAATGCGGTTTTCTCAGATGCCGGCGTCTAAAGCTGAAATGGCCAAAGCCCCGATCCGGCGGCTGCTCGATAAAGCCTTTGGAGGTGCTTCCGGTCGAGTTTTTCGCGGTATGGCGACGCTCGCCCTTGGCACCGGCCTAGGGCGTCTCATTGGTATCGCCTCAATTCCTGTCCTCACGCGGCTTTACGGCCCCGAGGACTTCGGCGTTCTGGCGGTATTCACCGCCATCGTAACGATTCTGGCGCCGATCGTGACCCTTCGCTACGTACTCGCCATGCCGCTGCCGCGCCATGATGGAGTGGCAATGAACCTGCTGGCCCTCTCATTGCTGCTGATGGCATGTTTCACTGGGTTGATTGCCGTTGCCCTATGGAGCGCTGCCCCGGTGTTGCTAGCGCTACTATCGGCGGAGGTTTTGGCATCTTGGTGGTGGCTTATCGTTTTAGGGGTCGTGGCAGCGGCAACTTACGAGTTGCTGACATACTGGGCGATGCGCGAACGTAAGTATAAGGTGATTGCGACTACGCAGGTGTGGCAAAGCGCCGCGGGCGAGACTGTCAAGATTGGTCTTGGCTTGTTTGCGCTCAAACCAGTTGGTTTGCTGATCGGGCAAGTCGTGGCCCAAGGAGGGGGCGTTACGGTCCTGTGGCGCAGCCTCGCCAAGTCGCTGCGAGACAATTGGAAACACGTCCGGCCCTCCGTTATGCGGAAGTCTGCATGGCGACACCGAGGGTTCGTCTTTTACCGAGTGCCTTCGCAGGTCCTCTTGGTATTCTCAAGCCAAGCGCCGGTCATTTTTGTCGCCGCCCTCTTTGACGCGGATACAACCGGGCAGCTCGCTCTCGCTATTATGACAGTCACGCTTCCCGTGACGTTGCTCGGTCGCACTACAGCTAAGGCGTTCTATGCAGAAGCGTCGAGACTCGGAGCGAGGCGACCGTTGGAAGTTCGTGAAATGCTTCTTGATACGCTAAAACGCCTCGCCGCCCTCGCTGTTGCACCAGCGTTACTCCTAATGATTTTCGGTGCGGAGCTATTTCCGCTAGTCTTTGGCGATGACTGGGTTCTGGCAGGCGTGTTCGCCTCAAGCTTGGCAATATTCATGTTATTCCAGTTTCTGCAGGCCCCGGTAGCCCGCGTGTTCTACATATTCGATGGTCAGCGACCACTACTCTACTTGAACCTTCAGCGAACGATTTTGATTGCCGTGACCTTCGGCGCCGTGTATCTACTGCAGTGGTCAGCTGTTGCTGCAATCTGGTGCTATTCTCTGCTGCTGGCGATCCACTATGCCTTAAGTATTGTGTACGCAGTCCGTTTCATACCTCACGAGGCAAATAGTTGATGGAACTTCGCATTTCAGGGCCCCAACGTCTGAATGGCTCAGTAACGGTCTCCGGAGCCAAGAACAGCGCCACGCGTGTGCTTGCGGCGGCGTTAGTGACGAATGGCCGCGTCACTTTGCGAAATTTTCCCCTTGCACTCGAAGATGCAAAAGCGAAGATGAGTTTTCTGTCCGGGCTTGGTGTGGAGTTCGAGCAACGACAGGACCGTTCAGAACTCATGGTGACGGTGCCTGACTTGTCGCTCGAGGATATTCAGAGTTTCGACCTTCCGATTCGCACTACCTATCTGCTGGCGGCCGGTATGCTCGCTCGGTGTGGTTATGCCCGGATCCCGTACCCTGGCGGCTGCAAGATCGGTAGCCGAGGCTATGACCTCCACATGATGGTTTGGAGGGAGCTTGGTTGTGAGGTCGAGGAGAAACCGGATTACATCGAGATTCGGGGCAGGCTCGTCGGAGGGCAAGTCGATTTCCCGATGTCCACCGTGGGTGGGACGGAGAATGCACTGATCTGTGCTGCCGTGGCGCGCGGCGAGACGTTGATCCGGAACGCGTATGTCACTCCGGAAGTGCGCGACCTCGTGGCGTTCCTTAGAGAGATGGGTGCCCGTGTGAAGTTGGAGGGCACCAGTCTGATTCGCGTGGAAGGCGACGGTGCCCTACTTGGCGATGCCAGCTTCTCCATCATGCCAGATCGAATCGAAGCCCTCACCTGGATCATACTCGGCGCTGTTACAGAAGGCACCGTGTTCGTCAACAACGTCCCGTTCGATACCATGGAAGTATCCCTGCTACACCTCCGGGATGCGGGTGTGGACCTGTTCGCCAACTCCGACACGGTGATGGTCTCGCCGGACTGCATCGGGGAGCATGGCGTCCAGCCGTTCGAGTTGGCAACGGGGACTCATCCTGGGGTAATTTCGGACATGCAATCCTTCTTCGCTTTCCTGGGGCTCTTCGCCAACGGCCGATCCGTGGTGTTCGACTACCGATATCCAGAACGTATCGCCTACGCACATGAGCTCGCCAAGTTTGCCCCGGGGGCAATCGAGGCCGAACCCGGTCGTATAACAGTACATGGCCCTCGACGCTTGTCTGCGGCCCAAGTAGCCTCCACGGATCTGCGCGGGAGCATGGCGCAAATCATGGCGGCCATTTGCGCTGAAGGTGAGAGCCGTGTGCACGGAGTCGAACTAGCCCTGCGTGGATACAACGAGTTGCCAAAAAAGCTTGCCGCCCTGGGAGCTGAGGTTGTATGGAGGGCGTGACCAAGACTGACATCGCTGCGCTAAGGCAGCTTTGCCCTGGCGGGGTCCTGACCAACGTCGATCTCGCGTCGATTAGTCAGTGGAAGATTGGTGGAATTGCAGATGTTGTCCTGCGACCTTCTTCAACTGAACAAGTGGCCGACCTGCGTCGCTGGCTGCACGATAGGCGCAAGGGGCACGTGGTGGTTGGATTGACAAGTAATCTGCTATTCGCAGATGGGGGGCTTCGAGTCCCCTGTCTTCAGATCGGGCCTCGCATGGGCGCGGTCGCAATCAACGGGAATGATGTCAGGGCGCAGGCTGGAGCATGGGTGCCTAGTTTTGCTAGAAAGTTGATGAAAGCTGGATTGACCGGTGGTGAGCACATCTGCGGCATCCCTGGTACCTTAGGCGGTCTTGTATGCATGAACGGCGGAAGTCAGCGCAATGGCATCAGCACAAATGTGGTGGCGGTAGAGAGTGTCAATCAGGTCGGGGAGTGTTCTTCCCGGTCGGTAATCGATTGTGGATTTGGTTATAGGCAGTCGGTTTTTCAGAAGAATAACGAAATAATAACTTCAATCAGTCTTCGTTTTTCTCACGCCGATCGCGCTTTGATCCGCGAAAACATGCGCGGAATACTCGCGAATAGGCGACGGAAGTTCCCTCGACGGGATCCAAGTTGCGGCTCCGTTTTCAAGAGTGATCCGGCCATGTATGAAGAGGTTGGACCGCCAGGGCAGGTCATTGAACGACTCGGATTGAAAGGTATGCGCATCGGCGATGCTGAAATATCGCCGGACCACGCGAATTTCATTGTTAACCGCGGGAAAGCTTGTGCACGAGATGTGCTTCAGCTAGTGGCGCTGATCAGCACCGAAGTAATGAGTGCAACAGGACACCGTTTGGTCGCTGAGGCGCATCACGTCGATGAGTCTGGTAATATTAAACCGCTCAATAGCGTAGAAACATGAACGATCAAAATTTCGGAGTGTTTGCAAATTCTGAAAAGCACCATGATTTACTATAAAGATTCCATATAAAAGCGCAAATCGAGAGGTTACTAGCCTAGAATATTCTGTGGTTTATCGAGATGACCTTGCCCGGCTAAATTGGACACGTTCATGCGGCCCCTGTCCCGCCAACCGGAATATCAGTACACCGAGGGATGACCTGACTGTTCTGAATCTTAGGTATAAGCTGAAAACTTTTTATCCTTTTAACTATAATGCTGCAGTCGCCTGAAATATCACAACTTCAAAATCGGCAAGAAGAGTTATGTCTATCGCACCTTCAATAAGGAAGAGTCTCGTGCTCGTGAAAGATCGTTGGCTTCGACGGCTACCGCCTTATGGAGACCTGGATCCGAAGTTTCCAGCAACCTGGGTTGATGGGCGCACATGCGCGTCCAAATATTGGGGGTTCTGCTACGTACGCATTCCAAAATGCGCGAACTCAACAGTATTAAGGACTTTGATCGAGCATGACGAGCGAATGCTCAAACCTCTTGGTGAGTATGATTCTCTGAAAGCAAAATCAGAAGCTTATTCTCGCCTTTCGAGTCTTAGCCTGAGGCGTGCCGTTCTTTTGCGTAGAATAAACTACTTCTCAGTAGTGCGGGATCCTATGTCGCGGCTAGTCTCTGCGTATAGGGAGAAGATACTGGAAGGAAAAGCACAAAAATACAGAGTAGCCTCATTCTATGGGATTCAGGCTGACGAAAATATATGTTTTGAAAGGTTTCTAGCCTATTTGGAAGCCGGAGGTCTGTATGAGGATCCTCACTGGTTGCCCCAGTCCGAATTCTTGACCGGGGTTATGAAAGAAAACTTGATGCTGGGAAAAGTCGAGAGTTTAGAGGATGACCTCCGCTACATAGTTCATGTGTTGTTCGGTGAGTCACCTTGGCGAGGGGTAAAGAGCTGGATCCCTCATAAGGGAAACGAAAAAAAGTTCTCCGTTGGCGATCTAAGCGTCAATCAAAAAAGTCGAGTTCGTGCAATGTACGAGAGAGATTATGAACTTCTAGAGAGTGCTTATTTTGTATAGACATGGAGGAATGTAATCTGGGTTGTTCCGACTCAGAAGCCGCAGATGCATCTGCAAGGAATTTATGCCTAGCATGCCGGGAAAATTGGGCGGGGAAATGGAATTCATTGCTGGGGAGTATAGCAGCCGAAGGCTCGAATTTGGTAAATCCGTAGCGAAAATTAGTACATGCCTTAGTGTGAAAAGCATTTAAAAGACGACGTATATATGCCAAAAGTTTCCGTATTCTCAGTTTTTCATAACAGAGAAGATTGTATTGACCGCTGTGTTGACAGCTTGTTGAGCCAAACGAGCCGTGACATGGAAGTAGTCCTGATTGACGATGGCTCCGATGATGAAACTGGTCAACGTTTGGAAGAATATCAAGGAGAAAGCGTCCGGGTTATAACGCATGCTAACAAGGGGTTTGTGCGAGCGCTGACGGATGCGATCGTAAGATCTGATTCTGAGTATATCGCGATCCATGGATCAGGAGATATTGCAAAAAAGACGAAAATTAAGAAGCAGAGTGAGTTCCTTGATCATAATCCCTCTGTAGGCTTGGTCGGTTGTCGAAGATTGGTAAAGTTCTACGGTAATAAAAGGAATAACTATGCAATTGGTCAAGAGTTCAAAAAGAAATTTGAGAGAGGTATTATTTCTATAAACCCTTTCTCTCATGGTGAAGTAATGTATCGGCGCTCTGTTTACGAAAAGGCTGGTGGTTATCGTGAATTTTTTCGATACGCCCAAGACAGAGATTTATGGTGCCGCATGAGCCATATTGCCGAATTTGCCGTTTTGGGTGATATATTATACGAGCGCGTCACCGGGCGGCCCGGAAGCGTTAGTGGCGACATAGAAAAGCTTATGCAACAAAGGTTCTTGTCGGAGTTCGCGGTGTATTGTCATTGCCAGAGGCTTGAAGGAAAACCTGACCCTCTGGATAGTATTGGAGCTCAATCTGCATTGATGCGGCCCCGTTCAAAGCGGTTAGCACAAGATCTCGCACGACTGAGTGTAAGGCGTTGGATTGAGGGAGATCCTCACGGGGCGGCGCAATTGGTCGCAGCGGGTTTATCGGAAAGAGTATGTCTGCACACATTATTTGCTAGCTTTTCGTTAACCCGCTTTTCGTCTATTTTAATGCCGCCTCTTTCTGCATATCTTTCTACAAGGAGAAGGTATAGGGAAGAGGGTGGCTCCGATTAGTCTTGTTGTAAGGCGCTTTCTTGGGGCAGGTGAGTTACCTGAATAATTGATGATCAAAGGGGTCTCAGCGCCTCCCTTGTGTGCAAGTTGGCCGTAATAGTGGCACACGAGGGTGCCTCTAGTGCACTTAGAAGAAGAACCTTAGGCGCAAGAAGATCGAATACTAGGACCGGCGTCTAGCTGGGTAGTCTTTGCACTTTACGCGAAGTAAATACCTAAATAATGGTAAAGGTTGCGAGCGATGAGCGCTCTTAGGTTGTGCAGTACTGTATCTTTCTCTTTGGCATTAACGTTTATCTTTAGTATGGGGGTTGTTCTTACGTCTTGGGCGGCGGTTGGGTTTTTTTGGTATCTGTGCTATCTAGTCGCTATTTTTACTATATCGATTTATTTTTTCGCCGGCGGCGAAGGAAGTAGAAAAGGGGCGGCTTTATGTTTTCTGGTGTTTCTATATGTGTTGTGGTTGGTTGCCCCCTTCAGAACATTCGATGAGGTGCTGCGAGGGGATTTGATTTTTGTTGCAGTGGCTGCGTATTGTTTCCTGCCGGTTTTTTGGAAGTTGGATGTCGGGGAGAGGGTTAGGCGCCTTGTTGGAATCGTCGGTTTGGCAGTCGTGCCAATCTGGGTAGGTTTGGTTGCAGGGCTGGATGTGCCGTGGATAGAGGTTGTTCAGGATTTTAGGGAAGATGATGCACAATATTACCGACTTTATCCAGGTACTGTAGTTCTCTCGTCACAAGTTTTTCATCTCGCGGGGGCAGATGTTTTCAGAGCGTCCGGTCTTTTTAGAGAGCCGGGCCATTTCGCAATAATATGTTCGCTACTTCTTGCGGTTAATTCATATAGAATAAGAGACAAATATGATTTTGGTTTGTTGTTGGGTGGGGTGTTGTCTTTTTCGGTGTCTTTTTTTTTCCTTCTACTGTTTTTTTTCTTGTGTACCGTAGTTGAGAGAGTGTTGCATGGTAAGGGGGGTGGTGGCCATCGGAAGGGGATGGTTTTTTTCGCTATGTTAACTTCTCTGGTGGTTTTGTTATTTCTCGCGTCTATTGCGTCGAGTGAGCGGGTGGAGGACTCAGGTCTCGCGGATAGGGTTCTTTATGGGCACTTACAGCATCAAAGCATTACGGGAATCTTAGATGCGAGGGTGAGGGGTGACGTTGAATACGTAATGGATGGTATGAGCGATTGGGATCGTATGGTGGGAGTGGGGTCTCATGCGTTAGAGCGATTTGATGTTCGTATGACAGATTTGAGGGGAAAACTAGTAAAACACGGTTATATTGGGATTGGGATGTGCTTGGTGCTGTATGGGTATTTAATCTGGTTGGTTCGGCCTTTGTCTGTCCAGATGTTCTTGTTCGGAGTGCTGGTAATCGTGCTTTTACATAGGGCGTGGATGGTTGATCAGGCGTGGTTTCTTTTCTTGTTTATTTTCTTTGCAGTTCTTGGGAGTGAACGGCGTCGTAGAGGTGGAGAACAAGGGCGAGTGTCGGGAGGGGGATATAATCCTGATTGCCCTCATAGGTTCTTAGGGAGGCGTAGCCCGAGGAGGTCAGGCGAGGCCATGCAGAATGGGAACATTTAGAGTCTTGAGTCCAAGCTGTCTCGGTCCCAGACCCCAAGGCCGCTGCATTTTGCGTGGGCTGTCAGTGGCGGAGCGCTGTTAGGAGGCTGCGGAACGTGGTTGACAACGGAAAACGTTAATTGACCGCAACGTGCGGGCAATGACCTTGACTTACCCCGCAGGGTCATTTTGGCCGTTCGCAAGCCGTATAGAACACCGGCTGTTATTGCTAGGGAGTGCCTTGAAGATACCAGAAGCCGGGAAGGTTCCTCTTGCTGACGAAACCGGAGCATACGCACATCAGTGGGCTTGGGGTGGGGAGGCTCAGAGGCGACTAGGTAGGAATTCAAGCTATGCCCAAAGTGCTTTTTGTACACGATCACGTATTTTTACTAGGGACGGAAGGGAATGTTTACTCATCCGGCTGCTTTCCACGCTCTGTTTGGTCTCGCTACCTGGCAGCATTTCCCTCGCTTACGGTACTTGGCCGCGTTGGAACTGATGCGCTCACCCCCGACGACCAAGAGCGATTCCCCTTATCCTCAGCCGAGGGCGTTACATTTGTGTTTTCGGAAAGCGCGTCAAAGTTTACGTCACTGCTTTATCTCAACAACGCTGCGAGGGTGACGGTAAGGGAACAGGTGGCACGCCATGATGCGGTCATCGCGAGACTCTCCAGCGAGCTTGGGCTGTTGGCAGTCAGGGAAGCCATTCTTCAAGGGAAGCCTTGGGCGGTGGAGCTTGTTGACTGCCCTTGGGACTCGTACTGGAACTACGGCGGGGTGAAGGCGAAGGTCTACGCGCCTTTGATGGCGGCGCGCGTGCGGCGCGTAATGAAGCGAAGCACACATGCTCTATATGTTACGAAAGAGTTCCTCCAGCGACGTTACCCCTGTGGCCCCGGCGCTACGGCGGTATCGTGTTCGAATGTCGAGATCCCACAGCTCGATACTAGGGTTCTCAGGGCCCGCGAAGGAGATGCCGGCGGGGCGCGTGAAAGGCTTGTCCTGGGGCAGATCGCCAGTCTGAAAGGCCGCTTTAAGGGGATCCAGACGGTTATGGAGGCGCTTAGCACCTTGCGGATGGAGTTTCCCACTGTGGAGTACCACATCTTGGGAGGTGGCGAGAGAGAGCCGTGGGTGGAAGAAGCGCGGCGTTGGGGCGTGGAAGACTTATGCTATTTCGACGGAGTTCTCCCGTCCGGGGATGCAGTGTACCAATGGCTTGATTCAGTCGATGTGTATGTCCATCCCAGCTTCAAGGAGGGGTTACCCCGCGCATTGATTGAAGCCATGAGCAGAGGGTGCCCGGCTGTTGCTTCGAATGTGGCGGGCACCCCGGAGCTATTGCCGGAAAGCTCGATGGTTCGTCCGGGGGACGCAGACGGCCTAGCTCAGAAAATTCGGAATTTGGCCTGTGACCGACAGCGTCGGGTTGCCGAAGGCCGCCGTAATTTTTTTACTGCTGGCGAGTATACGAGTGACAAACTCTCGCGGAAGAGAACGAAGTTTTGGGAAGATTTTCGGAGTGTGGTGGTGTCTAGTGTGGCCCAAGGAGGGTAGCTAGATGACTAAGATTTTTCGCTGCGTAGCAGGCGTTGGCGTCGGAGCTGAAGTCATTGTGGTGTCTACCTTAGTCAGAAGGTGGAGGGGGTGCAGCGTTGGAGGGTGATCTGCATATCGGATGCTCGGAGAAGGTCTTAATTGTTACAGATAATAATGTGGAGACCGTGGGTGGGGAACAGGAGTCGATAAAGATAATTGCGCGAAACCTGTCGGATGAGCTCGGTGTGGCGGTGCTGCACCCCGGGGAGAGTAAGGGAGACGTAGGATTCTGTTGTATAGGGGTTGGAACGCGCACGCGCATCAAGGCGCTTTTAAGACGGCCGGTGGAGCTTGCCGCTTATGTCGTTAAGCTGCTGCGCTACCTTCGTGGAACCGAAGCGAAAGTCGTGCACACGCAGGCTCAGGCTAGCCTCTTTTTGATTGGTTTTGCGATCAAGCTTCGGTTGATACCAAAGCGATTCACATTCGTGCACACTGACCGGGGAACATACTCCAAATATTCAGCACCGGTAAGGGCTCTTTTTCGTGTTTCTCTCTCGGTTGTGGATACATTGGTGACGACCACGCATCGAAACCGTCACCTTTGGGAGGATGCTCTGTTGGGCGTCCGGTCCGGACCGGAATATGCGGTTATTGAGAATGCGGTGTCTAATGATGGGGCTGAGGTGCCGCGGCAGGATGGGCGGCGGGGTGAGATAACAATCGGCTTTGCGGGTCGTTATTGCGGATGGAAAAACTGGCCGCTGGCGCTTGAAATAGGCCGTGGCGTATTGGCTGATGAGGCTCTGAAGGCGGACGTTCGGATGGCGATCGGTTGTGTAGATGAGAGAGATCGCGAGGCGGCTGAACGTTTTCTAAGCGATGCGCGTGCAGTGCTGGGGAATGCTTTAAGTGCACATGTCAATGTGCCGCACGAGGAGATGGCGGAGTTTTTCCGGTCGATCGATATTTTGGTCATGACCTCGAAGCCAGGGACAGAGTCGTTCGGGCGGACGGCGATTGAAGCGATGAGCGAGGGTTGCGTGGTGTTGAGCACGGATAGCGGTGGCCCGTCCGAGGTCTTGGATGATGCGGGGTGCATCCTGGCGGAGCCGGACGAGTTTCTGGAGAAAATAAAGTTCTATGCGATGGATGTGGAGGCACGTGTCGCGAAGGGACGAGAAAATCAGCAAAGGGTCCAAGAGCTGTATTCGGCGGATAGTAACGTTGCGAAGCATCGCGCCCTGTATGAGGCCGCCATTGCGCGGTGGCGTGACGTGTGTTCTGCGGGATTGAAGGGTTAGCGTGAGCGCGCAAAGCGTGTTGGTAACGGGCGCGACGGGCTTCGTGGGCGGCGCCGTGGTCGAACGGCTGGCGGCGGACGGCCGCCGGGTTCCGGTCGCGGGGAGTCGGCGGAGTGTCTCGGTGCCAGAGGGGGCGGAGCTGGCGGTAACGCCGTCGCTGGGAGCAGAAGCGGACTGGAGCGGCGCGCTGCAGGGCGTAGAGGCCGTGGTGCATACGGCTGCCCGTGTGCATGTGATGGATGAGAGTGCGGCCGATCCGCTGGCGGAGTATCGACGCGCCAACGTGGACGGCACGCTGGCGCTGGCACAGCAGGCGGCCCACGCGGGTGTGCGGCGATTTGTGTTCGTCAGCTCCATCAAGGTCAATGGGGAGCAGACTTCGCCCGGCAGTTCGTTTTCCGCGGCGGATGCGCCGGCGCCAGTGGATCCCTACGGCGTATCTAAGGCGGAGGCCGAGGCGGCGTTGTTTGCGCTGGGGCGCCAGACGGGGATGGAGATCGTGGTGGTACGGCCCCCGCTGGTGTACGGCCCCGGCGCTGGTGGCAACTTTGCGCGCATGGTGCGCTGGGTGGGTAAGGGCGTGCCGTTGCCGTTGGGCGCTGTGAACAATCGACGCTCATTAGTGGGCTTGAACAACCTGGTGGACCTTCTGGTTACTTGCCTTGACCACCCGGCTGCGGTGAATCAGGTGTTCCTGGCTGGGGATGGCGAGGATTTTTCCACCGCCGGGTTGGTGCGCCGGGTGGCGGCGGCCATGGGGCGGAATCCTCGGTTGCTGCCGGTGCCACCGGCCATTCTGCGGATCGTGGCGCGTTCCCTTGGTCGCGGTGATATGGCTCAACGGCTTCTGGACTCACTGCAAGTGGATATCTCGCACACGCGTGAGACGCTGGGTTGGGCGCCGCCGGTGAGTGTGGATGAAGGCCTCCGCCGCGCTGTTGCACCGACGCGCTGAGAGGGCGGACGGCGAACGGGTATGTCGTTATTGATGGTTGTTGCGATCCTCATCGCCGCCCTCCTGGCGGCTTTTTTATTGACCGGCTGGATGCGCGCCTACGCCCTGAACGCGGGGCTGATGGATATCCCTAACGCCCGGAGTTCCCACGATGCTCCCACGCCGCGTGGTGGTGGTGTGTCAGTTGTGGTCGTGGCGTTGGTGGGGTTGGTCTGGTTGGCGTGGTGGGGGGCGTTGCCGTGGGCCGGTCTTGTCGCTTTGGGTGGCGGCGGTGCTGCCGTGGCGGCCATCGGCTGGCTCGATGATCGCGCTGATGTGCCAGCGCGCTGGCGTTTGCTGGTGCATCTGCTGGCCGGTGCGTGGGTGGTGATGTGGGCGGGCGGTGCGCCTGCTTTGCCGTTGCTGGGCGTGGAGTGGGCCTGGTCGTGGTTCGGTGGGCTGGTGCTGGTGCTGTTCATCGGCTGGTTGTTGAACCTCTACAACTTCATGGATGGCATCGACGGCATCGCCGGAGTGGAGGCGGTTACCGTTCTCGCGGTGGCCGGCGGGCTGTTGTGGTGGGCCGGGGCGGCCGGCTGGGCGCTTGTGGCCGGCCTGTTGGCGGCGGCATCCCTCGGCTTTCTGGTATGGAACTGGCCTCCGGCGAAGATTTTCATGGGCGACGCCGGCAGTGGTTTCATCGGCTTCATGCTGGCTGCACTGGCGGTGCTGACCTGGGCGGACGCAGGGCTCACGATCTGGGCGTGGCTGATCCTGCTCGGCGCGTTCATCGTGGATGCCACGTTGACGCTGGTGCGCCGCATGCTCCGCGGCGAGCGCTTTTACGAGGCGCACCGGAGCCACGCTTATCAGCACGCCAGCCGGTATTACGGCAGCCATCGGCCGGTGACCGTGGCCGTGGGCCTCATCAACCTGTTCTGGTTGGCGCCGCTGGCGGTGGTGGCGGCGTTGTGGCCGGCGTGGGGTGTGGTGGCGCTGGCCGCTGCGTGGTTGCCGTTGGTTGCACTCTGCCTGCGGTTCAAAGCGGGCCTTCCGGAGTGAGGGGCATATGGCGGATCAGCCGAAGCTGTTGATTGTCGGTGCCGGCGGTTTCGGCAGGACAGTCGCCGAGACAGTCCTGCGCCAGGGAGGCTATGAGCTGGCGGGTTTTCTGGATGATGGGCTGGCGGCCGGCGATACGGTCTTCGGGCGGCCGGTTCTGGGCCCTCTGGACGCGATCGACCAACAGGCGCTGCAGGCGGAGTGTGCCATTGTGGCCATCGGGGACAACCAGGTGCGGGCCGATATGCACGCCCGGTTGGTTGGCCGCGGGTTGGAGGTGGTGACCGTGATCCATCCGGACGCATCCGTGGCGCCGTCTGCATCGGTTGGTGACGGCGTTGTCGTGATGGGCGGGGTGGTGGTCGGGACGGAGGCGCAGTTGGGTAATGGCGTGATCGTGAACGCCGGCGCAACGGTGGATCACCACGCCGTGGTAGAGGAGTTCGGCCACGTGGGCGCCGGTTCAGTGCTCGCTGGCGGCGCCAGGGTTGGTGAGCGTGCATGGCTGCGTGCCGGTTGTGTGCTCGGATACCGCGCCGAGGTTGAGCCGGGCCGGATCCTCCCGCCGGGGACGGTGCTGGGGGAGTGATGGGTGGTCGCGACTTGCGTCGCTCCTACGGCGTAGGGCGGTGGTTTGCGTGCGACGGAGCCGTGTTTCCCTCAAGCACAGCTGCAAAGGCGCGGTGAATTTGATATTGAAATATATATTAAATTTGATATAAATGGAGCTGTGCAATGAAGGGAATCGAGTTTTGGGGCGACAGCCTGGATGTCATTAGGAATCTGCCGGAGGGAGCGCGAGCAGCGATCGGTTTTCAGCTTGATCGTCTTCAAAGAGGGCTGCAGCCGGACGACTTCAAGCCAATGAAGACCATTGGCTCTGGCGTTGAGGAGATGCGGGTCAGGGACGCAGGTAATGCGTATCGGGTGATTTACTTTGCTCGTGTTGAGGATGCCGTACACGTGCTCCATGCGTTCCAGAAGAAGACGGAGAAAACGAGTAAGCAGGATCTGGCGGTAGCGGCACAGCGGTTCAAACAGCTCGATGCTGAGCGGAGGCCATAAGATGGCGGAGAGACAACGTTTTAACAGTGTATGGGACGCCCTTGAGGACTCGGCCGAGCAGGCTGAAAACATGAAGCTGCGTGCCGAACTAATGACTCAGATCCGCGATTATGTGGAAGGGTTGAGCATGACCCAGCAGGCTGCAGCCAAGACCTTGGGGCTGACGCAGCCACGGCTTAACGACCTGCTGCGCGGGCGTTTGGACAAGTTCAGCCTCGACATGTTAGTCAACGTGCTAGCCCGAGCCGGCAAACACGTCAACGTAACAATCTCCGATCAGGAAGTGGCCTGAAGGCGGTGGGCTCAGGGCTAGTGGGGTTGGTGGACGTGAACGTCCACCCTACGCCTCGGCTCGCGGTATCGGCGTCGCTGACCCGATCACCACCATATTGCGACCAATGCCCGCACTCGCCGATTTTCCATTGTGTAAACTCTCCCTGATTCGCCCCCGCGCTGGATTTCCCGGTTGCGGTGGGCTATGCCTTGGTGGCGTCTTGCCACTGCGATCACTTGCCTGAATGACTGTGATGATCTCTCGACTGTTCCATGCACTGTTGAAGCTGCCCCGCGGCGGTAAGCGCGGCGTGATGATGGCCGCGGATGTCTGTCTGCTGGCGCTGGTGATGTGGGCGGCGTTTGCGCTGCGCATGGGAGAGATCCTGCCGCGCCAGTTGGTGGATCACTGGTGGCTGCTGGTGGTGGTGCCGGTGCTCACGCTGCCGATCTTTGCCTGTGTGCGGCTCTATCGCGCGGTGGTGCGCTACATGGGGCCCCAGGCGGTGATTGCGGTGACCTATGGCGTGTCGCTGTCGACGCTGCTGTTCATCGCCATCATTGTCGTTGGTGGTTTCACTGCCGTGCCGCGCACGGCGGTGGTGATTTACTGGCTGCTGGGGTTGCTGGTGATCGGTGGCAGCCGGTTGCTGGTGCGGGCGGCGTTCCACGCGGTGCTGAAGCGTCGCGCCGAGCGGGAGCCGGTGGCCATCTACGGGGCGGGTGCGGCCGGGGTGCAGCTTGTGGCCTCGCTCAAGACCACCCGTAACCATGAGCCGGTGGTGTTCATTGACGACGATCCGGCCCTGCACGGCACCGTGGTGAACGGTGTGCCCGTCCACGGGCCGGACGCACTGGAGGGCCTGGTGCGGAGCGAGGGGATCCAGCATGTGCTGCTGGCCATCCCGTCGGCGCCCCGCACCCGCCGCCGGCAGGTGGTGCAGTCGCTGGAAGCGCTCCCGGTGCACGTGCGCACCATCCCCGGCATGACGGATATCGTCTCCGGCGCCGCCCGACTGCAGGACATCCGTGAGGTGGATATCGAGGATCTCCTGGGCCGGGATTCCGTGGCGCCGGATGCGCAGCTCGTGGAGCGCTGTATCCGCGGGCGGGTGGTGATGGTAACCGGCGCTGGCGGCTCCATCGGCTCGGAGCTCTGCCGGCAGATCATGCTTGCCGGCCCGCGCACGCTGCTGCTGTTCGAGCAGTCCGAGTTTGCGCTCTACCGGGTGGCCCAGGAGCTGAAGGCGCTGGCGGCCGCGCGCGGCATCGAGTGCCGGGTGGAGTCGCTGCTGGGCTCGGTGGTGCACCAGCGCCGGCTGGAGCGCATCATGGCCGGGTTCGGGGTCGAGACGGTCTACCACGCCGCCGCGTACAAGCACGTGCCCATCGTCGAGGAGAACGTGCTCGAGGGCGTGCAGAACAACATCTTCGGCACCTGCCACGCGGCGCTCGCCGCCGAGCGTGCCGGGGTGCGCTGGTTCGTGTTGGTCTCAACCGACAAGGCCGTGCGGCCCACCAACGTGATGGGTGCCACCAAGCGGTTCGCCGAGCTGGTGCTCCAGGGCCTGGCGGCGCGTGCGGAGCACACCTGTTACGCCATGGTGCGGTTCGGCAACGTGCTGGGCTCGTCGGGCTCGGTGGTGCCGCTGTTCCGCCGCCAGATCCAGGACGGCGGGCCGGTGACGGTCACGCACCAGGAGGTGACCCGCTACTTCATGACCATCCCGGAAGCCGCCAGCCTGGTGATCCAGGCGGGTGCCATGGCGGAGGGGGGCGAGGTGTTCGTGCTGGACATGGGCGAGCCGGTGCGCATCGCCGACCTCGCCGAGCAGATGATCCGCCTGAGCGGCTACACCGTGGCGGACGACGACAACCCCGACGGTGACATCCGCATCGAGTTCACCGGTCTGCGCCCCGGCGAGAAGCTCTACGAGGAGCTGCTGCTGGGTGAGAACGTCTCCGGCACCGCCCATCCCATGATCATGCGCGCCAGCGAGGCCAGCATCAGCTGGGCCGAGCTGGAAGCCCGCCTGGAGCGCTTCGACGCGGCCTGCCGCGCCCACGACAGCGACGCCGCGCGCGAGGTGCTGCGCGAATGCGTCGACGGCTACGAGGCCACCTCTCATTCCAGCGATCTCCTCACCGTCCACGCCCCGCACGTGGTCGGCAGCAACGTCCCCCTCCTCGGCGACGCCAAGGCATCGCGGCGTCATTGACGCTTTGCGATACAGGTCCGGCTCCCACCGTCGATAACCGTTACGTTAGGCCTTTCAGGGCCTCCCCGGGGTAACGGTATGCATCAGGCCATTGTGGTCACCATCTATAGCGCGGCGCTGCCGTTGTGGCTGCTGGTGTGGTGGGCCGTGGACGGCTACGCGCTGTTCCGCCGTGCTCCGTTGCTCTGGTTGCCGTTCGGCTTCGGTGTGTTCTATCTCCTGGCCAACCTGCTGATGGTGCTGGTGTTCGGTGCCGATACCGGCTCGTCGGCGTATGAAGAGAGCCGTTTTCACTTCATCGGCGAGCGGGCAATGATCGCGGTGCAGGCCACGGCGTCGGTGCTGATCGTCGCCACACTGGTGTACGGGCTCACGATCCGAAAGGTGCCGGTGGATTTCATCCGGTTCATGGTTTATTCGTTTGTGGCGCTGCTTGGCCTGATGGCGCCCATCATCTGGATACCCGAGGGATCGGCCACGGGCCTGTTTACGCTGCGGCATTTCCAGACGGTGGCGCTGACGTTCGGGCTGTTCCTGTGCGTCGGGGGCATCGTGATCCTGCTGCGCGACCTGCTGGCCCATGGCGATGCGCGGATCAGCTTCGAGGAGCCGTCCGGGTTTGCCACCGGCAGCCCCGCGTCCGACCCGGAGCTCGCCCGCCGGGACGATTGAGTGCATGGGGCGTTGGTGATGGTGGACCTGAAGGTCCACCCTACGCGGCACAACCCGCACGGATCATACGCCAACCCGTAGGGTGGACGTTCACGTCCACCGAAAAGCCCCGGAAACGCCAACCCGCCCACAAAAAAACGGCGGACCTCCCGGCCCGCCGTGCTTGTGTGACACCTTGCCGAGAAGCCCTCAGAGCTTCCCGGTCATGTCCATGAACTCATGGAGCAGGTCGCCGACCTTGCCGGAGTACTCCGGATCGTCCTCGGAGATGTCGTCCACCACATCCATGGTGTGCCGGCGCATCTCGGTGATCACCTCTTCATCCATCTGGATGATCTCCCCGTCGTAGTCGTCCACGAACTCCTGCATCAGTTTGAAGTCCTGGTGGCGGAACTTGGCGCTGGAGTCGGCGCTGGTGGCGCGGATGGCGTCGTGCATCACGCGCTTGTGGTCCTCACCCAGCTCGTTCCACTTGTCCAGGTTCACGATCACTTCGCCGTTGGTGTGCGCCACCAGGTCCGGCTGCATGATGTAGTTGTTCACTTCCTGCAGGTTCATGCCCCAGCCAGCGGCCACGCCGCCCCAGTGCACGCCGTCGGCCACGCCGGTCTGCAGGGCCTGGTAGAGCTCGCCGCCGTCGATGGACACCGGTGCGGCGCCCATGCGCTGGAACACGCGCGCTGCCGTGCCGGTGGAGCGGATGTTGAAGCCCTCGAAGTCCGACACGGACTGGATGGGATCGCGGGCATAGATGGCGATGCCCCCGGACGACCACGGGCCCACCTGATAGACACCGTGTGCGGCGTAGGCGTCGCGGATGATGTCCAGCGCGCCCATCTCGTAGAAGAAGAAGTGCATCTCCTCGTGGCTCTCGAAGGTGGCCAGGTTGCCGTTGAGGTGGCCGGCCACGGGGATCTCGCCGATCCAGTACGACGGCCAGGTGAAGGCGCTGTCCAGGGTCCCGCGGCGCACGGCGCGCAGGGTGTCGCCGGTGGACACGATCGAGCCGGGACGGTGGGTCTCCAGCTCCAGCTCGCCGTCCGTGGCCTCGTAGACGCGCCTCGCCAGCTCTTCGAACACCGCTTCGTAGTACCACGTGCCCGTGGGCCAGTGGGTTTGCATCCGCCACTTGAAGCTGTTGTTCGAGGCGATCACCGCCGGCGCGCCAACGGCCGCGGTGGCGCCCGCCGTGGCAGCAGCGGTGGTCTTGAGGAAATTACGGCGAGACATGGACTTGTCGGTTGTCATTACGGCTTCTCCTCCCGGCCTGCAGGGGCAGGCTTGTTCTATTGAGCGTATGAAAAACGCCGTTATCAAGCTACTGCGAACCACAGCAATGTCAAGCGCGGCGAGCTGGAGAGTCCAGCGGCAGCGTGTGATGGTGGACCTGAAGGTCCACCCTACGGTGTCCGCAGTCGCCAGCGCGTAGCCCGTGGGGTAGACCTTCAGGTCTACCAGGCCACCTCAGGCAGGAATCCGGCCGGGAGCGCCCGGGGCCAGGCAGGCCCCGGGCCGGATTGGATCAGTACCGGAAGCCGGCGCCGAAGTACATCACGTCGAACTCCATTTCGGCTTCGCCGCCGCCGACGAGATCGAAGTCCGCGGCGTAGTGGCGGTAGCCCATATCGGCGTAGAACCGGCCGCGCACGGGAATCTCCACGCCCACGTCGAAGTAGGAGCTGAACTCCGTGGCCGAGTTGGTGGAGTGATCCGAGCTGGCCCTCACCAGGCCACCGCCCAGGGAGGCGTAGATGCTGCCCCCGCGTAGGGGAAGCTGGATCGTCTCGAACGGGAGGTGGACCCGCGCTGCCAGGTGCGCGCCACCGAAGTTGTCCGATGTCTGGTCCGATTCGCCCAGCATGTCCAGGCCGGCCTTGAGGCTGAAGAAGTTGTTGAACCGCTTGCCACCCTGCGCCCACGCGGTGAGTTCACCGTCGTTATCCAGTTGCGGCGCGGTGCCGGATGCGTCCTCGAGGTCGACGATGGCGAAGCCGGCGGAGACGAAGTTATCCGCACCCATGGCCCGGTCGCTCAGGCTGAGCCAGCCCGGGTCTCCGTCGTTCGTGCCGGCCAGGGAGTCCAGGTCGATCTCCTGGGCGAGCGTTGCACCGGGCAGGGCCAGGGCGCTGGCCACGAACAGCGTGGTGATGTGCTTTTTCATTTTCATCATGGGTATGTGCCCTTTTCTGATTGAAATAGACAGGCACAACTCACCCCTTGTCGGAATCTTCGGGTGATTCCGGGTTCGCAATGACCGGAGCTTTTCCGGTTAAAAACGTGATTGATGTGTAGGGGGATGTTGTGCCATTTCCCGCGCAGTTGAATGGTCTTTTAGCGCCCATTCACTGTCAATTTGCCCGATTCAGGGTTGTGAATGCGCTCTCACAACCGGGATGACGGGGTTGCATTCCGGGGGCACCGCGTTCCATGCAGCCCCGTAGCCCCCGTAGGGTCGACCTTCAGGTCGACCAATCACTCCCCGCCAATCCCCACCCCTTCTGCTCCCGCCACCAACCCCCTACAATCCCACTGACCCCAAGGCACCAGAGCCCGACAGCCATGCCGGACATCACCACCAACGGCGTCCAGTGCTGGTACGACCACCGCATTAACCAACAACAAGGGCGAGTCCATGACCGCAACCACCCATGTGATCGATCACCCTCTGGTGCAGCACAAGCTCAGCGTGCTGCGCATGAAGGAGACCTCCACCTCAAAGTTCCGGGAGATTCTGCGCGAGACGGCGCTGCTGCTCGGCTACGAGGTCACCCGTGACCTGCGCCTGACCACCACCCGCATCGAGACGCCCCTGCAGCCCATGGATACCCCGGTGCTGGACGGCAAGAAGCTGTGTTTCGTGTCCATCATGCGGGCCGGAGAGGGGCTGCTGGAGGGCATGCTTGACCTGGTGCCCTCGGCGCGGGTCGGCCACGTGGGGCTGTACCGTGACCCGGAGACCCTGGAAGCGGTGGAGTACTACTTCAAGATGCCCTCGCACCTGGACGAGCGCGAAGTGATCGTGGTGGACCCGATGCTCGCCACCGGCCACTCCGCCGTTGCCGCCATCACGCGCCTGAAGCAGGAAGGCGCCAGGCACATTCGGTTCGTCTGCCTGCTGGCGGCGCCGGAGGGTGTCGCCGTGCTCCACGAGACCCACCCGGATGTGGACATCTACACCGCCGCCGTGGACGAGGGGCTGAACGAAAAGGCCTACATCGTCCCCGGCCTCGGCGATGCCGGAGATCGCATCTACGGCACCAAGTGAGGCGCCGGGGGAGGGCGCTTACAGCCACCGCCGGACATGCCGGCGGTAGACCCGGAAGGCGCCGCCGAAGTGCTGCTCCAGTGCCGCCTCTTCCGGGCGGATCTGGAAGCGGTTGATGTAGAGCACGAACACGGGCAGCAGGGCGAGTGTCAGCGGGTTGCCCAGGTACACCGCCCACGCCGCCAGCAGGATCAGGTCCGCCAGATAGATGGGGTTGCGGCTCCAGGCGAACGGCCCCGTGTCCACCAGGTGGCTGCTGTCCTGGGGGCGCATGGGGTTGATGGTGGTGCGGTGGCGGTGCAGTGCCCAGGCGGCCGCTACGGCGAGGGCGATGCCGGCAGCGGCCGTGGCGATGGCCAGCCAGCCCATGCCGGGCAGGCTCAGGGTCAGTGCCGGGGTCCAGCGTGCCACCAGCCACATGGCCGCACCGACAAGCACCATGACGACGGGTGGCGGGATGCGCGTTTCCATCAGTGAGCCTCCTTCGGTTTGCGTGCCACCAGCGTGACCACCAGCCCCAGCACCAGCGATACCCCGCCGATGATGAACACCGGCGGGTAGCTGCCCACGTAGCCGAACACCGCTGCCAGGGCGTAGCCGCCCACGGCCTGGGCCAGGGCGAAGGACGTGGTGGCCCAGCCCCAGGCGCGGCGGTGCTCCTCCAGTGGCACCAGTTGTGACAGGTAGCCGGAGGTCATGGACACCAGCCCCGGCACCATGGCCCCCACCACGAACGAGCACAGCGACGCCAGCCACAGGGTGTCGGCGACGCTGGAGCCGAGCACCGCCGCCGCCATGAAGGCCACCGACAGCAGCAGCGCGCTGTACCACCCCAGGCGTGCGGCCACCCAGCCGCCGAGGAACGGCCCGGCGATGGCGCCCAGGGCGAAGATGCTCCACTGTACCGCGGCGAAGCCCATGCCCAGGCCCTGCTCCCGGGCGAGGAAGTCCACCCAGAACAGCGTATGGGGCACGTAGCCCACGGACTGCAGCCCGTAGCCCACCACCACGAGTATTACCGCGAGGGGCAGTGCGGCGCGTGCCGGAGACCCGGCCCCGGTGGCCTGCGCCGGCGATGGGCCGGCGGCCGTGCTCACGTCGCGCCACGCGCCCCAGGTGGCCGCGGTGAGCAGGAGGCACAGCACGCCCAGCGAGACCCACGCCCAGCTGATCGAGACCGTGGTCAGCCAGGGCACTACGTTGGCGGAGAAGAGAATGCCCACGCCCACGCCGCTGAACACGATGGCCCCCGCCAGCGGCCGTTGCGACGGCGGCGTGGTGGTCAGCACCGTGGAGGCGGCCACCACCATCAGCACGCCGCCCGCCCAGCCGGAGATGAACCGCCAGATGAAGAACCACGCGAACGGCGCCGCCCAGCTCAGCACCAGAAAGCTCACGGCGATCAGCAGCAGCCCCAGGCGGATGGCCGCCGCGGCACCGACCCGGCCGGCGAAACGGGACGCGGTGAGCGCGCCGAGCAGGTAACCCAGCAGGTTGGCGGCACCCAGATACCCCGCTGCGGCCGCGGTGAACCAGTGGGCATCCACCATGCCCGGCACCAGCGGCGGATAGCCGAAGCGTGCCAGCCCCAGCCCCACGAGAATGGCCACCGAGCCGGCCAGGACCCGGTCCATGCGCATCTGCTCTGTTGTCATTGTTGTTCTCAGCCGTCGATGTCCTGCAGGTACTGGTGCAGCCGGGCGCCGGAGACCTCGCCCATGTGCGCGTCCACCAGCCGCCCGTCGCTGTTGAAGAACAGCGTCACCGGCATGCCGTGGGCGCCGAAGTGATCCGCGAGCCGGCTGGCCTGGTCCAGCACCACGTTCTCCAGGCCCAGGCCTTCGTCGCTCAGGTAGGCGGTTACGTCATCCGGAGACTCCCCCTGGTTGGCGAACACGAAGTGGATGTCGTCCCGCTCGGACTGGGCGGCTTCCAGCACCGGCATCTCCCGGCGGCAGGGCGGACACCACGTGGCCCACAGGTTCACCACCACGGGTTTGCCCGCGAAGCTGTCCAGCGGCAGGGGCTGGTCGTCCAGGTCATAGACGACAATATCCGGAATCCGGTGCTCGGGCGTGTCGCTGAACTGTGCCGCGCCGATGTTGAGGCCGAACCAGAGCACCACGCCGGTGAGCAGCGGCGCCAGCAGGTGGCGTTGGGGTGCCCGCCGCCAAAGCCCCAGCAGCACGGCGGCCATCAGGGCCACCGCGATGCCCGCTGCCGCCGAGTAGCCCTCCTGCCAAAGGTAGAGCATCTCCAGGGGCGCATCCCGGTAATAGCTCCAGTGCTGCACCACGTAGACGGCGCGCCCGCCGATGAACCCCGCCACCACGGCGGCCGTCAGCGGCGCGGTCAGGGCCACGTCCCGGCGCCGCTCCCACCACGAAGCGACCACGAACGCGGCCACCACCGAGAGGATGAGAAACAGGCGTGGGAGGGAAATGACCAGTGGTCCGAGGGTGATGGATTCCATTGCGGCCTTCGCTTCTGCGGGAACGGGATACCGCCCGCACTATAACGCACCCCCGCCAGCGAGGAGCGCAATGCCTTCGCCCATGGCAAACGCATCGGTGAGGGCGCAGGCGGCGCGCAGCAGGACCACCACGTTCCGGTAGACCTGAAGGTCTACCCTACGGACTGAGCGCACCCGTCGCCCCGTAGGGTGGACCTTCAGGTCCACCAATAAAGAGCGGAGACACGTATCCGTGGCCCCAGCGTTACCACAATGTCGCACGGTGGCCGTGGCGCTGTTCGCCGCCGCGCTGGGCGCCGTTGCCCCGGGCGCGGAGGCTCGGCATCAGCGCCAGCGGGCATTCGCCGGACGGCGTCACGTTTGCGGACACGGTCGCCCCGTGTTATCCCGGGCACTGAACGTTCTGTCGGGATGACCAGGAGAGTGACGTAATGCCACAGACCAGCACCGCAAGAGGCGTTTTCACCAACGCACTGACCCTCGCCGCCGCGCTTGCTGCCGCCGGCGGCATGGCCTCCGCGGCCGCCGTGGAAGTCAGCGACGAAACCATCGACGACGCGCACGATACCGAGGAGGCCACGGTGACAGTGACCCGGGTGGTCTCCGGCCTTGAGCACGGCTGGGCCATGGACTGGCTTCCGGACGGCCGCATGCTGGTCACCGAGCGACCGGGTGGCATGTACGTCGTGGACGACGACAGCGTCACGGAGCTGGAGGGCCTTCCGGAGATCTTCTCCGACGAAGACCAGCTCACCGCGCCGGAGGGCGGCAGCCAGAGCGGCCTGCTGGACGTGCGCGTGCATCCTCAGTACGACGACAACGGCTGGATCTACCTGACCTACTCCAGCCCCGGTGACACGGATGGCGTTGCCACCGACGACGAATACGCCACCGGCACCGTGCTGGCCCGGGCCCGCCTGAACGACGACGGCGATGCGCTGGAGGATCTGGAGACGGTCTACAGCCAGGCGCCGCGGCACGTCCCCGGCCGCCACTACGGCTCACGCATCCTGTTCGCGGGCGACGGCACGGTGCTGTTCTCCATCGGCGACCGTGGCCTGCGTGCGCCGTCCCAGGATCTCACGGACCCGTCGGGGTCGATCATCCGCGTGAACGAGGCGGGTGGCGTGCCGGACGACAACCCCTACGTGGGCGCCGCGCCCGGGAATCTCCGCCCGGAGATCTTCTCCTTCGGCCACCGGAACAACCAGGGGTTGGTCATGCATCCGGAGACCGGCGAGATCTGGGCCACCGATCACGGCCCGTCGGGCGGTGACCTGCTCTACCAGGTCGAGGCGGGGAACAACTACGGCTGGCCCCAGGTGGCGTTCGGCACCGAGTACTCCACCGGCGAGCAGGTGGGGATCGGCGAGTCCGCGCCGGGAGTCACCGAGCCGACCCACGTCTGGGAGGAGTCCATGGCTCCGTCCGGCCTGGCGTTCTACATGGATGGCGCCGTGTCCGAGTGGGACGGCAACCTGTTCGCCGGGTCACTGGTGCGTGAGCAGCTGCACCGGCTGGAGCTCGATGGCGACAGCGTCGTGAAGGATGAGGTGATTCTCGACGAGACCGTCGGCCGCATCCGTGACGTGCGCCAGGGGCCGGACGGCATGCTGTACGTGCTCACCGACGAGGCCGACGCCGGCGTGTACCGCATCGAGCCTGCGGACTAGAACCACAACCGCTGGTAGACCGTGCCCGGGGAACGCTCCACCACCAGTTCCCCGGTGCGCGGGTCGAACAGGTAGCGCAGGTAACAGGCGAGTTGCGGTGCGGACAGCACCGCCTGCCTGAAAATCACGGTGTTGGTGCCGCCGGGATGCCGCGCCGAGGGGGCGAGCAGCCCCGGGTGGCCCTCGTGGCTGATGCGTCGGCCCAGTGCCTGGGTGAAGCCATAGTCCGTGCCGTGCACGAGCTCCGGGTGGGCGTCGCCCTGTCCCGAGAGGTCGATCAGCAGCGCCCGGCAATGCACGGTGTACACCGCCCGCTCCCGCACCACCACCTCGCTGACACCCTCCACCGCCAGCTCGTGGCGCGCCATGTGGTAGCCCGTCTCGGCGATGGTGGTGGCCTTGTCCAGGGAGGCGTACCACACGGGAAAGGTGCCGTCGCTGTAGCGGCTCTGGTGCCACGGTTCCGTGCGGAAGGGGTATTCCACGGCGGTGGCGTAGAGAAACGCGCGGGAGAGCTGGTCCGGCGGCGCCAGTTCGCCCTTCACCTGCGCTTCCAGCGCCGCGGCGGTGTAGCTCAGGCCGGCGTCGCCGTCGGTGAGGTCGTCGAAGAGGTCCTGGCTGGTGCGCAGGCCCACCACGTTGCGGCTCACCCGACGGTCGAAATCGGTGATGCGCGTGAGCAGCTCGTCCATTACTGGCTGCGGAGCTGGTCCAGGAAGCGGGCCACCCGGGCGATGCCGATGAGCCCCTGCTCGCGCATGATGTCGATGGGGGCGACGTTGTTCAGCAGGCCGTTGCGCCGGTGCACCCAGCTGTAGCGCAGCTCCGGGTTCTCCGGGTAGAGCAGGCGCAGTGCCTTGTGGATGGCGAGCAGATACGCCACGCGGTCGCGGGCGTCGCGCCCCTTGGGGAGCCCGGTCTTGCCGCTGGCGAAGTCCGCCAGTTTGCTGCGGCTGTTGGGGCTGAGCCCGAGCAGCTCCAGTTTGGTGCGGGAGTCGAGCTGCCAGTGGTCGAACAGCCGCATGACCACCCGGGCGAGGTCGCGCCGGGTGTCCGGGCTCTCGTAGGCAACCGGTGGCAGCTCCTGTGCGGCGTTTTCCATGGCGGCTCCATGTGCATATTTAGTCATTGACTGACTATAAATATACACTCCGTGGCCGTTGTGTCCAGCCGCTCCGGCTAGGCTTCCCGGGGCTTGTGCTCCACCACCGTCCAGACCGAGGCATCGTCGGCCGCCTCGGCGGTCTTGCGCAGCAGCAGGACGGTCATGTCGTCGTTCTGTGTGGCCTGGAAGGTGCGGATCTCGTCCAGGATCGTGGTGGTGGCGTTATCCGGTGGTGTCTTCGCATAGCGGGCGAACAGCCGCTCCAGGCGTCCGTCACCGAACATCTCGCCGGACTCCGACGCGGCCTCGGTGAGCCCGTCGGTGTAGAGCATGATCACGTCGTTCTCGGCGATGGGCACCCGGGTGGTGTCGACGAATCCGTCCAGGTTGTCGACGATGCCGAGCCAGGTGCCGGACGTGGGCTGTACCGTGACCGACCCGCTGTCGGCCTTGTGGATGAGGATGTCCTGGTGGTGGCCGGCGAACTCGATGTGGTCGTCGCCCAGCCGCAGGATGGTCATGGTCATGTAGTGGTGGGAGCCCAGTCGGCCCACGTTCTCGCGCAGGGCGCTGTTGATGGTCTTGAGCGCATCACTGGGCGAGCAGTCCGGGTGCGCCTTGAGCACCGTCATCAGGCTGGTCTGGGCCATCATCATGATCAGCCCGGCGCTCAGCCCGTGGCCGGCGACGTCGCCGATGGCCACGTAGCGCCCGCCGGTATCGGTGGTGATGACGTCGTAGTAGTCGCCACCCACCTCCTTGGCGGGCTGCATGGTGGCGGCGATCTCGTAGCCGGGCACGTCCAGCCGACGGGGCAGCAGGGTGAGCTGGATGTCCCGCGCCAGCTCCATTTCGCTCCACAGGGAGTCGCGCGCTTGCTTGAGCTTCACCAGCAGCTCGAACTCGTTGGCGATGAGCCGGTAGCGCAGTTCAGTGATGGCTACGGCGATGATGGCGGCACCCACCAGGAAGAACATGTTGTTCACCAGCGAGGCCTGATCGTAGGGCTGCGGCCAGATCAGGTTGAAGGCCACGTACATCAGGATGATGATGCCGGCGTTGATGGCGGTGTGCTTGCCGCGCCACGGCAGCACCAGGCTGACGCCGATCATCACCAGGATGAGGCCCACGTAGTAGCTGGAGTCGAAGCCGCCCAGGTAGACGGTCATCATGGCGATGACGGCGCCCACCTGCGCGGATGCGAAGTAGCCGTGCAGGTAGGAGAAGCGGCTCGGGGGCGTGTTGATGATGATGAGGAACTGCCCCAGGGCCAGCGCGGTGGAGATGCCCCGGTAGATGGCGAACCGCGCCAGGTTGTCCCCGGGGAGAATGATGGTGTCCAGCAGGAAGAACAGGGGCACCAGGCAGAAGACCAGGGCGGTGACCGTGCGCAGCCAGTCGTGGACCAGGCCGATCTGGTAGGTGCCGAAATCGTTGGTGTTGATTGCCGCTGTGATGTCGGTCTTGTCGTTATGTCTTTTGAAAATCAAGGAGTCGCCTTCCGTATTCGCAGAAGCATCTGCACGCCGGTCTCGTCGTATTCGATCCAGGCGGTCGCGTCGTCGAAGTCCTCGGTCAAGGCCAGGAAATCAGCCTCTGTGCGGTAATAGAGCGGCCAGTCCAGC
Organism: Aquisalimonas asiatica; assembly: GCF_900110585.1. Taxonomy (NCBI): domain Bacteria; kingdom Pseudomonadati; phylum Pseudomonadota; class Gammaproteobacteria; order Chromatiales; family Ectothiorhodospiraceae; genus Aquisalimonas; species Aquisalimonas asiatica. The sequence goes on along the minus strand of NZ_FOEG01000003.1, from coordinate 104,396 downwards.
CAGTAATCCATGTACCGCCGGGTCGGATTCGTGACGTGGAAATTGCCGATGGCCATCTCTCCCCCGGGCAACAGTAGCGCATGCAGCTTGCTCAGCACAGCCTTGGCGACCGGGGGAGTGAGGTAGTCGAACAGGCCCATGGAGTAGATGAAGTGGAATTCGCCCCAGCTTTCACGCAGGGCGCGGGTGGCCAGAAGCGTCCGCACGGACTCCTGGATGTAGTTCACCTTCACCGGCGTCTGCAGCCGTTTCTCCACGGCGCCCAGCGCGGCGGCCGCCTCACCCAGGGCGAGTTCGTCCTGATCGAGCAGGGAGTACTCCACCTGCTGGCAGCGCTCGCGGCTGTTGAGCAGGTCGTGCAGCTCCAGGGCGGGCCCGCACGCCACCGAGAGCAGCCGCATGCGGTTGTCGGCGCTGGCGCCCATGCGGTCGGCGTACTCGCCAGCCATGCGGGCCACCAGCGGGCGCCGGTTGCGCACGGCCTGTGCCGCGGCCGATGACACCGGGTGGTGGTGCAGCAGCTTGCCAAAGGTGCTGTCGCCCTCGTAGGTGTTGCGATAGCACATCTGCATCATTTCGGAGTCGCCGATGTAGCCCCGCGGCTTGAGGTTGGTGCGCGCCATGAACGGTGCGGTCAGCAGCTCGCCCCAGAGCTGCTTGCGCAGGTAGTAGCCGTGCTGGCTGTGCTGCTCGCCCTCGTAATCGGCGATGATGTGCTCCATGTCGGCCACGTGGGCGTTCAGGCAGTCGATGAACTCCTGGCCGGTATTGCGGATCAGGCCCTGCTGGATGACTTCGCGCACGGGCTCCGGCTCGCCGGCGTACTCCGCATCCAGCCGGTCGAACAGCTCCTTGTAGACGCTGATGTCGTAGGCCACGTCGCCAACGAACGTGCGGAACGCCGGGTCGATGTTGTTCCGGTACTGCAGGATCAGGGGCAGGTTGCGGGCCGCCATGTCGAGGACGTCCGCGCGGGACTGGTGGAACAGTTTCTGGAAGTCGTGGATGGACGCCATGGGGACCAGGCGGTACGCATTCTGCGGCGCGTCGGCGTCGTCGAGGACCTGGCAGGCGCCCAGGGCGATGGTGTGGGCGTCGGTCTCGAAGGTGAGGCTGTCAAAGGTGCCGGTCGCGGGGTGGGGCGGGTCGTCCCTGTAGGTCAGCCAGAGGGAGTAGCGAGAGGCGCAGCTGAGGCGGACTGCCGTCGATTCTCCGCCGCGTTTGATCGTGCCGTCCGCATGGTTTTCAGGGGTTGCGGCCGCTCCCGGAGCCGCCGCTTCCGTGGCGTTGCGTTCTACGTCATTGTGTTCGCTCATCATGATACGCACCCGTGATTGTGATTCGTCCGTCCTGTGTCTGAAAGATGGTCAGTGCCGAGAACGACACCTCCTGCCATTTCTGTTCGCTACTGTAGATGATGGTGACGTGATCTTCGCCCATGCGCGCTTTTTCGAGCACCTTGATGATCGGGGCAAAGGAGGAGGAGTTCATGTAGGTGAGGCCACGGAAATCGAGCACCAGGCGCAGGCTCTGCTTGGCGGCGCGCTCCATGGTGTCCAGTATCACCGGCAGTAACGCGTCGTTGGCACTGCGCACAATGCTCTTACCCTGGAAGCGCAACGTCAGCGTGGTCTCCGTGCCGGTTTCCTGAATGCTCAGGGCGCCTTCGCTGAATCGCTCGATACTGGTCATTCGCTTGCTCCGCAGTGTGTCGTTGCGTTCGTCTCTCACCGGGCCCTGGACTGGGCCGAGACGTTCAGGGTGTTGTCGTCGAGCACGAAATCCACGTCGGACCGGCCTTCATACATGACGCGGATCAGGCCCAGGCAGCTGCGCGCGTTGGCAATGGGCTCGCGCGAGAGCTCCCGGATGCGTTCCAGGTAGGCCTGATACGGGTCCTGCACGCCACGAATCCACTGCAGCGTCTGATCCAGCTCCCGCAGATGCCCCTGGGCTTCGTCGCGGACCTTGTTCTTCACCTGGACGGACACGTCTTTCGCCCTGACCCTCACGTGCAGGTGAATGGGCTCGCTGCTGTCGCCGTACTTGATGCTGTTCTCGGCCAGCTCACAGATGACCATGGTGTAGGTGTCCACCTCGGTGCTCGACATGCCGGTGCCGTGGAGGAAGTCCATGGCCTGCTGGTTGAGCTGTTCCACTTCCTCCCATTCCGGGCGCAGGGTCAGATTCAGTTCATGGGGCATGGTGCAGCTACTCGCTGTCGGTGGGGTGGGGGGGATGAAGCCGCGCCGCGGGCACGTAGTCCCGGTTCGCGATCATGTCGGGAACGCGTTCGGCCGGCACCGGCCTGCCGCAGTAGTACCCCTGCACGCAGGGGGCGCCGTTGGTCAGCAGGAAATCCAGCTGCTCCCGGGTTTCGACGCCTTCGGCAATGACGTCCAGGCCCATGGACTTCGCCATGGACACCACCGCGGAGACAATGGCGGCGGAGCCGATGTCGTCGGGCAGGCCGTCGACAAAGGCCTTGTCGATCTTGATGCGGTCCACCGGCAGCTTGGTGATGTAGGCGAGGGAGGCGTACTTGGTGCCGAAGTCGTCGATGGAGACGGTCACACCCATGGCGCGCAGGTGCTCAAGCTTGGTCACCACGTCCTCTTCGCCTTCGATGTACATGGTCTCGCTGAGTTCGAGATCCAGCCGGGCGGGCGGGAAACCGGTCTCCCGGAGGATGCCCTCGACCATCGGCACGAACTGCTCGTGGCGGAGCTGACGCACGGAGACGTTGACGCTCATGGCGCCGGTGTCGATGCCGTCTGCCAGCCACTGTGCACCCTGGCTGCAGGCGGTGCGCAGGAGTTGTTCACCGAGTTGGTGAATAAGCCCGGTTTCCTCTGCCAGTGGAATGAACTCGCCGGGTGGTATGAAGCCGTCCGTTGTTGTCTGCCAGCGCGCCAGCGCCTCCATGCCCAGGACGGTGCCCTGTTCCACATCCACCAACACCTGATAATGCAGGGCGATGTCGTTTCCCTCAAGGGCGCGCCGCAGGCGGGACTGCCACGTCAGGCGGGTGCCGACGCGGTCGCCGCCCTCACGGGAGACGAAGCGGTAGCCGTTCTTGCCGTCGGATTTGACGCCGTACATGGCGTTGTCCAGCTCGCGGAGCAGGGTCTCGGTGTCGATGTCCTGGCAGTCCCCGTGGACCCCGATGCTGGCGGTGAGAAAGAACTCCTGGCCTTCCAGCACCACCGGCTCGGCGATGCGGCCAAGCAGCTTCTCCGCGATCTGCGCCATGCAGTCAGGCCCTTTCAGGCCGCGCAGGAGCACGAGAAACTCGTCGCCACCCATGCGGGCGATGGTGTCGGTGCCGCGCAGGCAGTTCTCCAGCCGGCTGGCGACAATGCGCAGCATCTCGTCACCAGCGCCGTGGCCGAGCTGGTCGTTGACCAGTTTGAAGCCGTCCAGGTCCACCAGCATCACGCCGAAGCGCTCCTGCGGGGTCGCGCCGAGTGCCTCGGTCAGACGGTCGTGGAACAGGCGCCGGTTGGGCAGCCCGGTGAGGGTGTCGTAGTGGGCCATCTCGAACAGCTTTTCCTCGGCCTCCTTCTGGCCGGTGATGTCCGAGAGAATGCCGGTGTACTGGGCGATGCGGCCGACGTCGTCCTGCACCGCGACCACCGAGAGCCATTCGGCGTAGGCGCTGCCGTTCTTGCGTCGGCCCCAGATCTCCCCCTGCCACTTGCCGTCCCGGCGCAGCGCGACCCAGATCTGCTCCACCAGCTCCGTGTCGGTCTGGGTGGCATCGGCGAAGGCGGCCACCTCGCCCAGAGTCTCGTCGGGCGTGTATCCGGTAATACGGGCGTAGGCGGGGTTCACGTCGATCACGCGCATGTCCTCATCCATGATGAGAATGCCTTCCGCGGCGTGCTCGAACACCTGGGCGTTGAGGGCGACCTTTTCTTCGTCGCGGGTGCGGGAGGTGACGTCCACGCCGAAGACGTGGACCAGATCGTCGCCAGTGGTCGGGACGAACAGCAGCTGCGTGCTCACCATGCCGCTGGCGAGTGTACTTTCGCGGGTTTCCCCCGACGCGGCGGCGGCCTTGAGGATGGACAGCCACGGGGCGGGCAGGCGGCTGCCGGTGGCGATGCCAAGTTCCTGGAGCACGAGCCAGCTGCCGGAGTTGGCGTCAAGCAGCACGCCGTCCACGGAAAAGGTCATCACCGGGCAGGGGTTTGCTCCGGATGCGCGTACGACGTTGATCGGCCGACGCAGGTCGGTCGGTACGCTGTGCTGCCTGCCCATTGTGCTCCGTCCGCATGTTCTGAACGCTGTTCTCTGGGTAGCGTGTCCATGCGCTCTTACTGGAAGGCCTGCGGCCTCTCTCCTGAACGAACGGTAGCATCAACGGACAGGCGGTCCAACGAGCCAGTGGTGGTGTTGTGACGCCATATACAGTTTGTTGCGCCCCGTTGCACCGGCCTCAGTCCCGACCCTCCAGCATGCCGCTTTTCACGTCGCTGTCGGCCGGGTCGTCGCCGAGCCAGATGGCGAGCACGAACTGCGCGAATGTGTCGCTTTCGATGCGGCCGAGCTCTTCATCGTTCATTGACACGATCAGCCCCTCACCGGGGATGACGTCAATGTTGCCGGTGTAACCCGCGTTGAAGTCGCCGGGGAAGAAGGACTTGAACGTCTCGATTTCGTCCGCGTAGTCGGCCCGCTCTTCGCTGGACATGGCGTTCTCGAGCCCGTCTTCAAGGGCGTCCACCATGGTGTCCCGGCCCACGTCGCGGAGCATGGCCAGGTGGACGCGCCGCGGCGAATCCATGGTGATGGCCTCGTTGGCGTCCGTGACCGACTCGGTGGTGTAGAGCGCGCCCACGTAGACGCGCACGAAGAAGCGTGAACGCACGCCAGCGCCGTTGAGGTGCAGGTCGTGATCGCCCACGGAGATCTGCAGGGGCAGCTCCACGCCGCGCACTTCGCGCACGTCGTCGGCGGTGGCGGTGGCGAGCGGGGCGCACAGCAGCGCGAGCAGGGCGACAGCGGTCAGGATGCGGGTCACGGCGATTCTCCTCGGTGTTGTTGTGTGATCCTTGTGACGGGATCGCTTGCGGCGATCTATGCCGGATGGTATCAGAGTTCTTTCCGGATTGGACAATATGGGCCTGCCCGAAGGCAGCCTGCCGTCAGTGACGGCAAAGCTTTTCGGTTCGATCCCGTTAGGATACGCTAGCGTATGGTTTCGCGTTTCAATGCGTCGTCAGAACGTTAACCGACCGCACGACCGACTGGAGGAGTTTGATGTCGTACGATTCCGTATACGACAGTGCGCCGTGGTCCCGCCATTACACCGGTGATTACAGCGATTCCCGCCTGCACGGCTACAGCAATCTGGCCGAGCTGGTGGCGGACAACGCCCGGGAGTATGCCGACCAGATCGCCTATACCACGGTGATGCCGAACGGCATGTCCGGCTCGCTGACCTACGCCGAGGCCGACGCGAAAGCGGACGATTTCGCCGTCTACCTGCGGGAGGTGCTCGGGCTTGAACCGGGCACGCGCGTTGCGGTGCAGATGCCCAACTGCCTGACCTTCCCGGTGGCCGCCATGGGCGTGTTCAAGGCCGGCTGCACGCTGGTGAACGTGAACCCGCTGTACACGGAATCGGAGATGGAGCATCAGTTCAACGACGCCGGGGTAGAGGCCCTGGTGATCGTGGACATGTTCACCGACAAGCTCGCCGCCATCATCGACCACACCCCTGTGAAGCACGTGGTGGTGACCAGCGTGGCCCAGTGGTTCCCCGGTGTGGTGCGCGGCATTCTCAAGGGCGTGCTCAAGTACTGGAACAAGGCTGTCCCCGAGCTCACCATCGACGCCACCTATATCGACGATGCCCTGGAGCAGGCGCGCGCCGTGCGCCAGAGCCGGAATGTGGACGTCGCCGCCTGGTGGCGCGACATCACCCGCGACGACGTGGCGGTGCTGCAGTACACCGGTGGCACCACCGGCGTGAGCAAGGGCGGCGTGCTCACCCACGGCAACATTCTCACCAATATCGCCCAGATCGATGCCGTGGCCAGCTCGCATATCGAGGATGGCGAAGAGTGCGTGCTGACGGCGCTGCCGCTCTACCACATCTTCGCGTTCACGGTGAACATGCTGGCCTTCCACTGCCGTGGCGCGCGCAACGTGCTGGTGCCGAGCCCGCGGCCGATCCAGAACTGCCAGCGGGCGCTGGAGAACTACCCGATCACCTGGATCTCCGGCGTGAACACCCTGTTCAACGCGCTGCTGAACGAGGAGTGGTTCCACATCTTCCCGCCGAAGACCATGAAGGTGGCCATTGCCGGCGGTACGGCCCTGCAGGGCGCCGTGGCGGACCGCTGGGAACGGATCGTCGGCTGCCCCATTGCCGAGGGCTACGGGCTGACCGAGAGCTCGCCCGTGGTCAGCTTCAATCCCATCGGCAGCGGTGCCAAGCGCAACAGCATCGGCATCCCGGCGCCGGGCACGAGCGTGCGTATCGTCGACGACAACGGCGTGACCGTGCCCCAGGGCGAGCCGGGGGAGATCATCGTCCAGGGCGACCAGGTCATGCGCGGCTACTGGAACCGCGACGACGAGACCGCCAAGACGCTCAAGGACGGCTGGCTCTACACCGGCGACGTGGCCTACATGGACGAGGACGGCTACTTCCACATCGTCGACCGCAAGAAGGACATGGTGCTGGTCAGCGGTTTCAACGTGTACCCCAACGAGGTGGAGGACTGCATCGCCGAGCTGGACAAGGTCCACGAGGCGGCGGTGATCGGCGTGCCGGACGCCGATACCGGCGAGGCGGTGAAAGCGTTCGTGGTGAAACGCGACGACAGCCTCACCATCGAGGAGGTGCGCAAGCACTGCAAGCAGAAGCTGGCCGGCTACAAGGTGCCGAAGCAGATCGAGTTCCGCGACGACCTGCCCAAGACGCCGGTCGGCAAGGTGCTGCGCAAGGAACTGCGCGACGGTGGCAGCGAGGCGGCCGGCTCCGCCAGCGGCACCGATACGCGCGCGGCCTGACAGGCCTGACAATAACGAGACAGGAAAGAGGAGCAGACTGAATGCTGAGCCCCGTCGAAGAGGCCCTGTTGGCCATCATGATGATCGTCATCATGCTGGGCATGGGCGCGTCGCTGACGTTCAAGGACTTCCGTATCGCGATGCGCCACCCGCAGGCCGTGCTGGTGGGGTTCGCCTCCCAGTACATGTTCATGCCGTTCATCGCGTTCACGCTGGCGCGCGTGCTTCAGCTCACGCCGGAACAGACCGTGGGGCTGGTGCTCATGGGCTGCATGCCCGGCGGCACCACCTCCAACATCTTTGCCTATTTCTCCAAGAGCCTGCTGAGCCTGAGCATTCTCATGACCGTGTGCTCCACGCTGGCGGCGGTGGTGATGGTGCCGATTCTCATGGAGTTCTACACGGCCGGCATCGACGAGGCGTTCCGGATTCCGCCGGGCGAGATCATCGGCCTGCTGTTCGTGCTGCTGATTCCGACGCTGCTCGGCATGTGGTCGCGCAAGAAGAACGCCAACTTCGGTGCGGTCACCGAGCTGGTGGGCGGCCTCATCGGCGTGATCGTCATTGTCTTCCTCATGGCCACCTGGGCGCCGCGCAACTACCAGCTGCTGTTCGAGACCGGTGCCGAGGTGTATGCCGCCGTCATTCTGCTCGGGGTGATCGGCTTCGCCTTCGGTTACGTGTTCGCGCGGCTGACCCGGCTTGAGCCTCAGAAGGCACGCACGGTGTCGCTGGAGACGGGCATCCAGAACGGGCCGTTGGGGGCGTTGATCGTGATCCTGGTGTTCTCGGGCGAGACGCAGCAGCTGATTCTGATCATGCCGGTGCTGTACTCGCTGTTCATCATCATCACGTCGACCATGGCGACGCTGTTCTACCGGCGCCTGACGACGAAGGAAGAGCTGGCGCGGGATCAGGCGAAGGTGGAACCGGCGAAGGCGTGACGGGGCGGCACCGGTGGACCTGAAGGTCCACCCTACGCCGCATGCCAGGCATCATGGCATCCGTGTGGTGGGCGTTCACGCCCACCGTGCCCCGGTACCCGGCCCCGCTTTGGCGTAGGGTGGACGTTTACGTCCACCATGAAACACGCCCATGACACCCCACCGGGAGGCTGCCGGCATGTTCTTCCCCGGATTCGACACACACCGCGTCACCGCCAACGGCACGGATATCCACCTCCGTAAGGGCGGTGACGGGCCGCCGCTGTTGTTGCTGCACGGCTATCCGCAAACGCATGTAATGTGGCACCCCATCGCCGAGCGGCTGGCCGAGCGGTATACGGTGATCTGCCCGGACCTGCGCGGCTACGGTGACAGCGCCAAGCCCGCCTCCGACGACCGCCATGCACCGTATTCCAAGCGCGCCATGGCGGCGGATCAGGTGGCGGTGATGGCGCACTTCGGCTTCGACCGCTTCCAGGTGGTGGGCCATGACCGCGGGGCACGGGTGGGGCACCGCATGGCCCTGGACCACCCGGACCGCGTCGCGCGACTGGCGGTGCTCGATATCGTTCCCACCCGGGATGTGTTCCGCACCGCCGACCAGGCGCTGGCCACGGCCTACTACCACTGGTTCTTCCTGATCCAGTCCGACGGCCTGCCCGAGCACATGATCGGCCTCGACCCGGAGTACTACCTGCGCGACAAACTACGGCGCTGGAGCCGCGTACCCGACGCCTTCGACGAGCGGGCGGTGCAGGAGTACCTGCGCTGTTTCCGCGCCCCCGCCACCATCCACGCCACCTGCGAGGACTACCGCGCGGCGGCCACCATCGACCTGGAGCACGATGAGGCGGATCTGCACCTGCGGGTGCAGTGCCCCCTACTGGCCCTGTGGGGCGAGCTCGGATTCGTGGGGCAGATGTACGACGTGCCCGCCGTCTGGCGCGAGCGGGCGGACCACGTCACCGGTGACGGGCTGGCCTGCGGCCACTTCCTGGTGGAGGAGGCGCCGGAGGAGACCCTGGCGGCGCTGCAGGCGTTTCTGGACTGACACTCAGTACGGGCCGGCGAAGGCGTCGAGCTGTTCCACCAGCCCGCCGGGTAGCGCCACCCGGGTCGATACCAGCTCGATCTCGTCGTGCAGGGCGCGGTCCGCGTCCAGGGGCGGGGCCATGCGGCGGACCCAGCGGTGCAGCGCCTGCACCGCAGCCGACGGCTCCGTGCCGGCCGTTGCCTCCATCTGCCGGCGCAGGTCCACGGCCTGGGCCACCATGAGGGCGTCGATGGCCAGCAGGTGGTTCAGCAGCTCCAGCAGCCTGGCGCAGCGCCGGGCGCCGATGGTGCCCATGGTGACCACGTCCTGATTGTCGCCGTTGGTGGGGATGGACTGGATGGACGCCGGCGTTGCGTGGGTGCGCATCTCCGCCAGCAGTGCCGACGCCGTCACCTGGGCGCCCATGAAGCCGCTGTGCAGCCCGGCCTCCTGCCCCTGCAGAAACGCCGGCAGCCCCTGGTTGAGGCGCCGGTTGGCGAGCCGGGCGATGCGCCGCTCGGCGTGCACGGCAAGGGTGATCACGCCGTTGGCCAGTGCGTCGGAGGCGAGCGCCACATGCTGGCCGTAGAAGTTGCCGCCGTGCAGGGCGACATCCGCGTCGTCGGGGAGCACCGGGTTGTCGGTGACGCTGTTGAGCTCCGTGTCCACCACGCTGTTGTGCCACGCCAGCTGGTCCGACACGGCCCCGAGGAGCTGGGGCGCGCAGCGCAGGGTGTACGGATCCTGTATGGGCTGGTCGAGCTGCTCCAGGGCGCCGCCTGCCACTGTGGCGCCGTGTTCCGGCGCGGTGACCCAGCCGCTGCCGAGGGTCAGGGACCGCAGCCACCGGTGCAGCCGCTGCTGGCCGTTATGGGGGCGCAGTGCACCGAACGCGGGATCCCAGGCCTCCAGCCGGCCACCCAGCACGTCGGCGTGCCCGGCGGTGAGCAGGGTGCTCCAGCGCAGGGCCCGTTCACACGCCGCGCCGTTGAGCGCCGCGATGCCGGTCATGGCCGAGGTGCCGTTGACCAGCGCGATGGCGTCCTTGCCCTGGGGGTTGAACGGCGTCAGGCCGAGGCGTTCCAGCGCGTCGCCCGCGGGTTCCGGGGCGCCACCCTGGACGCGTATGCGGCCATGACCCATAAGCGCCCCGGCAATGTGGGCCAGCGGTGTGAGATCGCCGCTGGCGCCCACGGTTCCCATGGCGGGCACCACCGGCAGGGCGTCGGCGTTCAGGCAGTCGGCGAGCAGCCACAGGGCGGCCGGGGAGACGCCCGAGTTGCCCTGGGCCAGCGCAGCGACCCGGGCGGCCATGGTGGCGCGCGTCTGGGTGCGGGACAGGGGCTCGCCGACGCCGGCGCTCAGGTGGGCAATGAGGTTGCGCTGGAGCTGCTCCGAGTGGTCACGCCCCACCAGCGTGTCCGCGAGCGGGCCGTAACCCGTGGTTACCCCGTAGATGCGCCGCTGCTCGGCGACGTAACGCTGCAGGCGCTCGTGGCTGGCGACGACGCGCCGGCCGACCGCATCATCGAGATGCAGCGGCTCTCCGTGGGCCACGGCGTCGATGTCCGTGTGGGTCAGTCCGTCGCGGCCGAGGTTGCAATAGGTGCGATCCATGTGTACCTGTTTTGTATAAACAATGTACAGGTACAGTAGTCGGATTGTCGGGCAGGGTAAAGCGCTGGAGTGCGGAAGCGGGAACGGCGCCGCAGAACCGTCCCCGCGCACCGTGCCCGATCAGTGGTCGCCGTGATGGTCACCATGGTGATCGTGATGGTCGTCATCGGCTTCGCCGTCGGGGCCGTGTCGCAGCACCGGCGCCACCACCTCCTGGGTGTGACCGTCGGCGAAGATCAGGGTGAAGGCGACCTCGTCGCCTTCCTTCAGGGGGTCGCCGTGCCGATCCATGAGCATCACGTGGTAACCGCCGGGCTCGAGAACGGCCTCGCCACCGGCGGGGATCACCAGCTCCTCCCGGTGTTCCATGCGCATGGTGCCGTCTTCCTCGACGCTCTCGTGGATCTCCAGGTGGCCGAACAGGTCGCTCTCGGCGTCCACCAGGCTACGGTCGGTGTCGGAGGGGTTCTCGATGCGCATGTAGCCCGCCGCGTTGTCGGCCACCGGTGGCATCTCACGCACCCACGGGTCGTGGATGACCAGGTCCGAGTCGGCGGCAAGGGGCGAGGCGGCCAGGATGGCCAGGGTGAACAGAGCCGTGTTCAGGTGTCTCATGGTCGGGTGCAGTCCTTCTTGCATTGGAAAGGGAATCCGGTGTTCGCGCTGCGGTATCGTACAAGCCTTTCTCAAATCCATGCCAGCAAACGGGAGTGATCCGTGCGTTTGATACTCATTGTGGGCGCCGTTCTGGGACTACTGTCGGTGATGATCGGGGCATCGGCGGAGCATGCGCTGCGGCCCCGGGTGGATGACGAGGTCTTCCGCTACATCATGACGGCCATCCGGTATCACCAGATCGGCGCGTTGGTGGTCACCGCCATCGGTCTCGCCCTGCTGGCGCCGCTGGGGGACGCGGTCCGGCGGGCGTTGGCCGTGAGTGGCTGGCTGTTCACCCTGGGCACCGTGCTGTTCAGCTTCAGCATTTATCTCTCGGCGTTGCTGGGAATGCCGTGGCTCACGGGGATAACGCCCGTGGGCGGCACAACGCTGATGATCGCCTGGGCGTTCCTGATCCGGGCCGGCTGGCTCGGATACCGGCACGCTGACGCCCCCGGGTAACGCGACGACGTTCCCGGAAAACTCCCAACGCCCCGTTCCGCGGCGTTTTTTTCGTTATGTCGTGGGTGCAAAAAGGGGTGTCGCACCTGAGTGCCCGCGGCGGTTCGCACCGGCATAGCATCCCTCTCAGTGACGGCGGTTTCAGCCGTCACCGGCAGCCCCGCGTTGCCCGACTGGTGTGACACGATCCATGGCGAGGGAGTCCAGACATGGCCGACAGCAGCAAGATCAACTATCAGGACACGGTCGACCAGCGTGACCGGAACGTCCCCATCAACCTTCGCCAGACCGGCGACCCGGGCATCGAGATGCTCATCTCCAACCGGGTGCGGAAGTCGGCGTACTGGCACCTGTCCTGTGAGGCCGGCTGCTGGCGGGCAACCGTGTACAACCGCATGTACCACCCGCGCGGCTACGTCCGCCCCGAGGACGGCGGCGCCATGGTGGAGTACCGGGCGCTGGTCAACGATGTGACGCTCTGGAACGTGGCCGTGGAACGGCCCATCCGGGTGAAGGGGCCGGACGCGGAGGCGTTCTGCAACTTCGTGTGCACCCGCGACATCACCCGCGTGCCGCCCATGAAGGGGCGCTACGTCATTCTCTGCAACGAGCAGGGCAAGGTGCTGAACGACCCGGTGATGCTGCGGCTTGCCGAGGACGAGTTCTGGTTCACCATCAGCGACTCCGACCTGATGCTGTGGTTCCAGGGGGTGAACGTCGGTGGCCGGTTCGACGTGACCATCGACGAGATCGACGTCTGCCCGCTGCAGATCCAGGGGCCGAAGTCCGAAGCGCTGCTGGTGGACCTGGTGGGCGAGGAGATCCGCGAGGTGCCGTACTACGGCCTGATGCAGGCCAAGGTCGGCGGCGTCGACTGCCTCATCTCCCAGACCGGTTTCACCGGTGAGAAGGGCTACGAGGTCTACGCCTACGATTCCACCGTGCACGCGGAGCAGGTGTGGAACACCATCCTGGAAGCGGGCGAGAAGCACAACCTGATGGTGATCGCCCCGGCCCACCACCGGCGCATCGCGGCCGGGATTCTCTCCTTCGGCCAGGACATGGACATGGAGAGCAACCCGTTCCAGTGCTACCTGGGCCACATGGTGCCCAAGTCCAAGGAGGCGGACTACATCGGCAAGAAGGTGCTGGAGGAAACGCGGGAACTGATCAACGCTGGCAAACCGCCATTCACCCACACGCTGGTGGGGCTGAAAGTCGGCGGCAAGCCCATCGAGGATTACGCCCCGGATTTCTGGCTGATCAGTGACCACGCCAGCGACGACCCGATCGGCTGGATTACCTCGCCCTGGTATTCACCGGAGCTGGAGACGAACATCGCCATGGCCTACGTGCCGGTGGAGAAGTCGGCTCTGGGCACACAGCTGCGGGCCTGGCTGCCGGAGGAGTACCAGAACTATCCGGGCTACCCGGAGCACGCGGAGGTGGTGCAGATGCCCTTCCGGCCCTCGGTGAACATGAGTTCCCGCGAGCGGGCGCATTCCGAAGGGCGGGACTACGCCTACTGATGACCTGACGGCGGCGGTCGGCCAATATGCGCCGACCGCCGTGCCTCTAACCCTCGATCGACGCTCATGTGGATCGCTCGGCCACCGTAGGGTAGACGTTCACGTCTACCATTACTCGCTCGACCCCCGTAACCGTTCCGCCAGTCCCGACTCCCGGTGGGTCCGCCGCTCGATCCCGGCCTGGAACACCGCTGCCGGACCAACCACCGTGAGCTGCTCCCGCGCCCGGGTGATGCCGGTGTAGAGCAGCTCCCGGGTGAGCACCGGGGTATCCGCCTCCGGCAGGAGCAGTGTCACCCGTGTGAACTCGGAGCCCTGGCTCTTGTGAATGGTCATGGCGTAGACGGTTTCGTGGCCGGGCAGGGCGGAGGGCAGCAGCGAGCGGGCACCTTCGCTGGTGCGGAACCACACCCGCAGGCCGCCGGCCCCGTCGGCGAGGCAGACGCCGGTATCGCCGTTGAACAGGCCGGCGCGGTAGTCGTTCTGCAGCACCATCACGGGCCGGCCGTGGTACCAGCGCTGCTGCGGATCCCGCCCCTGCCGCGCCGCCAGCCGCTCGTGAATGCGTTGATTGAGGTGTTCGCTGCCCGCCGGCCCGACGCGGGTAGCGGTGAGCAGGCGCACGGCTTCCAGGGCGTCCAGGGCGGTGTCCCGGTCGGTCGCCTGTTCCAGGGGCAGGTAGGCGGCCACCATCTGCTCCACCAGGTGGTCAACGTCCACGGTGGTGCCCAGGCGCAGCTCCAGATCGGGCGACTCCTCGGCGCCCACCGCCAGTGCCCCGTCACCCTCGCCGGTGTTGATGGCGGCGGCCAGGCGGCCAATGGCGCTGTCGGCGTGGAAGCGGTGGCTGGTGCGCAGGGTGACCACGTGATCGCCGAGTGCGGATGTGGCACCGGCAGGTGCCGCGTCATCGCCCATCAGCTCGCCCAGGGCGCGGTGCTGATCGGTGGAGAAGGCGTTGACGCCGGCGGCGTCGCAGAGCTCCGCCAGCACCGAGCCGGACTCCACCGAGGCGAGCTGATAACGGTCGCCCAGGAGGATCAGGCGGGCGTGGTCGGGTAGCGCCTCGGCGAGCTTGGCCATCATGGGCAGGTCCACCATGGAGGCTTCGTCAACGATGACCGCATCGGCCGGCAGTGGGTTATCCCGGTGGTGACGCGGCTGCGTGGAGGCCTGGGTGAGCCCGAGCAGGCGGTGGAGCGTGTCGGCGCGGTCCGGGAGCAGCGTGCGCACTGCCTCCGCGTCCGGCAGGCGGTCCAGTCCGGCGCGCACGGACTCGAGCATGCGCGCCGCCGCCTTGCCCGTGGGGGCGGCCAGGCGGATGACCGGCGCCGGGCTCCCCTGCGCCGCTGCGGATTCGATCAGCAGGCGCATGAGCCGCAGCACGGTGTAGGTCTTGCCCGTGCCGGGGCCGCCGGAGATGACCGTGAGCCGGTGGCGCAGCGCCGTGGCCGCGGCCACCGGCTGCCAGTGTGTCTCCCCCGGGTCGACCCAGCTGTAGTCGAACAGGCCGCCATCGCGCGCCAGGCGGGCGGTGTCCACCGGCTCCGGGGGCTGCGCCAGCAGGTGGCCCAGTCGCGCGGCCAGGCGGGTTTCGTACTGCCAGTAGCGCTGGAGGTAGAGGCGCGGGCCGTCGTGGATGAGCGGTGCCGCGTCACCGGGGGTGCCCACCAGCGGGCTGGCGTCGAGTGCCTCCATGAACGCCTCTGCAGGCAACAGCGGCGCTTCACCCGGGATGGCCGGCTCCAGTGTGTCCAGGCGCAGGCAGCTGTGCCCGTCGTTGACCGCACGGCTCGCCAGCACCATGGCCAGGGCCACGGGCTCGGTGCCGCCGTGGCGCAGGCACCAGTCCGCCAGGGCCAGCTCCAGCGGCTGCACATGGCCGGCTGCGGTGCGCTCGCGCAGGCGTTCCATGAACCGGCTCATGCCGCCTCCTCGCCGGCGAAAAGCCGGTCCAGCGCGAGGATGAGATCCGCGGGCGGGCGGTCCGTGAACACGCCGGCCGCGTCCTCGCCGGTCATGCCGCGCACGAACAGGTAGTGCACGCCGCCCAGATGCTCGGCCGGGTCGTAGCCCGGCAGGCTGCGGTCCAGGTGGCGGTGCAGCGCCAGGGTGTAGATCAGGTACTGCAGGTCGTAATGCCCGTGTCGTACGGCCGTTTGCAGGCCATCGGACTGATAGGCCAGGGCGTGCGCGCCCAGGTCGTTGGTCTTGTAATCAACGATGTAATACCGGCCGTCCACGGCAACGATCAGGTCGATGAAGCCGTGCATGAGGCCCCGCAGGGTCTGCGCGCGGCGGTCGGCGGGCAGGGCGGTGGCGTAGCCGGCGGCGCTGAGACGGTCGATCACTGCCGCGACCTGGCTGCCGCTCAGGCCGAGGAAGAACTCCATTTCGCGGCGTTGGTGGGCGTGCGGGATGGAGGCGAGCGGGCCGGTCTCCGGCAGTGGTGCGTGAACGGTCCGGCTCAGCATGCCACCAACGGCATCCAGCAGCGGTGCGGGGCGCTCTGGCAGGGCGATGCCGGCGTTGCGCAGATGGCCTGCCATCCAGTCGTGGTGTGCGTTGGTGGTGGCTCCGGGCAGGGGCCACGTGGCGAAGTCCATGGCCTCCAGCATGTCGTGGATGGCCGTGCCGAACTGCGGCCCGCGCAGCTCGATCTGCTGCGGTGCCGGCTCGGCGCGCTCCGGATCCGGGGCCTCGTCGTCCGCACCGGCGGTATTGGTGGCGTGACGGCTGCCGCTGACCAGCCGGGAGAAGCTGTACACCGACCAGTCCGGCCTGGAGGCGATGGTATCGCCGCGCGGGCCACCCTCGGGTGGGGGCGGCAGGGGCAGGCGCTGGCCGGCGGGCATGGGCTCCGGCAGTGGCTCCACGGCGATGGCGTCGCCCGCACGCCCGGCCAGTTCCTGCAGCCGGGATTCGACTGTCTCCGGGGCGAGCCAGTCCGGGGTTTTCCTGGCGCGGCTCCAGTGATCCGGTGTGGCGCCGTCGGGCCCGTGCAGCAGCCACGCAAGCGCGCCGTTCTCGACACCGGTGGCGGTGCCCCACGGGAGATAGCACGCCTGCTCCGCGCGCGTGAGGGCGACGTACAGCAGCCGTATCGCCTCGGCCCGGCGCTCGCGGATGGCGGGGCCGGCGGCGTCCGCGACGCCGTAGTCGAGACAGGCCCGGTGCTGGTCGTCGTGGAAAGCGAGCGGCGGTTTGTCGGGGGCGCCGGTGGCGCCGAGAAAGGGCGCGAAGGGCAGAAAGACGATGCGGTACTGCAGGCCCTTGACCTTGTGCACGGTGGCGATGCGCACCAGGGCGTCGTCGGACTCCAGCCGCAGCTGCTCCGCCTCGCCGGTCTCGCTCCGGTCGGGGTTGTTGCGGGCGTCGTCGAGCCACTGGATGAGGCCGCTCATGCCGAAGGTCTCGCCGCTGGCGTTCTGCAGCAGTTCGCCGAGCTGCAGGTAGTTGGTCATGCGGCGTTCGCCGTCGTCCAGGGTCAGCAGCCGGGGGGCGGCGGCCTGGAGCAGGGGCTGCAGCATGGCGAGCACCCCGTGGCGGTGCCAGCGCTCGTGGGCAGCCTGGAAGCGCTCCACCAGGGCTTGCCAGGCCCCTTCGTCCTCGGTGAGGGCGATCAGGCCGCTGAGCCGGTAGCCGAACAGCGGCGTGGCCAGGGCGGCGCGCAGGCTGCTCTCGTCCGCGGGGGTGGCGGCGGCGCGGAGCACGCGCAGCACGTCCAGCGCTTCGTCGCTGGTGAAGACGCTGGCCTGGTGCAGGCATACCGCCGCGATGCCGCGTCGGCTCAGGGCCTGCTGGGCCGCGGTGGCCTGCTGGTTGGTGTTCACCAGCACGGCGATGTCCCGTGGGCGCACCGGCGCATCGGCGCCGTCGTCAGTGGTGACCGTAGCCGGGGTGTGCAGCAGTGCATGGATGCGGGTGACCGTGGCCTCCATGAGTGTGTCTTCCGTGGTGCCCTTTCTGTCGTCGCTGCCGTCGAAGGGCCAGATGGTCATGGCGGGCAGCGTGTTGCCGTCCAGCCGGATCACGCGGTCGCCGTCGCGCCGGCCCGCCTTGACCGCCTGGAAGTGAATGCCGGGGATGAGAAAGGCGTCGTCACCGGGTGTCTCGAAGATGGTCTGCACCGCCCGCAACACGTCGCCGGTGGAGCGGAAGTTGGTGTCCAGGTGGTAGCAGCCGTCGGCGTCCCGGGCGGCATCCAGGTAGGCGAATACGTCGCCGCCGCGGAAGGCGTAGATGGCCTGCTTGGGGTCGCCGATCATGAGCAGGCCGCCACGGTCGCGGCCCCGGTAGATGCGCTGGAGGATAGCGTACTGCAGCGGGTCGGTGTCCTGGAATTCGTCCACCAGCGCCCAGGGCCAGGTCTCGTGCAACGCGGCGGCCAGGTGGTCGCCGCCGTCGGGGTCGGTAATGGCGTCGTGGAGCGCTTCGATCATGTCGGCGAAGCTGAACTGCCGGCGGTCCCGCTTGCGGCGCAGGCTCTCCGTGCGGACCGTCGCCAGGGCGTCGCGCAGGGCGGCGAGGCGGCCCAGGGGCTGCAGGGCGGCGAGCTCCCCGGTGAGCGGCAGGGAGTGCGGCTGGCACCACTTGTCCGCCGCCGCCTTCTTGATGTGCTTGCGCACGCCGGTTGGGTCGCCGAGATCGGCCAGCCAGCCGGGCAGGGCAACGTGGCCTGCGGTGGTGCCGGCAATGCCGTGATCAAGCAGGGTCACGACCGCGTCCATGCCGCCATGGGTCTCCACGGCCTTGTGCAGGTCGCCGCTCTTGAGCAGTGCACCCTCGGCTTCCGCCCGCAGCAGCAGGTCGCGCAGGGCGTCCCCCTCGGTCTGCCAGCGTTGGCGCACGGTATCGGTCTGCGCCTGAATGGTGGCCTGATCCGGCCCGGCGAGGATGACATGGGGTTGCTGCAGCGCCGGCCGCAGCGCGTCGAAGAGCGTCTCCGGGCTGCTCCAGAGCTGCAGAAAGGCGTTGGCCCGGGCGGTGGGCTCACCGATGGTCTGGCTGCGCCAGTAGTCGGCGGCGGTCTCGCGGAACAGGGCGGTGTCGTCCACCTGTTCGCCGCGGTCGAAGGGCAGGCCGCCGTCGAAGGCGTTGTCGGCCGCCGCCTGCTGGGCAAAGCCGTGGATGGTGCTGATGGTGGCCTCGTCCATGCGCGCGGCGGCGTCCCGGAGGCGGCGGGCGAGAGCGGGGCGCTCGTCGTCGCTGGCGGCAAGTATGTCCAGGGTCAGGGCGTCCTCGGGATGGTCCGGGTCGGCAATGGCCGGATCCGTGGCAATGCGTGCGGCCGCCACCAGGCGCGCGCGGATGCGCTCGCGCAGCTCCTGGGTGGCGGCGCGGGTGAAGGTCATTACCAGGATTTCGCGGACCGTGAGGCGCTGCTCCACCAGCAGCCGCAGGTACAGCCCCGCCAGGCTGAACGTCTTGCCGGTGCCGGCGCTGGCCTCGATGAGGCGCAGCCCCTCCAGCGGCATGGTGCGCGGATCGAATGGCGTGCCTTTGCTCACGATGGGGCCTCCACGGGCAGGAGTGTTTCAACCATGGGGCCGCAGACCTGCGCCGCCAGCCGGCAGAAGGCGCTGGATCGGGCGTCGTCACCCAGCAGCGTCGGCGGGGGCGCGACCAGCGGGAACCATGGGTCGTTGGCCAGCTCCCAGGCGGGGAACCAAGTGCCGGCAAGGTAACCGTTGCGGTCCTCCAGGGCGGCCTGGGCCTCTTTGGGCTTGCTGGTCCAGTGCGGGCTCTGCTTCTCCATGAAGGTGGTGGCAAGCCCGGGCATGAAGCACAGGGGCTGCTGCCGGGCCTGGTCGTGGACGTCCACCAGCGACTGCAGCAGCGCCAGGGCGTGGGGTTGCTCCACCTGCGCGCCGAGGATCTGAACAGTGCCGTTGGCGAGGCCGGCGCAGCGCAGGCTGCCGGGGGCGCCACTGGCGGCAAGCGCCAGGTAGTCGATCCAGTCCGCCAGTCGGTGGTTGGCGCGCAGTGTGCCGGGCCGGGTGCGGCGCAGGCCGTCCGGGCGGGCGTCCGCCAGCCTGCCGGCGAGTCGCCGGCCGTCGGGCAGGGCGATGTCCACGGCCACCGGTGTGGGTTCCGGGTACTCGGCGTGCCACTGCTGCCACACGGGCAGTAGCGGGTTGATCTGCTCGACTTGCTCCCGGTAGACACCCAGATCCAGCGGCGGGGGCGGGAGCACGCCGCGGGCCCGCAGCACCGGGCCGGGGGCGAGGGGTAGCGCTTCACCGCTGCTGCAGGCCGCCGTGAAGAGTTCGTGGCGCAGCTGGTGGGCGGTGAGGCCGTCCAGGGCGCGGGGTTCGTCGTCGTCCACCGCGGCGTCGTCCCGTTCCAGGCGCAGCCGCAGGCAGTCCCGCAGGAAGTGCCGGGCCGGGTGGTCCAGGATCCGCTTGAGGTCGTCCAGGGCGATGACCGGCTCCGGGTCGGGTGTGAGGCCGGCATCGTCCACGAACGGTTGCGGTTCGTCGCGGGTCTCGTGCATGGCGAGGGTGGCAGGGTGCCAGTCGCCCTGGAAGGTGAAGACGGCCGCATCGGCGCTGCTGAAGTAGCGCGGGCTGAAGGGCTGCATGGGCTGGGTGGTGACCAGCCGCTCGCCGGCGGCGCGGCGGGTGTGATCCGGGAAGTGGTGGCGGTGCAGGAAGTCGAGCAGCTCGCCCACCACCGGGGCGGGCTCCAGTGTCTCCCCGGAGCGCACGTCCTGGCCGGTGTAGCTTACGTAGAAGACATCCCGCGCCGCCATGAGTGACTGCAGGAACAGCAGCCGGTCGTCGTCGCGCACGCTGGCGTCGCCGGTGCGCGGGAAGCGGCGGATCAGGTTGAAGCTGCGGTTGCGCTCCTGCCGGGGGAAGGCACCGTCATTCATGCCCAGCAGGGCGATCATGCGGTAGGGCAGGGCGCGCAACGGCATCAGGCCGCAGAAGGTGATGCCGCCCCCCAGGAAGGGCTGGCGTTCGCCGCTCTCCTGGAGCGCCCCGCCGACCGCTTCGCGTACGGCCTCCCAGCCCAGGGGCTCGTCGCCGAGGCTGCGGTGCGCCTCGGCCAGTACGCCCACGGCATCGTGTACCGCCTCCAGTGCGGCGCGCTCGTCGGCGTCGTCGCGGTCGGACAGAAACAGGGTCTCCATGATGGCGTTCAGGCGCTGATGCCATGAGTCGGCCGGTGCGGGCTCGGTCATGGTGTCGCGCCACTGGCGCAGGGTGTCCACCAGCAGCCACAGGCGCCCGAGGGCATTGGTGCTGCCACCTTCCAGGTCCGTCCACGGGGCGACGCCTGCCACCAGGGTGTCGTCCCGGGACTGGGCCAGCCCCAGCAGCAGGCGGTCGAGCCCGAAGCGCCAGGTGTTCTGATCCCAGGACCCGGCGCCGTGCTGGGTGCGCGTGTCCGCGTCCAGCCCCCAGCGCACACCGGCCTGCTGCAGCCAGTGGCGCAGCAGGTCCAGGTCGCCGTCGTCGAGACCGAACCGCCGCTGGACGGCGGGCACGGCCGCCAGCGCCAGCACCTCCGACGCGCTCCAGCGTGACAGGGGCAGGTTGAGCAGCGCGTTCACGGTCAGGGCGATGGGGTGGCTGCTGAGCCGTGGCTGGTCGGAGACGGTATAGGGCAGGCGCTGCCGGTTGTCCGGGTTGCCGAAGACGCTGTGAATCGCGGGCGCATAGGCGGCCACGTCCGGCAGCATCACCAGGATGTCGCGGGGCTGCAGCGTGTCGTCGGCGGCCAGGCGGTCGAGGATGTGGTCGTGGAGCACCTGCACCTCCCGCAGGGGCCCGTGGCAGGCGTGCAGTTGCAGGGAGGCGTCGTCGGCGTCGCTGCCCCTGACCGCCGGGGTTGCGTCCATGCGGATGACGCCGGACTGCAGCCGGTGCAGCAGGGTGGCGTCACCCGGAGGGTCGTAGGCCAGGGCGTCGCCCAGTTCCGGCTCCTGGATGGCGGCCAGTTCATCGGCATAGAGCACGCGCAGGAAGTCACGCGCGGAGTGGCCGAGGCTTGCCAGCAGGGGATGCCCCTGGGTAATGGGGGCTTCGCCCGGCTCGGTGCCCGGCTCCGGTGCGGCGAGCACGCTCACCGGCTGCCGCTGGATGTCGCCCCAGTAGAGATCGCTGGGGTTGGGGAGCAGGTAGTGGACGTCGATCTCCCGGCCCAGGGCGTAGAGCAGGCGCAGGTAATCGGGGGGCAGGTTCATCAGCCCGAAGCAGTAGACCCGGGCCGGCCAGTGGCTGCGATCCAGCGCTTGGCCGGTTTCCACCGCCTGGATGAACTCTTCGAGCAGGCGCGCCCGGTGGCGCTCGGTGAGGGCGCCCACCAGTGCCCGCCAGATGGGCGCCTGCCAGTCCGCCGGGCTGCGCTGCTCCCCTTCGCCGCGTTCCCACGCAAGCAACATGTCGCGCCGGTAGATCAGGTACTGGTCGAAGACATCCGCAAGTTGGTCGGCCAGCTGCAGGCGGCGAAGCTCCCGGGGTGTGCCGTCCAGGTAGCGGGCCACGCGCGGTTGCGATGCGGCGATGCGCGGCAGTAGCGCATACAGGTGCCAGCGCAGGTTGCCGCGCTCGAATGCGGAGCTGTCCGGTGTCTCCGGCAGGCTGCCCCCGAGGATGTCCCAGACGAACTTTGCCGGCAGGGGCAGGGCAAGGTTGGCGGCCACGCCCTCGCTTTCCGCCAGTTGCATCTGCAGCCAGCGCCCGACGCTGCGGTTGGGCACGAGCACGGTGTCCGGAGCCAGTGGCGCCGCCGGCTGGCGCTGGCGCAGCACCGCCAGCAGCTCCGCAAGCCGGATCTGATCATGATGGTGGTAGAGATGGAACATGGCCGTCCTTTTCTGCTTGCCGTGCAGTGAACCACAGCCCGTCGCGTTCCTGCCATAAACGCACGGATTACGTCTCGGTCAGCAACACGGTGATCGGTGTGGTGCTCCTGCTTGCCGGCGCCTGGCTGTCGGTGGCCCTGCCGGGAATGACGTGACACCCGGCGAGGCCGTGTTGGTCCGGCGGTGCGCTCCGGGGTTGCCGATGATGTGAACAGGCAGATGGTTTACACCTTGTGCTCCGTGATCTAGTAACAGCCGAAGGGCATTTGGCCGATAACACGGGTGCCAGGCTTGCGAGCGGTGGACATGAGCGGTGAAAACGGGAGCGGCTGGCTGTATGAGCTGGCGGACGTGGTTGATGAGGTTTTCTGGGTGTCCGGGCGCAACAGCGACCAGGTGCACTACCTCAGCCCGGCATTCGAGCGCCTTTGGGGGATGCCACGGGAGCGGGTCTATGCCGAGCCGCGTGCGTGGCTGGAGGCCGTGCACCCGGATGACCGGGGGCGTATCCGCCGCGCCACCGATGTCGGTGCGACGGACGAGTACGAGCAGGAGTTCCGCATCGTGGACCCCGCCGGCCGGGTGCGATGGATCATGGAGCGCGGGGCGCCGGTGCGCGACCGGGAAGGCAGTCTGCTGCGTTTTGCCGGAACGCTGCGGGACATCACGCGCCGGAAGCAGGCCGAGGAAGCGCTGAAGGAGAGCCAGCGGAAGTTCGAGACGCTGGTGAGCAACATGCCCGGGGCGGCCTGGCGTTGTCGCAACGATGCCGACTGGACCGTGGAGTACATGAGCGCGGGGGCCGAGGCGGTGTTCGGGTATCCCGCTGACGCATTCATCAACGGTGAGGTCACGCTTGCCGGGATTATCCACGGCGACGATATCGCATTCGTGCGCAAGGCGGTGGAGCAGTCGCGCACGTCCGATCGCCCCTACCAGGTGAATTACCGCATCTGGCGGACCGATGGCTCCCTTGGCTGGGTGCGTGAACAGGCCCGGTTCGTGGGGTCTGGCGACCGGATCGAGGGGGTCATCGTCGACCTGACCGAGCTCAAGCGCAAGGAGCTGGCGCTGCAGAGCAGCGTCCGCGCCCTGCGCATGTTGAGCCGGTGCAATCAGGCGCTGATCCACGCCGATTCCGAGTGCGAGTTGCTGGAGACGGTCTGTGAGGTCGCCGTCGAGGATGGCGGCTACGCACTGGCGTGGGTAGGGCAGGTGGGCCAGGGCACGGGGCAGCTGATCGCCCCCGTGTGCATGCGGGGTGAGGCGCGCCATGGCCCCGGCGAGAGCGGGACATCGTGGTCCACGGAGGCCGCGGAGGCTGGTGATCCGGTGGCGCAGGCGGTCAGGCAGGGGCGCCCGGTGTTCATCGACGATGTCAGCGCGTTGCCGGACAGCCTGCGGTCAATGTACGGGCGAGGTAGCTGCATCTGTCTGCCGCTGCAGGCCAACGGCGCGCCTTACGGCGTGTTCGTGCTGTTGCGGGACGTACCCGCAACACCCACGGAAGAGGAGCGTAGCCTCCTGCGCGAGCTGGCCTCGAACCTGGAGTTCGGGTTGCAGGTGCGGCGCGTGCAGGAGCGGGAGTCGCGACTGGAACGGGTGCTCGGGGGTGTGGGGGCGGCGGTCCCGGGCCGTTCCAGTGGCGAATTCTTCGAGCAGCTCGTGCTGGCCATGACCGAGGCGCTGGATGCTGACGTCGGCGCCATTGCGCGGTTCGTGGACGGTGAGTTGTGGATGAGCGCACCGGTTGCCACGGCCGTGGACGGGGAGATCGTCGAGGGGGAGGTGTATCCGCTCCAGGGAACGCCCTGCGAGGCCTATACGACACGGAAGGAGTGCGTGTACGCCGCCGACGTCGCCTCGGCGTTTCCCGCGGATGCCATGCTCCGGGAGCTGGACGTCGAAGGGTATGTTGGCCATCGCCTGGACGCCGCGGACGGGAGGCCTGTCGGTCTGCTGTTCGTGCTGTACCGCCGGCCGGTGGACGATCCACAGGTCGCCCTGTCCGTTCTTCGGCTGGTGGCAACCCGGGCCGTGGCCCAGCTGGAGCGTATGGATGCGGAAGAGCACATGCGGGCGCTGGCTTATCACGATCCCACCACGGGGCTGGCCAACCGGGCCGCGTGCATGGCGCACCTGGCCGAGCACCTGGATGGCGCATCGGCGGCGACCGCCTCCAGCCTGCTGCTCGTCTCCATGAACCTGCGGCGCTTCAAGGACGTGAACAACTCGCTGGGGCATTCCGCGGGCGATGATCTGCTGGCGCAGGTGGGCATGCGGCTGCAGTCCTCGATAGAGCCGGGGGAGTTCCTCGCCCACCTTGGCGGCGACGAGTTCGCCGTGGTGGCGGCCGGCGCTGACCGTGACGACGTCCCACGATTGCTGCAGCGTCTGCGCAGCGTTTTCCGGGTGCCGTTCCAGGTTGGTGGGATGGGGCTTTCCATGGACGCCACCGCGGGCGTTGCCGTGGCGCCGGATGATGGTCACACGGCCATGGAGCTGCTGCAGCATTCCGACATCGCGCTGCATCAGGCGAGAAAGGAAGGCGCGGACTACTGGCTTTATGATCACGCCCTGTTCGACGCCCTCAACGCCCAGTTGCAGCTGGCCCGGCGCCTGCGCGATGCCCTCCGGCGCGACACGCTCGAGATGCACTACCAGCCCCAGCTCGACCTGCGTACCGGGACGTTGATCGGTGTGGAGGCGCTGCTTCGCTGGAACTGTCTGGAGGAAGGCTGGATACCACCATCGCGGTTTCTGCCGGTGGCGCAGCAGCGCCAGATGATGGGAGCGGTGTTTCAGTGGGTGCTGCGTTGTGTGGCCCGGGACCTGGCGGCCTGGCGGGCGGCAGGGCACGCCTTGCCTCCGGAGGTTTCCGTCAACGTCGCAGCGGAACAGCTCCACGATGTCAGCCTGGTGGAGCAGGTGGATGGGGTGATTCAGGAATATGGCCTGCCGCGGGGGGTTATCGCCGTGGAGGTGACGGAGACCGGAATCATGCGTGATCCGGAGACCGCGGCCGCACTGGTGAACCGCCTGCGGGCGCGGGGCAGCAGTGTTGCCATCGATGATTTCGGGACGGGCTACTCCTCGCTCAGTTACCTCAAGAACCTGGCCGCGGACACGCTCAAGATCGATCTTTCGTTCGTGCTCGGCATGCTGGATGATCGCAGTGACCACGCCATTGTTGGCACCATTATCGCCATGGCCCACGCGCTGGAGATGAACTGCATTGCCGAGGGTGTCGAAACCGAGGGACACCGTGAAGCGCTCCTGGAGATGGGGTGTGAACGGGGGCAGGGGTATCTGTTCGGGCGCCCGTGCCCGCCGCAGGCGTTCGCCGCCGAATGGCTGGAGCGCACCTCGTGAGCGGGCGGGTCCATAAGCCCGAGCCCGACGACGGTCTTTCCATGCTTGACGATCACCGGGAGATCCGCCGCCGGCGCTCGACGCTGCAGGCGCTGCTCGTTTTCACGCTGGTTGCCGTGGCCACCATATTCCCTTACGCCCTGGCGCAGGGGCTCGTGGTTCTTCCCATCGCCCACACGGTGGTGTTTCTGACCTGTGCCGGTCTGTTTCTGGCCAATCGCCGGGCCGTGCCGTACGTGCCGCTGGCCGTGGTGTACCTGGTCGTGATCATCACGGTGATGCTGATGCTGATCACGCGGCCCGACGTCCACCCCGTGAGCTACGTCTATCTCCCGGCCATTCCCGTCTTCAGCTACATCCTGCTCGGGCACCGGGGCGGCCTGCGGATGACGCTGGGGGCGTTGATCGTCGGCACTGGCGCGTTCGTTCTGGGCGCGCAGCGTGTGCCCGAGCTGCTGACGGCCGACGTGGCCGTCGACCTGGTGACCGTCACCCTGGTCATGTTCGTGCTCTGCCATTTCTGGTTCCGCAGCCAGCACCGGGCCAACAGCGCCATGCTGAAGGAGTCACTGTCCGACTCCCTCACCGGGCTGTACAACCGCCAGGCACTGGAACGGATGATGCTGCGCGAGCACGACCGGTACCGGCATGACGGACACGTCCTCTCCGTGATCCTCATTGATCTGGACCATTTCAAGGACATCAACGACCGCTTCGGCCATGACGCCGGTGATCGGGTGCTTGTCCACGTGGCGCGTCTGTTGAAGATGCAACTGCGCCGGGCCGATGTGGCGTTCCGCATGGGCGGTGAGGAGTTCGCGGTGCTGTTGCCCGGCACGCCGGTTGATGGCGGCATGAAGGTCGCTGAACACATCCGCAAGGGGATCAAGGCCCGTCCTGCCTGGTGGCAGGGGGAGCGCATTCACCTGACCATGAGCGCCGGCGTTGCCGAACTCGGGCTGGATGGACGCACCTGGACGGACCTCTACCGCATCGTTGACGCCAGGCTGTATGACGCCAAGAACCGCGGGCGTGACCGGGTGGTCGGCCGCTGACCCGGGCTCGTCCCGTTTCTGTCTTCTCCACATGAATCCCTCCCCCGTCGCGTCTCCCGGCGCGCCAGACGCGCGCGCACCCCTCCACCGGGTGTAAGGCGGATGTAAGCCGTGGGCCCCTATGCTCCCTCACACCTTGGCGGAGTTGTGCGCCAAGGGGGGGACAGCTCGCCTTACAGCGCCGGACGGAATACGGACTCCGTCCGCACCGTGGAGAACAATGTCATGAAGAACGAACGATCCTGGAATGCGTACAGCATGGTTGCGTTACCCGCCTTGACCGCGATCGCCCTGAGCACCTCAGGCTGCCTGGGTGGGGGGAGTAGCAGTAGCTCCGGAGGGGGAGGCAGTGGCCTGGCGGATTTCGTCTCCGCCGCCGAGATTTACGAGGGCGATTACAGTGGCCCTGAGGACCTGGTGGAGCTGGACACCGTCGACACGGCAGCACAGGCGATGGACCTGGCCTACCTGTCCGAGCGTGCGGAGGCGGTCATCTTCACCCTGGAACAGCTGGTTTCCGGGGTCGACCCCGAGGATACGCCCGTCACAATCCCTGGAGACCGTCCAGACGTCGACCCCCCCGGGACGCTGGTGTACGAGAGTTCGGGAGACGCCGATGGCTTCAGCGAAACCTGGACCATGGAGGGCACGTACGGCTTCTGCACCGAGAAGATGGACACGAGCGGGCCTGTCTGCATCATCGGTGAGGTCGCGCGGGAGGAGACGTTCGAGTCTTCCGGAGGCTCGGTGACTGTGGCGAGAGCGGAAACGTCGTTCGATGGACTGAAAGCGACATTCCGGGGCGGCAAGATCGAGATGACCGGTATCGAGCTGGCGGCCGGGGACTCCTCGTCAAACGAGAACAGAACCGCCATGGCCGTGGACCTGGTGTTCACAAGTGATGACGACAAAGGCATTGAAGAAGCGGAAATACGGCTGCTCTGGGACCAGCAGGCGACCGGTGTCGATATCCATAATCAGCAGGATTTTTCCCGCACCAGCACCATGGACATTGCCACGCCGCTGCTCGGTGGCCGCATCGAGGCCGAGCAAACGCATACCCAGGGTCAGAACGGGTTCTTCGAGGATTTTACCTGCACGAATGGCCTGTTCGGAAACGACTACGAGGATGCCGCCAGCGGGCGTGTGACCATGACCCACGATGGCCCCGAGATCGTCGCAGACCTCAATGCAACGGGCGAGTGCGAGAAGTTCGTGATCTCGGGGGGGCAGTCTGGTACCGCCACCCTCCTGGACACGCTGTTCACCGGCAAATCCGGCAATTGATCCATTGATCCGGCAACACGGCCGCTGGCGGCATTCCGCCGCCAGCGGAGACCGCGCCGGCGTGCCCCTTCCCTGCTCACCCCTTTACCCGGCCACACCCGGAAAGGCACCCTTACCAGTGCCTACATTGGGGCTGCATCTGGCAGGAGCCCGCCTATGACCAACTCAGCGAATGCTGACGACATCATGGTCGGGCGACAGCCCATTTACGACAGAAAGCTGAACACCTGGGCCTACGAATTACTGTTTCGCGAGACCGATCAGAATCTGGCCAATGTGACCGACGGTGACAGGGCTACCAGCCAGGTGCTCTACAACGCATTCGTCGAAATCGGCATTGAGGCAATTACGGGCCGGAAGAAAGCGTTCGTCAATCTCACCACGTCGTTCATTCACGGCCATTACCCGTTGCCATCCACGCCGGATCTTCTTGTCCTCGAAGTGCTTGAGGATGTGGAGCCGTCGGAGCGCCTGCACGAATCCATCGCCGGCCTGAAGGCGCGCGGCTATCAGATTGCGCTGGACGACTTCATCTACAGCCCGAATCTCGCGGCGTTGGTGGAGCTTGCCGATATCGTCAAGATCGATATCACCCGGCTGACCCGGGACGAGCTGGAGGCCCATGTTGGCATGCTGAGCCGGCCCGGGTTGCTGCTTCTGGCGGAGAAGGTCGAGACTCAGGAAGAGTACCGGCTGTGCAGCACCCTCGGATTCGACCTCTTCCAGGGCTACTTTTTCTGCAAGCCGAATATCGTCAAGGGGAAAAAGATAGCCAATAATCGCCTGTCCCTGCTGCAGCTGCTCGCGGTGCTGCAGAGCGATGATGTCTCCGTTGATCACCTTGAATCGTTGATCACTCAGGATGTCACGCTGTCCTACAGACTGCTTCGGCTCATCAACTCCCCGCACTTTCCGGTGGCCCGGGACGTCGATTCCGTTCGTAACGCGCTGATGCTTCTCGGGCCCCGCAATCTGCGCAGCTGGGTCAGCCTGCTTGCGCTCTCGGGCGTCAAGGACAAGCCGGATGAGTTGGTGCGGACGGCGTCTGTCCGGGCCAGGATGGCGGAAACCCTCGGGCGTGAGACCGGGGACGGCCCCGGGGCGGAAGCGTTCTTTACCGCGGGTCTGTTCTCCACACTCGACGCGCTAACCGATCGCCCGATGGCGGAGCTGGTGGCGGAACTCCCCCTGAGCAAGCCACTGGTGGATGCGTTGCTCGACCGGAGCGGGGCGGTGGGGCGTGTCCTGCAGCTGGTCATCGACTACGAACGGGGCGACTGGGACCGCGTGCAATTGAACGACGGCGGCGTCGCCGCGCGAACACTGCGGGACAGCTACCTGGAGGCGGTCGCGTGGGCCGAGGAGATGGCCACTGCCCTGGTCGAAGAGCCTGTTGATGGGGCTTGATCACCGTGGGGCGTTCATGTGGCGGCCGGCCGTCAAGCGGGTCACGGTTCAAGCTTCAGTTTCTGAATGCGATAACGCAGTTGACGCACGGTGAGGTTCAGTAGCTGCGCCGCCCGGGTTTTGTTGCCGTCCGCTTCGTGAAGGGCCTCACGGATACTCCTGGCCTCCTCCTGGCGAACCCACTCGTAGCGACGACCGGAGTGGATATCGTAGTGCTCGTGGTAACCGCTCGCGAGCGGGTTGGACGTCGGCTCAGCGGACTCCCTGGCGTCGGCTACTTCGGGCAGAAGAACAACCCCTTCGTTGGACAGAATCGAGTGAATGAGATTGTCGTCTATCTGACTCGACTCCGCTGTCAGGACTGCGCGCTCCAGCACATTGATCAGCTGTCGAACGTTCCCCGGCCATGGGAATCTCTCAAGTAATACCAATGCGCCGCGACTCAGTACCGCGTTCCGGTTGTACTGGTGGTTCATTTCGTTCAGGTGATGAAGAGCGATGCGGCGGATGTCCCCGTCCCGTTGTCGGAGAGCGGGCAGCTCGATAGGAACGACGTTGATTCGGTAGAACAGATCGAGGCGGAAATGCCCCCGGTTGACATAATCCATCAGCGGCGCGTGTGTCGCGCTGATGAGCCGGAAATCGACCGGGATGCTACGCGTGGCGCCGATTGGGTCAACTTGCTTTTCCTGAAGCGTGCGCAGGAGCTTGGCTTGCAGGTTGAGCGGCATGTCACCGATCTCATCGAGAAACAGCGTTCCACCGTCCGCAAGGACGAGTTTCCCGGCTTTGGCGTTGGTTGCTCCCGTGAAGCCTCCTTTGACATGCCCGAATAGCTCGGCCTCCTGAAGATCCGCCGGGATCGCGGAGCAATTGATCGAAATGAACGGCTGTTCGCTTCGAGAGCTTTGCTGGTGAATCATGCGCGCGAACTTTTCCTTGCCGGTGCCTGATTCCCCCAGGAGTAGAACCGGAGCTTCCGCGTCCGCCACCTGGTTCGCCTGTTTGAGTGCATCGGTGAGCGCGGGGCTTGATCCTATGATCCCGTGAGCGACGCTATTGTGGACCATCTCTTCCGCGGTCAGGGTGTTGCGTAGCGTCTGGTTCTCCCTAACCAGTTGCGAAGTCTTGTCCTCGACGAACCGGTTGATGCGCAGGACCTGTCCGATCATCGCGCTGGCAACGCGCAACAGGCTGATATCCAGGTGAAAAGGCCGGCCCATGTCTGCTTCTCTCTGAACCGATAGCACACCAATCGGTGACCCGGACTCCATGATGGGGACCGCGATGAACGCAAGTCGGTCGTTCGGCGATACGCCACTGGTTTCCGCGATGCGGCGGACAAAGAGAGGATCATCGTCAACGTCCGGGACGAACCCAATTGACCCGGTTCGCATCACGTGTCCGGTTACCCCTTCCCCCTTACGCAGGTCGAAGCGCCCATGCTCGACATTGGCGTGACATAGCCCGTAGTGGTGATGGATCTCCATGGCTCCGGTGGTCTCGTTGGGAAGAGCGACGCGTCCACAGTTCAGACCGCATAACTGGGACAGGAGCCGTAGAATGCCCTCTATGGTGTTAGCTGGGTCCAGTGGCTTCTCCAGCAGCTTGGAGATCTCGAGGATCGTGACCAGCTCTTCCCGCATGGCCGGTAGTTGGGATGGTTCAGCGGACATTCCGTTCTCCTGGCACAACACATCCGGGGCTTCGGAGCGCGAAAGATCCGAAGCCGGTGAGCGGCCTGATAAGGCCCGCCGCTTTTAGAAGGCGTTTGCTAGTGGCCCAGCATCCAGGGCCGTTTCGGGCGCGTCGTCCGAATCGGGGGCGTTTCGGAGGCGCCTGAGCGGTCTGGTGACGAGGGACTGTTCTGATGGCCACTGCAACAACGACACGATGGTGCGTGCTGACTGCGTTCGTTGGTCTCGTGGGCATGCCGACGGGACTGCGAGAGAGTTGCCAGGTGGGTTGCAGTGATGACGCGTGGACTAGGGGTGCAGCACTGGATGCATGCCTGGTCGTCCCTGCAGGAGCTGCTTGGCACGAGTGCATCGAAATCGCCACAGCTGGGGCAGCGGTAGGTGTATACGGGCATCAGTATCTCCTGGGAGCGTTTGGTCCGTTGGTCCGTTCAAGGAAATGGCGGCCGGACGGGGCCGGCCGCCGGTGTGTGCGTCAGCCCTTCCACGGCGCCATCGGGATGTCGTCCGCTGGTGCCATCCTGGTCGGCCCGTCCGCTGTCGGGGTGATGTCGAAGTCGAAGATCTCGGTTGGAAGGAAGAGCGTCGCGCAGGCGTTCGGAATATCGACGATGCCGCTGATATGCCCCTGCACTGGTGCCGTCCCGAGGATGGCATATCCCTGAGCGCCGCTATAACCGAACTGTTTCAGGTACTCGATGGCGTTGACGCACGCCTGGCGGTAGGCGAGGTGTGCATCGAGATAGTGCTGCTTGCCCGAGTCGGTAACGGAAATCCCTTCGAAGATCAGGTGGTTCTTGTACTCAGGTTGCAGCGGGCTTGGCTGGAAGATCGGGTTCCGCACAGCGTACTTGCGGACACCATCCTTGATGAGGTTCACGCGCACACGGATCCAACCGGCCATCTCGATGGCGCCGCAGAAGGTAATTTCTCCATCTCCCTGCGAGAAATGGAGATCGCCCATGGAGAGCCCCGCCTCCGGCACGTAAACCGGGAAGAAGACACGGGACCCCTTGGTCAGGTCTTTAATGTCACAGTTGCCGCCGTGTTCGCGCGGAGGCACGGTGCGAGCGCCTTCCGCTGCCGCCGCCTCGGCTGCCGTCCCGGTCATGCGGCCCATATGTGCGGTCGGGGCATACGGAGCGGTGGCGAGTTCCGGTACGCGATCAGGATCCGTGTCGATGAGCTCCTGCTCGCGTCGGTTCCACTCCTCAAGAAGTTCCCTGGAAGGCAGGCAGCCGATCAGGCCGGGGTGCATGATACCCGCGAAGTTCACGCCGGGAACGTGACGTGAATTGGCGTAGATTCCATGAAAATCCCAGATCGATTTCCGTGCCTCTGGATACAAGTCAGTCAGGAAGCCGCCCCCGTTCTGAAGGGCGAACATGCCGTTGAAACCCCATTGCTCGTCTTCGAAAGCCCCGATATCGAGGATATCAACGACCAGGAGGTCACCAGGTTCGGCACCCTTAACGCCGATGGGGCCAGTGAGATAGTGCACTTTCGTAAGGTCTACATCGCGAACGTCTTCGGCACTGTCGTTGTTGTTGATCTGACCACCAGTCCAGTCCATGCATTCCAGGGTGAGCTCTGTCCCCGGCTCAACCGTTGTAATCATCGGAATATCAGGATGCCAACGGTTGTGAATGTTGTCGTGTTCGGTGGGGGACTTGGACAGATCGATCTTGATGGTGGTGTCGCTCATCGGGTGCGCTCCTTCTGGGTCGCTGTCGCTTTGGGAAAGCTCGTTGCGGAGACGCCGGAACGGGTGACTCGGCCTGAGCTTCCGCTGCACAACAGATGCAGTAGTTATGCCACCCCCACCAGCAGCAGTGGATTCCCTTTGTAGGGGTTACGTGAACTAAAGTCAGGCCGTCCCTAAACGGTAGTACAGCGGTGACAATGTCGCATTGTCACCGCTGACAATGTGACATTGTCACTGGTAACTGCGGCGGACTTCTCGGCGCCAATGCAGGCTTGGGAGTGGTTGCGCCGGTCTTGGTGGTTTTCAGTTAACATGTTGTTTGCAAAGCCATTCGATGTCGCGAATCCTGGTTTCTGACTGAAGCGGATTTCGGTTGTGGCACGTCCGTTGCTCTTTGTCGCAGCGCATCAATCGCTAACGACAAGGAGCACTCCATGCAAAATTCAACCTGGCGCAAGCGCCTTGCGGTACTGAGCGTCGCCGCACTTGGCGTTACTAGCGCCCTCTCTGCCGGTGCGAATACGGAGTACCCAACAGAGGAGGTCAATACCACCGGTTTGGCGGTGACTGATGACACCGTCGAGGTCGGCATCCTCCACTCCCTCACGGGTACGATGGCGATCAGTGAGACCGGCTCGGTGGAAGCCGAGCAGCTCGCGATTCGCCAGATCAACGAATCGGGTGGTGTGCTCGGACGGCAGATCGAGCCGGTGATTGAGGATGGCGCAAGTGACTGGCCCACCTTTGCTGAGCGCGCATCCAGTCTGCTGGAGCGCGATAACGTTGCTGCGGTGTTCGGTTGCTGGACATCGGCATCACGAAAGGCCGTGCTGCCGGTGTTCGAAGAGCAGAACGGTTTGCTGTTCTACCCGACCTTCTACGAGGGGCTGGAGGCTTCCCCAAACGTCTTTTACCAGGGGCAGGAGGCCACCCAGCAGATCATTGCCGGTCTGAACTGGGTGCACGAGAAGGAGAGCCCCGATACATACTATCTGATCGGTTCCGATTACATCTGGCCTCGGACCTCGCACGCGATTGCTCGCCACCACATCGAGAATGTGCTCGGTGCCGAAGTCGTGGCCGAACAGTACTTCCCCCTCGGCCACACCAATTTCCGTTCGGCAATCAACCAGATTCGGCTCCGCGACCCCGATGTGGTGTACAGCATCATTGCCGGTGACAGCAATGTGTCCTTCTGGTCGCAGATGGATAGCGCGGGGATCAACGCCGATAACCAGACCGTGTTGACAAACTCCGTGACCGAGGACGAGGTCCAGGCCATCGGCGCGAGCAACGTCGAAGGCCATTACTCCGCGATGAAGTACTTCCAGAGCCTGGACAACCCCAACAACGAGGAATTCGTCCGGGAGTTCAAGGAAATGCACGGCGAGGACAGCGTCATTGGCGATGTCACCCAGGCTGCGTATCTAGGCCCCTGGATCTGGAAAAGGGCAGTTGAAAAGGCTGGCTCGTTCGATGTGGACAAGGTCCGTGAAGCCGCTCATGGCATGGAGCTGGATGATGTGCCGGAAGGCTACGTGCGTGTTCACGACGAGAACCAGCATCTCTGGAGCAAGCTTCGCATTGGTCAATGGCAGTCGGACGGGACAGCGAAAGTTGTTTACGAATCCGAACTCATTGAGCCCGACCCGTTTCCCGAAGACGTCGACATCGACATAGACGATTTCGAATAGCGCTGACCCGGTCGGGGGCTTTGTTTCCGCCCCCGGTCATTCCACGACCAGTGAGGTGCATCATGGGCGGGTACGCCGCATCGGATATCGTCAATATCATGGCCATGCAGGGCATCGCCGGACTCAGCCTTTTCGGTGTTTTCCTGCTCATGGCACTGGGTCTGGCCATCATTTTTGGCCAGATGGGAGTCATTAACATGGCCCACGGGGAGTTCCTCACCCTGGGGGCGTACACGACATTCGTCGTTGCCAGCACGTTCGAACTCTATGCCCCCGGGCTGTTCACGTACTACTTCCCGGTCGCGATCGCTCTCTCGTTCGTGGTGGCCTTCGGTGCGGGCTACCTGCTCGAATACGGGCTCGTTCGCCATCTCTATAAGCGACCTCTGGATACGCTGCTCGCGACCTGGGCGGTCGGTTTGATCATGCAGCAGGTCTTTCGCTCCATTTTCGGTGGACGGGGGGTGAGCGCCGGCACGCCGGACTGGCTCCGGGGCAGCATTGAGCTCACACCGATGCTCCACCTCTCCCGTTCGGATCTCTTTGTGATGTGCATAGCGATCACTATGTCCGTGATCGTCGCAATCATGCTGTATCGGGCGCGGTGGGGGATGCGGGTGCGTTCCACCACCCAGGACCGCGCCATGGCCAACGCCGTCGGCATCAATACGGACAAGGTGGACCGGAATACCTTTGCCCTGGGCTGTGGCCTTGCCGGCATCGCAGGTTCCGCGTTTACCACCATCAGTTCGACCACGCCCACCGCAGGCGCTCAATACCTCGTCGACACGTTCCTGGTTGTGGTTCTCGGCGGTGCGGCGAGCCTGCTCGGTACGGTGGCATCGGCCTTCTCCATCGCCCAGGCCCAGTCGATTCTGGAGTTCTTCATGACCGGTTCGATGGCCAAGGTGCTGACCCTGTTGGTGGTGATCGGGATTCTCATGCTGCGGCCCCAAGGGCTGTTCACCCTGAAAGTCCGCCAGTGAGGAGGACATCATGACGACGATTCTGCGACTTATTGGGGGGCGCCGCGAATGGCTCATCTGCTTCGCGGTTTTCGCGGTGCTTCTCCTGGTGGTTCTGCCCCTGGCGTTCAACGGCTACTTTCTGAATCTGCTTGGTCGCTACCTTGCATTGGCGTTTGTAGCGATCGGCCTGGTGATGTGCTGGGGCTATGGCGGCATGCTGAGCCTCGGGCAGGGCGTGTTCTTCGGGGTCGGCGGTTACGCGATGGCGATGTTCCTCAAGCTGGAGGCATCCACCCCTGAAGCGACCTCCAGCCAGTCGACACCGGGAATTCCCGATTTCATGGACTGGAATCAGCTCTCCGCGCTCCCATGGTGGTGGGAACCCTTCAACAGCTTCGGCTTCACCATTGTAGCCATTGTGGTGCTTCCCGCGGCTCTCGCCTATGTGCTTGGCTTCGCCTTGTTCAAGCGCCGCGTCAGTGGCGTCTACTTCGCTATCGTGACCCTCTCCCTGGCGGCGGTCATGAGCATCCTGATCGTCGGCCAACAGGGGTACACCGGAGGAGCGAACGGCATTACCGACTTCCGGACGCTGCTCGGGTGGGATATCACCAGTAACACTGCCAGGTACGTGATCTATTACATCTGCGTCTTGCTCCTGCTTGGCTGCATTCTCGTGGGGCAGTGGATGCTGAACAGTCGTGCAGGAAGGGTGTTGATCGCGGTTCGTGACGAAGAGAATCGCGTTCGCTTTTCGGGATACAGCGTGGAGAATTTCAAGATCTTCGTGTTCATGGTGGCCGCGGTGTTCGCTGCGATCGGTGGCGCCATGTTCGCCCTTCAAGCCCGTTTCATCTCGCCCTCGCTGGTCGGGATCGGGTTGTCCGTCGAACTCGTTGTTCTCTGCGCCGTCGGTGGCCGTTTCTCGCTGCTCGGGGCCGCCTTTGGGGCGCTGCTGATCAAGACGGCGGAAATGTATCTGTCCCAGGCGTTTCCGCAACTGTGGACGATCCTCTTCGGTCTGGTGCTGATTGCCGTTGTCCTGGCCTTTCCCAAGGGGCTCGCAGGCCTCTATGAACTCGGCCGGGACTACCTGCTCAATGCGCGCAACGGCGGTTCATCCGAGGCAATGGCCCCCGGGGAGACGCCGCGCTCACCCACCAGGGCAGAAGGCTTCTTCGCCCGGGCTCAACGTGTTCTGGGAGGGATCCGCTAATGGCTGCCAGTGAACAGCTTCTGCTGAGTATCGAAGACCTCGCTGTCTCGTTCGACGGGTTTCGTGCCGTGGACGGGGTCAACCTGTATGTGGATGAGGGGGAGTTGCGCGTCATTATCGGGCCCAACGGGGCCGGTAAGACGGCTCTTCTGGATCTAATTTGTGGCAAGACCCGCGCAACGGAAGGATCGATTCTGTTCCGTAACAAACAGTTACGCGGTATGTCAGAGAACCAGATCGTGCACGCGGGTGTTGGGCGCAAGTTCCAGGCTCCCTCCATCTACGAGAGTCTCAGCGTCTTCGAGAACCTCGAACTGACCTATCCCAAGGGTCGGAATGTGCTCGGTTCGTTGTTCTTCCGCCGTACGGAAGAGGTCGCAAACCGCATCCAGGCGACTGCCGACATGGTTGGCCTGGGTGATCGCCTGAATGATCTGGCCGGCTTGCTCAGTCACGGGCAGAAGCAGTGGCTGGAAATCGCGATGTTGCTGATCCAGGAGCCCGAGCTGCTCATGCTTGACGAGCCCGTCGCGGGGATGAGCCAGGCGGAGCGGGACCAGACAGCCACGTTGCTGAACCGCATCACCCAGGATCGTTCCGTGATCATCATCGAGCACGACATGAAGTTCGTGGAGCAGATTGCCAACAGGGTCACGGTGCTCGATCAGGGCAAGGTTCTGGCCGAAGGCAGCATCGAGCGGATCAAGAAAGACGAGCGGGTTATCGAGCGGTACCTGGGCCACTAAACGGGGCAGTCTAATGCTGAAAGTAAATGAGCTATCCATTGGTTACGGCCTGAGCCAGGTCGTGCACGACATCAATTTTGAGCTCGGGCAGGGTGAGATCCTCGGTGTCATGGGCCGCAACGGCATGGGCAAGACGACGCTGTTCAAGGCGTTGATCGGGCTGTTGCCGGCGTGGTCCGGTGACATCCGCATGGGTGATGTGGTGTTGACTGCCCAACGCCCTTACCGACGCGTCGCCTCCGGTCTCGCGTACGTGCCGCAGGGACGGCAAGTGTTCGCGACGCTGACGGTCGAGGAGAACATCAGGACTGGACTCGAAGCGACAGGAAGGAAGAGGATTCCCGACGATATCTACTCGTTGTTTCCCGTACTACAGGAGATGCGGAAACGACGTGCGGGGAATCTCTCTGGTGGACAGCAACAGCAACTGGCGGTGGCCCGAGCGCTCGCCGCCGAGCCTGATGTGTTATTGCTCGACGAGCCAACGGAGGGGATTCAGCCGTCCATCATTAAGGACATGGCTAAGACGTTGCGGGAGATTCGCCGTATCCGGAACATCAGCATTCTTTTCTCCGAACAAGTGTTGAGCTTTGCCATGGATGTCTCGGACCGGGTGCTGGTCATTGACCGGGGCAGGCTTGTCGACGAGATGCAGGGGCAGGAACTCAGCGAGGCCAGCATGGCACAGTACCTCTCGGTGTAGCGACTGCTTGTCAGTGATGTTGCACAAGGGAGGAGAGTGAAGTCTGGTCGGCGCTCTGACTCGCTTTGTGCCGAGGAGCAGTGAGTCCCGCCTCAGCAGGTGGTGCTTCCGAGTGGGGGAAACCTGGCTTGCCGCTTCAACGAGTCGTGGGCCGTGCAGGGTTTGCCGGAGTCGCCGGATCGATATTAGGCGGCTTTATGCCAGCTTCAGGTTCGATTGAGGTCCCGGCGGCGACGTGCTCGCCGGGACCCGCTTCCTCACCTGACCCGGAACTGCGAGACCACATCCTGTAACTCGGTGGCCAGACGGGCGAGTTCCTGGCTGGCGCCGGCCGCTTCATCCACCGCGCTCGTGGTCTCGGCGGCCACGTCGTTGATGGCCGTGATGTTGCGGTTGATGTCTTCGGCGGTGGTCGTTTGCTCTTCGACAGCCGTGGCGACCTGGTTGGACATGTCGGAGATGTGGGTGACTGCCGCGATGATTCCCTCCAGCACCTCGACTGCCTGCTGGGATGCCTGCACATTGCGCCCGGCGCTCTCGCTGCCCTGGTTCATGACGCCCACGGCCTCACGGGTGCCGGACTGGAGCTTTTCGATGATGGCGTCGATGTCGCCAATGGACTTCTGTGTATTGCTGGCCAGCTTCCGGACTTCGTCCGCGACGACGGCGAACCCGCGTCCATGCTCCCCGGCGCGAGCGGCTTCGATGGCGGCGTTCAGTGCCAGCAGGTTCGTCTGTTCGGAGATCTCGCGGATGACCGTCAGGACCTGCCCAATGCTCTCGCTTTGTTGTTCCAGTTCGGCGATGACACCGGATGCCTGACGCACCTCGTCGGCCAGTTGGTTGATCCCGTTGGCTGATCCTTCCACCACGGTGCGAGCTTCGTCGGCCTTGGTGCTGGCGTCGCGGGCGGCGTCGGACGCCTCCTGTGTGTTGCGCGCCACCTCCTGCACGGTACTGGCCATCTCGTTCATGGCCGTGGCGACCTGCGTGGTCTGATCGCTTTGCTGCCTGGCACCCTGGCGCGTCTGTTCCGAGCTGGATGAGAGCTGTTCCGAGGCGCTGGCGACACGGGACGCCGAGTCGGTAATGCGTTGCATCATGGCTTGAAGCCGGTCACTCATTCGGTCCATTGCGTTGAGAAGCTGACCGACTTCATCTTTGTATGCGCTGGAGCAGTCCACGGTCAGGTCGCCATCGGCGATACGGTTGGCAACATCCAGAGCGCGCCTGGTCGGGCGGGTAATCGAGCGTGTGATGAAAAACCCGGCCAGGCCGGCGATGAGTGCGCCGATGAGTGTGCCGGTCGCGAGCGCGCCTGTTGTCTGCAGCTGCAGCGCCTGGACGTTGTCCTGGCGTTCGGTCAGAAGACGTTGTTCGTGCTCCATGAAAGCCCGCAGGGTGGAGCGCATTTCGTTCATCAGCTCGTGCCCGCCGCCGAGGCTTGAGAATAGATCCTCGAGTTCGTCACCGAACGTCGTGATTTCGTGACGGCGCGCGATCGCCGGCTGGATGTGTTCCTCCAGCCATTGTTCATAGACCTGCTCCATGTCGTCGAGCCGCTCCTGCTGTTGCGGCCGGTCGCTGGTTATTTCGCGTGCTGCGTCCAGGTGCCTGCGGAACGCTTCGCGGCCGGCCTCGTAGGGCTCCAGGAATCGGCCATCCGCGGTTGCCAGATAACCACGTTCCGCCGTCTCTATGTTGAGCAGCGAGACCAGCATCTCTTCGCCCGCTATCACGGCGCGGAATGTCCGATCGTTTTCCTCGGTGGCCGTGACCGTGCGTGCAAAGTTGATGTAGGCGAGCGTGCTGATGACGATCAGGATCAGGATGACCGCGGTGAAGCCGGCGGCCAGGCGGGGCCCGATACGGAACTGGTTCATGGCATCTTCCTTTGAGAAGGACTGGTGACGGGGTGGCTGATAGAAGTAGAAATAACGGCAGGGACGGACACTTCTTGAGCGTGGGCACGGCTGAAGACCAGAGCCCCGCGGGGTTATTCAGAGCCCCCTTTACGGCGCCGCCGCGCAGTTACACGACGAGCGTTTCTCCGAGCGGCTGGAGCGGGCCGCTGCGGCCCATGGACACCTGACCGCCGTGTCGGGTGTCGATACCCCGGTGGGGCGCCCCTGCTGGCCGGTGAAGCCTCGGTAACCCTGCCTCCGATCTATTTCATTTCGTCCAGGCCGGCGCGCCATGACGCATACCCTGTGGGATGGTGAATTCTGTGCCAAAACAGAGGGGTATAATCGTGATTTGACAGGGGGATGAAGCGCTGTAGAATACGCGATCACACGACAGGCGCGTAGCTCAGCTGGTTAGAGCACCACCTTGACATGGTGGGGGTCGGTGGTTCGAGTCCACTCGCGCCTACCAGATTCGTGAAAGGCTTACGGTATCCGTAGGCCTTTTTTTGTTTCACGGCCAGCTTGTATTGCCCGCTCGGGTGTCCTGTGTTGTCTGGCTCCTCCCGAGGGCAATCGTGGTCAGCCGGGGGATCCAATGAACTCCACTCTCAGGAAGCGATTCAGCTACGTCCTCATCGGTGGCGGCATTGTGCTGCTGGCGCTGGCCGTGCTTCTGCTCATTGCCACGTATCAGCACAACGCGGCGGTTGCCGCCGAGGTCGAGGCGGCGCAGGAGGCCATCACGCACTCCGCGGAAATGACCAACGGCAGTGATGAGGATGCGGCCGAGCGCGCCCAGGAGCTGGCCGAAATCGAGGCGCTTGCTGAAGAGTCCCGCGGTTCCTACATGCCTTCAGCCGTACTGCTGCTCGTGGGCGCAGGTGGGCTGCTGGCCGGCGTGCGTATCTACCGGAGCAGCGGATCTGCCGGTGGCGACGGCTGACTGACACGGCCTCGCCCCGCGCGGAGCCGCGATCCCCGGGGCGAGCCGTTCTAGTTCTGACCGGCCATGTTGCCACGCGTGACGACCCCGTCCGGGTAGCGCCAGTGCGGGTCGTCGTAGACACGGCCCATCCAGCGCGTGACGATCCGGCGGTAGTCTTCCGTGCCGCGGAATTCCCGGACGAAGGTGTTGATGGTGTCCAGCAGCGTCACGTTCTCCGGCTGGTTGGCGACGGCGGCGCTGTAGTACCAGAGGCTGTCGTCGAGATTGTCCGGAAGGATCTCGATGCGCCCCTGCAATGGGCTGTCGTTGCCGTAGCAGCTCCAGTGGAAGATCGGCAGGTCCACGGCAAAGGCGTCCACGATACCCTCCGCGAGTGCGTCGTGAATGACGCTCTGATCGTTGTAGGCCAGCAGGTTGGCCAGTTCAATGCGGCCTCCCGGGGTGTTCCGGTTGGCCTGCCACCGCAGCCCACGTGCCTCCATCACCTCCAGGGCGGCCGGGTCGTTGATGACACCCAGCACGCGGCCATGCAGGTCGTCCAGTGATTGAATGCGGTCGTCTCCGGTCCGGCGCGCGAGCACGTAGGGCAGGAACGTGTAGGGTTCCGAGAAGGCGGCCCGGTCGTAGCCCGCCACCGGCGGCAGGGCGCTCCAGGCCACGTCGGCTTCGGGCTCGCCGCGCGTGCGACCGGCCTCGAGCAACTGCGTGCAAAGCGCCCACGGGTGCTCCACGAACTCGCACTCCACGCCCAGCCACCGGGCGAACGCCATGGCGATCTCGGCATCCAGCCCCTGCAGGGGCTGGTCCGCTGCCTTGCGGAACGACACCCCCTGGAAAGCGGGCTCGATGGCAATGCGCACGGCGCCGCGGGCGCGGATCGCATCGAGGCGCTGCCAGCCCGGGGTGGGCACGAGCTGCTCTGTGGTCAGAATCGCGGTCAGGGCCTCGTTCAGGTGGTCCGTCGTGTCGCTCCTGTGAGCCGCGGCAAGATCGCACAGGGTGGCGCGGCTCCACTCGCTGCGTGTGCGCGCGTGCAGGCTGGTGTCGCCGGCCAGCTGCACCGTCTCGGCAATGATGCGGTTGTTGGACTGGATCTCGTCGACGTGGCCGTTCATTGCCTCAAGCAGACGGTGAGCAGTGCCAAGGGAATCGGTGACCCGTCCGGACAGTGTCTGCAGCCGTGCTTCCGCGTCGGCGAGGACCTGTTCAAGGGCCTCGGAGACGGTGGTGAGGTCGATCTGCTCGGCGGCTTGTTGCGCGCTCTCCTGGGTGCGCAGCGCCAGGTCGCGTATCTCGTTCGCGACCACCGCGAACCCGCTGCCGTGCTCTCCGGCATGTGCGGCCTCTATGGCGGCGTTCAGAGACAGGAGCTGGACGGTCCGACTGATGCCGTCGATGGTCTTGATGAACTCCTTTGACCCCCGGGACTGTTGCTCGATGCGGTTCGCCAGTGCCGCGAACTGCTCTGTGAAAAACTGGTGCGTTCGAGCCAGCTCCTGCTCCATGTCGGTGCGCAGGGCTTCGGCGTTCCGGTCGCTCTCCTTGAGCTGTTCGCGGGTCCGCCCGAGAAACTCGGTCTGCTCTCCCGAGCGTGCGGCGATTTCCCCCAGGGTTGTGTCCACCACGTCCAGCCCCTGCTCGGCGTGGGCGACCAGTGCCTCTGCACGCGCACTGATCTGGTGCGTATGCCGCGGGGTTGCGCGTTCACCGTGCTCTCCCGTCGCCGCGAGCAGTGCGGCCCGGACCTGCTCGGGGATGGCGTCGCCGCCCAGTTCCAGGGCGCCTGCGATGTCATCCGCCTCCAGTGCTCTCAGCCAGTCCTGGCCGGTATCCATTGAATCGCTGCGCTGGAGTGTGGCGAGGCGGGAGAGTGCAAACATCGGGCGCTCCTTGCGGTTGAGGTGTTTGAGATTCGCCTGTAGCAAATATCCGGCCAGTTTGATGGCAGGCCACCCGGATCCGTCGGTGAATGCCGTCGCGGCATGGTCGCAAACTTGCGTTCACGCACGATCCCTGTAATGTTTTCGGGATCATCTCGCGCCGGTAGCCCGGGGTGGGCGGACATACTGGCCGTTTCCTAATTCACAGAAAAGGGGTGTGCACGGCTCCAGGGCGACTTGTCCGGTGGGGCGTGTACATTCGAGGTGGCGTCGTCTGGGGCGGCGTGACTGGACAGGGCGTCGTCCATGCGTTTTCCGTTCTGGTTGCAAGCCGTTGGTGTCTGGGTGCTCGCGGCAGCCCTGGTTGCCGTTCCGTTCTGGACGGTCCATGAGCGGGAGACCGACGCTTACCTGGAACGCGAGCGCGTGGAGCTGCAGGCGGCACTGCGCAGCACCGATTCGCTGCTCCGGACCATGACCAACCAGGCCTTCGCTGATCTCCTGGAGCGGGGGCAGCTTCGGCAGATCCTCTCCCGCCCCTACGATGGCCCGATTGATGGGG
Organism: Aquisalimonas asiatica; assembly: GCF_900110585.1. Lineage (NCBI taxonomy): Bacteria > Pseudomonadati > Pseudomonadota > Gammaproteobacteria > Chromatiales > Ectothiorhodospiraceae > Aquisalimonas > Aquisalimonas asiatica. The sequence continues at coordinate 61,168 of NZ_FOEG01000003.1, read as the reverse complement.
TAGCAGAGTTCCACAGGGATTCGGTGCTGGCTGTGGGGCGCCAGACCCACCGTAGTCTGCGCAACTGCTGTGGTGCGAGCCTGCATGTTCTCGGCGCCGGTGGTGAGTCGATTGTTCATTTTGACGCACGCCTTGAGCAGGACCGCCTGGACAGCGTTGCCGACCGTCCGGGGATCGAGGCCATACTGAACAGCCGCATGGGCGCACAGGGCTTCGAGCTCAGTGCGATGGGGCTCGCGTACCGGCGGGTGTTGCCGATCTGGGATGGCAATCGCCCGGTCGGCGCAGTCGAGGCGGTGCTCCAGCCGGGTGACCTGACCACGCTGCTGCGTCGCATCGGTGGTGATGCCTTGCTCTACCATCTGTTGCTGCGTGCCGATGCCGTGCCGGAGGCTGTTCAGGGCGGCGGCAGCGGGCAGTGGTTCCAGTCCACCGATCTGCACCCGGATCTGCTGGAACCCGTTCAGACAGGCAGCCACGGCTCGCGCATGCCGCACTGGCTGGAGCAGTCCGCGGCCCTGCGCAGCGCGTTGCGGGAGAGTTTACCCGGGAATGAGCCGGTTTCGGCGCTGGTTCGCGACGCATACGGCCGTCATGTTGCGGTGGTGATGGCGCCCGTGACGGATATCTCCGGCAATGCGATCGGTTACGCGGCGTCGGAGAGCAATGCCGCGCCGATCATTGCCTGGCGGCAGCAGCTCGCGTTCTCCGGCGGGCTGGTGTTTCTGCTGGTGGGCGCCCTGGGGCATGTGGCGCTGCTGATGGTGCGCTCCCGGCGCGGCGCCAGCGCGCTGCGCGATCAGATCAACGCCATTACCGAGAGCATGGGGGAGGGGGTCTACGTCCTCGACGCCCATGGTCGGGTGCGTTACGTGAATCAGGCGGCCAGTGATCTGCTCGGTTATCATCCGGACGAGATCGTTGGCGCCCGCGCCAATGCGCTGTTCCATGACGGCCGTCGCGATCACGGGCGGCCGGTGGATATTCCCGGATGGGACGTGACCGCCACCGGCGGCACGTACCGAAGCGACCACCACCAGCTCCAGTGCCGTGACGGCTCCAGCCTTCCGGTGTCGCTGACCGTGGCGCCCCTGAAGGGCCGGGAGGCGGGGGTGGTGGCCGTCTTCCATGATATCGCCGACCGGGCCCGGGAGCTGTCCTCGCTGAAGGAGCAGGTTGCCCGCGACCCGCTCACCGGCCTTGGCAACCGGCGCATGCTCGATACCAGCCTGCAGCGCGAGAGCATTCGCGCTCGCCGGTCCGGCGAGCCGTTGTCGTTGCTGATGCTGGATGTGGACCAGTTCAAGGTGTTCAACGACACCTTCGGGCACCCGGCCGGTGACGAGACGTTGCGGCGCATTGCCACGGTGCTCGAGCAGAGCGTCATTCGTTCCGACGACCTGATCTGCCGCTACGGCGGCGAGGAGTTCGCCGTCATCCTTCCCCACGCCGGTGCGGATGCGGCGGTGATCGTGGCGGAGCGCATCCGCGCTTCGGTGGAAGCGGCCGGGATACCGCAGCCTCCCCAGGCCAACAGCGCCGTGGTGACGGTCAGTATCGGCTGTGCCACGGCCGTGGGCGATGCGGTGGAGCCGGCACTGCTGATCGCGCGGGCCGATGCCGGTGTCTACCGGGCCAAGCGGCTGGGCCGGAACCGCGTGGAGGGCGGAACCGAGCGGGGCGTTTCCCTATGATCCCGGGCTCGCGGTGGGTATACTGCGCCGCTTGATCGCTCCGTGCCGGCCTGCCCGCGATGGTCGGCACCACAAATACACGTGGCCTCTCGTATGGGTCACCACTGTCAGGAGAGCTCTCCATGCCAGTCATTACGCTGCCGGACGGCAGTCGCCGCGAATACAATGAACCTGTCTCCATCTCCCGCGTTGCCGCCGATATCGGCGCCGGGCTTGCCAAGGCGACCCTGGCCGGCCGCGTCAACGGCGAGCTCCACGATGCCTGCGATCTCATCACAGACGACGCGCAGCTGGAGATCATCACACCGAAGAGCGACGAGGGGCTGGAGATCATCCGCCACTCCTGTGCGCACATGCTGGGTCAGGCCGTAAAGCAGCTCTACCCCGACGCGCAGATGGCCATCGGCCCGGTGGTGGAGGACGGCTTCTACTATGACATCCGTTTCGATGACGGTTTCACGCCGGACGATCTGGAGAAGATCGAACAGCGCATGGCGGAGCTCATCGACCAGGAATACGACGTCATCAAGGAGGTGACGCCGCGCGACGAGGTGCTGCGGATCTTCCGCGAGCGCGGCGAGAGCTACAAGGTCAAGCTGGTCGAGGACATGCCGGATGTGACCCACATGGCCCTGTACTACCACCAGGAGTACGTGGACATGTGCCTCGGCCCGCACGTGCCCAACACCCGCTTCTGCAAGGCGTTCAAGCTCACCAAACTGGCCGGTGCCTACTGGCGTGCCGATGCCAGCAACGAGATGCTCCAGCGCATCTACGGCACCGCCTGGGCGGACCGCAAGGGGCTCAAGGCCTACCTGAAACGCCTGGAAGAGGCGCAGAAGCGCGACCACCGCCGGATTGCCAAGGCACAGGACCTCTTTCACCTGCAGGAAGAGTCGCCGGGCATGGTCTTCTGGCACGACAAGGGCTGGCGTGTCTACCGGGTGCTGGAAGACTACATCCGCAATCTGCTGCGCGAGCACGACTACCAGGAAGTGCGCACGCCGCAGCTGGTGGACCGCAGCCTGTGGGAGAAATCCGGGCACTGGGAGAAGTTCGGTGACGACATGTTCTACACCGAATCCGAGAACCGGATGTACGCGGTCAAGCCCATGAACTGCCCCTGCCACGTGCAGATCTTCAACCAGGGCCTGAAGAGTTACCGGGATCTGCCCCTGCGCATGGCCGAGTTCGGCTCCTGCCACCGCAACGAGCCCTCGGGCACGCTGCACGGGCTCATGCGCGTGCGTAATTTCGTCCAGGATGATGCCCACATCTTCTGCACCGAGGAGCAGGTGCAGTCGGAAGTGGCGGCGTTCATCGACATGGTGTTCCGCGCCTACCGGGAGCTCGGCTTCGACGACATCCTCATCGCGCTGTCCACCCGGCCGGCCAAGCGGGTCGGCTCCGACGCCGTGTGGGACAAGGCCGAGGCCGCGCTGGAGACGGCGCTCACCAATGCCGGCCTCGACTACACCCTGCAGCCGGGCGAGGGCGCCTTCTACGGGCCCAAGGTGGAGTTCTCGCTCAAGGACTGCCTCGGGCGTGTGTGGCAGTGCGGCACCATCCAGGTGGATTTCGCGCTGCCGGGCCGCCTCGGCGCGGACTACGTGGCGGAAGACGGCTCGCGCCGGGAGCCCGTGATGCTCCACCGGGCGATTCTCGGTTCGTTCGAGCGCTTCATCGGGATTCTCATCGAAGAGCACGCCGGAGCGCTGCCCCTGTGGCTGGCTCCCGAGCAGGCGGTGGTGATGAATATCACCGACCGCCAGGCGGATTTCGCCCGGGACGTTGAAAAAACCCTTCGCAGTCGGGGATTTCGGGTCTCCTCCGACTTGAGAAACGAGAAGATCGGCTTTAAAATCCGCGAGCACACATTGCAGAAGGTCCCCTACATGCTCGTCATCGGGGATCGCGAAATGGAATCAGGATCCGTTGCCGTGCGGACCCGTTCGGGTGAAGATCTGGGCTCGATCAAGGTCGAAGCGCTGATTGACCAGCTTGAAGCGGAAGTGGCACGGCGTACTCGTGGTATTGCGGAGGATTGAAACATCGCTCTGAAGAACAAGCGGAAGCGGTCTGCGCCCGTTGATGAAAAACCCATCAACGACAAGATTCGTACTGAGCAGGTCCGTCTCATTGATCAGGACGGGGAACAGGCCGGGGTCATGTCCCTCCAGGAAGCGCTGGATAGGGCCGAAGAGGCCGGTCTCGACCTGGTCGAGATGGTGCCGCACCCGGAGACGGCCGTTTGCCGGATCATGGATTACGGCAAACACAAGTTCGAGGCGAGCAAGAAGCAGCAGGCCGCCAAGAAGAAGCAGAAGCAGGTGCAGCTCAAGGAAGTCAAATTCCGGCCCGGCACCGACGCTGGCGACTACAACGTCAAGGTCCGGAACCTGCGGAAGTTTCTTGAAGATGGCGACCGCGGCAAGGTCACGCTGCGATTCCGGGGGCGCGAGATGGCGCACCAGGATCTCGGGCTGAAGCTGCTTGAGCGGGTCGAGACCGATCTGGAAGACATCGCCACCGTGGAGCAGCGCCCCAAGATGGAAGGGCGCACCATGGTCATGATGCTCGCGCCGCGCAAGAAGAACTGATTCGTCATTTCGTGGAATGCTGCATGGCCAGCCCTCGCGCTGGCCTGCTGTTTTTTTAGACTGGAGACTGGCAATGCCAAAGATCAAGACCAACCGCGGCGCGGCGAAGCGCTTTGCGAGGACGGGATCCGGCCGGTTCAAGCGCAAGCAGGCGTTTGCCAACCACATCCTGACCAAGAAGGCGCAGAAGCGGAAACGCAACCTGCGCGGCTTCACCCTGGTCGCGAAGCAGGATCACGACGGCGTGCGGCGTCTGCTGCCGTACAGCTGATTGTCAATTTGGGAGTTTGAACCATGGCACGAGTTAAACGGGGCGTCACCGCCCGCGCCAAGCACAACAAGGTGCTGTCCCGCGCCAAGGGCTACTACGGTGCCCGCAGCCGGAGCTGGCGGGTGGCCAACCAGGCCGTCATCAAGGCCGGTCAGTACCAGTACCGCGACCGCCGTCAGCGCAAGCGCCAGTTCCGCGCCCTTTGGGTGACGCGGATCAACGCGGCCGCGCGCAACAACGGTCTGTCCTACAGCCGCCTCATCAGCGGCCTGAAGAAGGCGGACATCGAGCTGGATCGCAAGGTGCTGGCCGACATGGCCGTGTTCGACAAGGCCGGTTTCACGGCCGTGGCCGAGCAGGCCAAGGCCTCGCTGAACGGCTGATCGGCTCGCCTTTGGTACCCCGGGCGCTGTCCCGGGGGCCGGGAATGAAGGGAAAGGTGGGCCAGACCTTTCCCTTTTTTTGTGACAATGCCGCGGCCCGCCGTCCCGGGGGCTGCAGCCGTGACGGCGGATGAGCATGAGCGCGCAACGATCCGAGGAACTGAACACGTTGGTACAGGAGGCGCTCGCCGGCATCAGGGATGCGGCGGATGCCCGGGATCTTGATGCCGTGCGCGTCTCCTATCTGGGCAAGAAAGGGTTGCTGACCGCGCAGTTGAAACAGCTCGGGAAGCTGCCCGCCGAGGACCGGCCGGCGGCGGGCCAGGCGATCAACGCAGCCAAGGAAGAAGTGCAGCAGGCCCTGGAGGCGCGACGGCAGACGCTGGAGTCGGCCGGCCTCGAGACGCAGCTTGCGCAGGAGGCGGTGGACGTCACCCTGCCGGGGCGTGGCCAGGAGACCGGCGGTCTGCACCCGGTGACCCGGACCCTCGAGCGCATCCAGGCGCTGTTCGCGAGCATGGGGTTCCGGGTGGCGGAAGGCCCCGAAATCGAAGATGACTACCACAACTTCGAGGCGCTCAATATCCCGGCCCATCACCCGGCGCGGGCCATGCACGACACCTTCTACTTCGACGCATCGCGGCTGCTGCGCACCCATACGTCGCCGGTGCAGATCCGGGTCATGGAAAACGAAGGCGCCCCGGTGCGCATCATTGCGCCAGGGCGTGTCTACCGGTGCGACTCCGATCTGACCCACTCGCCCATGTTCCACCAGGTCGAAGGCCTGCTGGTGGACGAAGGTATTACGTTCGCGTACCTCAAGGGCGCGCTGCACGACTTCCTGGAAGCGTTCTTCGAGCAGCGGCTCGAGGTGCGGTTCCGGCCCTCCTATTTCCCGTTCACGGAACCGTCGGCCGAAGTGGACGTCCAGTGCGTGCACTGTGGCGGCGAGGGATGCCGGGTCTGCGGTGGCAGTGGCTGGCTGGAAGTGCTGGGCTCGGGCATGGTGCATCCGAAAGTGTTCGAGTACTGCGGCATCGACGCGGAGCGCTACAGCGGCTGGGCCTTCGGCATGGGCGTCGAGCGGCTGGCCATGCTCCGCTATGGCGTCAACGATCTGCGGCTGTTCTTCGAGAACGACCTGCGTTTCCTGCGCCAGTTTCAGTAATGCACGACCGCACGGCGCCGCCGGGATAGGGCGGTGTGGCGGGTGATTGATCTGAGGAGTCCGGATGAAGATCAGTGAACACTGGTTACGCGAGTGGTTGCCTGTCGACCTGGAGACCCAGGCGCTGGCCCACCGGCTTACCATGGCCGGGCTCGAAGTCGATGGCATCGAGACGGCCGCGCCGGCCTTCGAGCAGGTGGTGGTCGCCGAAGTGGTGGAGTGCAGCGCCCATCCGGACGCCGACAAACTCTCCGTATGCCGCGTGGACGACGGCAGTGGTGAGCTGCTGCAGATTGTCTGTGGCGCTCCCAATGTGCGACAGGGCCTGAAGGCGCCGCTGGCACGGGTTGGCGGTGTGCTCCCGGACGGCATGAAGATCAAGCGCGCCAAACTGCGCGGCGTCGAATCCACCGGCATGCTCTGTTCCGCCCGGGAGCTGGGGCTCAGTGAGGATGCCGCGGGGCTGATGGCATTGCCGGCGGATGCGCCGGTCGGCCGGGACCTCCGCGAATGGCTGCAGCTGGATGACGCCGTCATTGAGGTGGATCTCACGCCCAACCGCGGGGATTGCCTGGGCATGAACGGCGTGGCCCGGGAAGTCTCCGCCCTGACGGCGGTGGATGTGACGGCGCCGGAGCCCGAAACCGTGGCGCCCGTGCTCGATGATCGCGTCGATATCGCGCTGGATGACCGGGCGGCCTGCCCGCGTTACGCGGGGCGTGTGGTCCGCGGCGTGGACGTGGGTGCCCAATCGCCCATCTGGCTGCAGGAGCGCCTGCGCCGCGCCGGCGTGCGCAGCCTCGGCCCGGTGGTGGATGTCACCAACTACGTCATGCTGGAACTCGGGCAGCCCATGCACGCCTTCGATCTCGCCCGGATTCAGGGCGGGATCATCGTGCGCCAGGCGCGCGATGGCGAAACACTGCGGCTGCTTGGCGATGAAACAGTGGAGCTGCGCGCCGGCACGCTGGTGATCGCCGACCACCAGGGGCCGGTCGCCATGGCCGGCGTCATGGGCGGTGCGGATTCTGCGGTGGTGGATGACACCACGGATATCCTGCTCGAGAGTGCCTTCTTTGCGCCGGAGGCGATTGCGGGCCGGGCCCGGCAATACGGGCTGCACACTGACTCCTCCCATCGCTTCGAACGTGGCGTGGATCCGGCCGGTCAGGTGCGTGCCGTGGAGCGCGCGACGGCCCTGCTCACCGCCATCGCCGGCGGTCAGCCCGGACCGGTGCTGGAGCAGGTGGACGACGCCCATGTCCCGGCTCCGCGTAACGTGACCCTGCGCGCGGCGCGCATCCGGCAGCTCCTGGGCATGGACATCCCGGCCGAGGAAGTGACGGGGATTCTCCAGCGCCTGGGGATGGCCGTCACCGCCGAGGGCGATCAGTGGCAGGTGCGGGTGCCCGCCTACCGCTTCGATATCAGCATCGAGGCGGATCTGATCGAGGAGCTGGCGCGTATTCACGGCTACGACCGCATTCCCGAGACGCGCCCGGCGACGCCGGCGCGCATCCAGCCGCAGTCCGAGACGCAGTTGCCGGTGGCGCGCCTGCGCGACGTGCTGGTGGACCGCGGCTACCAGGAGGCGGTGACCTACAGTTTCGTGGAGCCGGGTGTCCAGGCCCTGCTCGACCCCGAGCAGACACCCGTCCCCCTGGCGAACCCGATCTCGGCCGAGATGGCGGTGATGCGCACATCCCTCTGGCCGGGCCTGGTGAAGGCGGCGGTGTACAACCGCCACCGCCAGCAGCAGCGCCTGCGGCTGTTCGAGACCGGGCTGCGATTCCGCGGCACGCTGGACGATCTTGCTCAGGAGTCCATGCTCTCCGGCGTCGTGCTGGGGCCAGTTGTGCCCGAGCAGTGGGCCGAGCGGCCGCGGCCGGTGGACTTTTTCGACGTCAAGGGCGATGTCGAGGCGCTGCTGTCGGTCTCCGGGCGCGGCGAGGCATTCCGGTTCGTGCCGGACACCCATCCGGCACTGCACCCCGGTCAGACCGCGCGTGTGGAACTGGATGGTGAATCCGTGGGCTGGCTGGGCGCGGTGCATCCGCAGCTCCAGGGGCGCCTTGACCTGGACGGTGCGGCATTCCTGTTCGAGTTGCGTCTCGACGTGGTGCAGCAGGCGCGGGTGCCGGCTTTCGAGCCGCTGTCACGGTTCCCGTCCATCCGTCGGGACCTGGCGATCGTGGTGGAGGCGTCCGTTTCCGCGGCGGCTCTGGACGGCTGCGTGCGCCAGGCCGGGGGCGAGTTGCTGAAGGACGTGATCCTCTTCGACGTGTATCAGGGGGAAGGCGTCGGTGATGGTATGAAAAGTGTGGGTATAGGCTTGATTTTGCAGGATTTATCCCGCACGCTTGTAGACAGTGACGTGGACGCAGTGGTGGACCGTGTGGTCGCGCAGTTGCGCCATGAGCTTCACGCCGAGTTGAGAGGGTAATCGCATGGCTTTGACCAAGGCAGACATGGCCGAGCGTCTGTTCGAAGAGGTTGGACTGAACAAGCGGGAAGCGAAGGATCTGGTAGAGTGCTTCTTTGAAGAGATCCGGGCTTGCCTGGAAGATGGGACCGCGGTCAAGCTGTCCGGTTTCGGCAATTTCGATTTGCGTGACAAGAGCGAGCGGCCAGGACGCAACCCGAAGACCGGCGAAGAGATTCCCATCTCCGCCCGGCGCGTGGTGACTTTCCGGCCCGGTCAGAAACTGAAGGCGAGAGTGGAAGCCTATGCTGGAACCGGGGAATAACGACGAACTGCCGGCGATCCCGGCCAAGCGCTACTTCACCATCGGTGAGGTCAGTGAACTGTGCGGCGTGAAACCGCACGTGCTGCGTTACTGGGAGCAGGAGTTTCCGCAGGTCAAGCCGGTCAAGCGCCGCGGCAATCGACGTTATTACCAGCGTCAGGACGTGATTCTCATCCGCCAGATCCGGTCCTTGCTGTACGAGGAAGGGTTTACCATCGGCGGGGCGCGTCAGCGCCTGTCCGGGGACGACGCCAAGGAAGATCTCAACCAGAGCCAGCAGGTGATCCATCAGGTCCGGCTGGAGCTGGAGGAAGTGGCCCAGGCGCTGAAGCGCTGATGCGTGCGCGAGGCTTGGACGCCCGCGCGGTTTTGTGTAATATTGCCAGCCTTCTCGGGGTGTAGCGCAGCCTGGTAGCGCACCTGCATGGGGTGCAGGTGGTCGCAGGTTCAAATCCTGCCACCCCGACCATCTTCTTTATGAAAACGGCGAGTCAGGAGGCATTGAAGCCACCGACTCGCCGTTTTTGTTACGAGCAATAGAATACGACCGACCACGACACAAGCTGGTACCGGCTACGCTTACCGGTGAATCCGATTCAGAGCCAAGGAGTGCGGAATGGCCCTTTCCAGGCAGAGTGTGGGACTTTACCTCGGGCCGAGCGTCCTGATTGCAGGGCTGCTCACGGGGCCGCCCGCCGGGCTGGAATCGAACGAGTGGGCGGTCGCGCTGGTGGCGATTCTCATGGCCACCTGGTGGATCTCCGAAGCGCTGCCGCTGGCAGCGACCGCGCTGGTTCCCATCGTGCTGTTCCCTGCCCTCGACGTGTTGGCGCCGGGGGACGTGACCCGGGCTTACGGTAATCACCTGATCTACCTCTTTCTCGGCGGCTTCCTGATCGCCGTGACCATGCAGCGCTGGAATCTCCATCGCCGCATCGCGTTGCACACCATCAACCTGGTGGGCACGGACCCGCGCCGCATGATCCTGGGGTTCATGCTGGCCACGGCAGTACTGTCCATGTGGATCAGCAATACCGCGACGGCCATGATGATGCTTCCCATTGCCATGGCAGTGCTGCAGCAGAGCCGGGAAGAGGCGGATCGCGCTGGCGAGACGCTGTCCGGCGGGTTCGGCGTGGCGCTGATGCTGGGAATTGCCTACAGCGCCTCCATCGGCGGGGTGGGCACTTTGATCGGCACGCCGCCGAATGCGGTGCTGGCGGGCATGGCCAACGAACTCTACGGTATCGAGATCAGTTTCGCGGCGTGGATGGCATTCGGCGTGCCGCTGTCGGCCATCATGCTGGCCATGACCTGGGTGTATCTTGCGTTCGGGCGACACGGGCGTGATCTCGCCCGTCTTCCCGGTGGGCGTGATCTTGTCCGCCGTGAGCTGGAGGAGATCGGCTCCATCGGCGTGGCCGAGCGGCGTGTGCTGATCGTGTTCGTGAGCGTGGCGCTGGCATGGGTGTTTCGTGGTTTTCTCCCCGAGGGGACACTGAACCAGATCAACGATTCCAGTATTGCCATCGCCGGCGCTCTGGCGCTGTTTCTGCTGTCCGCGGGGGACGGGTCCGGTGAGCGGCTGTTGGACTGGAAAACGGCGGTGACCATCCCCTGGGACATCGTGTTGCTCTTCGGTGGCGGTTTCGCGCTGGCGGCCGGGTTCACGGAGTCCGGGCTGTCCGAGACCATGGCCACCGGTCTCGAGGGCCTGGCCGGGATACCCGTCCTGCTGATGATCGCGGCCTGCGTGGCGCTGGTGGTGTTTCTCACCGAGGTCACGTCCAACACGGCGACGGCGACGCTGTTCGTGCCCCTGATGGGGGCGCTGGCGGTGGCGATCGGTTTCCATCCGCTGGCGCTGATGGCGGCAGTGGCGGTGGCGGCGTCCTGTGCCTTCATGCTCCCCGTGGCGACGCCGCCGAACGCGGTGGTGTTCGGCAGTCGGGCGGTGACTGTCCCGCAGATGGCCCGGGCGGGGCTGTTGCTGAACCTGGTGACCATCGTCCTGACTACCGCGTTCATCTACTGGGTTCTGCCCGCCGTCATGGGGATTTCACTGCAGGGCTGACCCCCTGGCGGACCCCTGCGTTATAACCTGATAGCTGTTCGATTTATTCGATCAGCACCGGTCACGTTATAATCCCGGGCTTTCGGGTGGCGGGAGATCGTGTCCGGCAGTGGTATCGCACGGTGCTCCCCCGCGACGTTGCGCGGACCAGGAAAGCTGTGTCGTGATCGAATTCGAGGACGTTCAAAAGTCGTATCGCGTGGAAGGCCGTGACGTGTCGGCGCTCCGCGATATCAATCTGGAAGTCCGCGCCGGCGAGGTGTTCGGGGTGATCGGGCACTCCGGTGCCGGCAAGTCCACGCTGTTGCGGCTCATCAATTTGATCGAGCGGCCCAGCAGTGGCCGCATCCGGATCGATGGTGAGGACATCACCGACAGCCGGGGCGGTGAGCTGATGGCGCTGCGCCGCGGTATCGGCATGATCTTCCAGCACTTCAATCTGCTGTCCTCGAAGACGGTGGCGGAGAACGTGCGTTTTCCCATGAAGCTCGCGGGGACGTACTCGCGTGACCAGATGCAGCACCGGGTGGATCACCTGCTCGATCGGGTCGGGCTGGCGGATCAGGCCAACAAGTACCCGGCACAGCTCTCCGGCGGGCAGAAGCAGCGCGTGGGCATCGCCCGGTCGCTCGCCTGTGAGCCGCGCATTCTGCTCTGCGACGAGGCCACCAGCGCCCTCGACCCCCAGACCACCCAGTCGGTTTTGCGGCTGCTCGGCGATATCAATCGCGAACTCGGGCTGACCATCGTACTGATTACCCACGAGATGGACGCCATCCGCACCATCTGTGACCGGGTGGCGGTGCTGGATGCCGGTGAGGTCGTTGAACAGGGCACGGCGGCGCAGGTCTTTCTGCATCCGCGCCACCAGACCACGCAGCGTTTCGTATTCGAGACCGAGCACATCGACGAGGACGAGCGCCAGGAGGATTTCGCCCATGTCCCGGGCCGGGTGCTGCGCCTGACCTTCCAGGGGGAGGCCACGTATACCCCGATGCTGGGTGATATCGCCCGCCGCACCGGCGTGGACTACAGCATCCTGAGCGGGCGCATCGACCACATCAAGGATATCCCCTACGGGCAGATCACGCTGTCGCTGATCGGTGGTGATACCGACAGTGCGGAGCAGGCCCTGCACGGCGCGGATGTCAGCGTGGAGGTGCTGCGGCCATGAACGATTTCTTCATGAACGTCCGCTGGGACGAAATCGGTGTCGCCACCTGGGACACGGTGCTCATGGTGGGTGGCTCCATGTTCTTCATCGTGCTCCTGGGGTTGCCGCTCGGGGTGCTGCTGTTTCTCACCGGCAAGCGCCAGCTGCTGGAGCAGAATGCGTTCTACGCGGTGCTGTCGTTCGTGGTGAACGTGCTGCGCTCCATTCCGTTCATCATCCTGCTGATCGTGATGATCCCGGTAACGATGCTGCTGGTGGGCACGTCACTGGGCGTGCGCGGGGTGATTCCCCCGCTGGTGGCCGCTGGCACGCCGTTTTTCGCACGGCTGGTGGAGACGTCCCTGCGCGAGGTGGATCGCGGCATCATCGAGGCCACACAGGCCATGGGGGCGTCTACCTGGCAGATCGTCATGGGCGCGCTGCTGCCTGAAGCGCGTCCCGGGATCATCGCGGGCATCACCGTGACTGCCATCACCCTGGTCTCCTACGCCGCCATGGCCGGTGTCGTCGGTGGGGGCGGGCTCGGGGATCTGGCGATCCGTTATGGCTACCAGCGCTTCCAGACCGACGTGATGCTGGTCACGGTGGTGCTGCTGGTGGTCTTCGTGCAGTTGCTGCAGATGCTTGGTGACCGGTTGGTGCTGTACTACAGCCGCCGGTGACCGGAGCAGGTTTGTTCCCGATCAACCAACATCAGGGAGAGTCTCAATGCACTTGCGCCATGTCGTTACCGTTACCGCCGCGGCGGGCCTGCTGGCTGCCGCCAATGCCCACGCCAACGAGCGCCTCAGCGTCGCCGCGACCCCGGTCCCCCATGCGGAGATCCTGGAGTTCGTCGAGCCCATGATGGACGAGCGCGGCGTGGACCTGGACGTCCAGGTCTTTACCGATTACGTCCAGCCCAACACCCAGGTGGACCAGCAGCGGCTGGACGCCAACTTCTTCCAGCACAAGCCGTATCTCGAGGAATTCAATGCCGATCAGGGCACCGAACTGGTGGCCATCGCCGGCGTGCACATCGAGCCCTTTGGTGCTTACTCCGACCGCATCGACAGCCTTGATGACCTGCAGGACGGCGACACCATTGCCATCCCGAATGACCCCACCAACGGCGGCCGCGCCCTGCTGCTGCTCCATGAACTGGGCGTGATCACCCTGGAGGATGGCGACAGCATTTCCGCCACCGAGAGCGACATCGCCGAGAACCCGAAGAACCTGGAGTTCGAAGCGCTGGAGGCAGCGATGCTTCCGCGCGTGCTGAACCAGGTGGATGTGGCCATGATCAACACCAACTACGCGCTGGAAGCGGACCTCAACCCCGTGGAAGACGCCCTGGCCATCGAGGACTCGGAGTCGCCCTACGTGAACTACCTGGTCGCGCGCCCGGACAACGAGAACAGCGAGGCGATCCAGGCCCTGAAAGAGGTGCTGCTGAGCGACGAGGTGCGCACCTTCATTGAGGACGAGTACGACGGTGCCGTTGTGCCGGCATTCTGATTGCCTTCAGGCCGTGCCCGGTGTTGCGGCCGGGCACGGTTTCATCTGCGTTTGCCGTCCCGGGTGATCTGCATCAATTGCCTCCCATCCCCGAATGGGTAGAGTGAGCTGCGGTTGAGTCGCTTTCGGGGAACGGCATGTCCGACACACCGCAGTCCTGGCACGCGCAATCCGTCGAGGCCACCATGGCGGCGCACGAGGCGCACCGTGACGGTCTCGCCGCCGCCGAGGCGGACCGCCGCCTGGCGCGGCACGGGGCCAATCGCCTGCGTCCTCCCGAGACTGCCGGTCCCCTGGTACGGTTCTTCCGCCACTTCCACAACGTCCTGATCTACATCCTCATTGCCGCGGCAGCCGGCACGGCGCTGCTGGGCCACTGGGTGGATACCGGCGTGATCCTGGCCGTGGTGCTCATCAATACCCTGATCGGCTTCGTCCAGGAGGGGCGGGCGGAAAAGGCGCTGGATGCCATTCGCCAGATGCTCTCGCCCACGGCACTGGTGATCCGTGATGGCGAGCGCCAGGAGATTCCGGCGGATACCGTCGTGCCGGGGGACATCGTGGTGCTCCAGGCCGGTGACAAGGTGCCCGCCGACCTGCGGCTGCTGCAGGTCAAGAACCTGCGTATCGACGAGGCCGTACTCACCGGCGAGTCCGTGCCCGTCGCCAAGGCGGTGGATGCAGTGGCCGACGCTGCGCCACTGGGCGATCGCGTGTGCATGGCGTACTCCGGGACCCTGGTGACCTTCGGCCGTGGGCTCGGCGTCGTGACCGCCACGGGGGATGACACCGAGGTTGGCCGGATCTCGGGCATGCTCACCGAGGTGGACAGCCTGCAGACCCCCCTGATCCGGCAGACGGAGCAGTTCGGGCGCTGGCTGGCGGGTGTCATCCTGGTGATCTCGGCGGCGACGTTCGCGTTCGGGTACTGGGTACGCGGCTATCCCCTGGACGAGATGTTCCTGGCCGCCGTGAGCCTGGCAGTATCGACCATTCCCGAGGGCCTGCCGGCGATCCTGACCATCGCCCTGGCCATTGGTGTGCAGAAGATGGCGCGGCGCAACGCCATCATTCGCCGGCTGCCGGCGGTGGAAACCCTGGGCTCCGTGTCCACGATCTGCTCGGACAAGACGGGCACCCTGACCCGCAACGAGATGACCGTCTCCACCGTGGCCTGCGCGCACCGCTGGGTCCAGGTGGAAGGGGTCGGTTACGATCCCGGGGCCGGGCAGCTGTGCCAGGACGGCGAGCCCATTGAACCGCTGGATGACGAGGTGCTGCGCCACGTATTGCGCGCCGGTTTGCTCTGCAACGACGCCCGGCTCATCCAGCGCCAAGGCGACTGGGCCATCGAGGGTGACCCCACCGAAGGGGCGTTGCTGGTGCTCGCCGGCAAGGGGGGGCTCGACCGCGGCGAGGAAGAGCAGCAGCACCCGCGGCTCGACGTCATCCCGTTCGAGTCCGATCACAAGTACATGGCAACGCTCCACGGCCCGTCGGACGGTGGCCGGTACATCGTGCTCAAGGGCGCGCCCGAGCGGGTGCTGGATCTGTGCAGCGCCCAGCGCGGCGTGGATGGCGACCAGCCACTGGACCGCGCTTTCTGGGACGGCTGCCTCGATCAAATTGCCGGCCAGGGCGAGCGCCTGCTGGCCGTGGCGACACGGACGGCCACCGAAGAGACCGCCGTGGATCATCCCCATGTGGACGCCGGTGGGTTCACGCTGCTGGCCGTGCTGGGCATTATCGATCCGCCCCGGGAGGAGGCCATTCGCGCCGTCGCCCAGTGCCGTGAGGCCGGCGTTGGCGTGAAGATGATCACCGGAGATCACCTGATCACCGCCAGCGCCGTGGGCCGGTTGCTGGGGCTCGGCGAAGCGGCGCGGAGTGCCGTCGCCGGCCATGAGCTGGACACCATGGATGACGACACTCTTCGGCGCACGGCCCATACGGCCGCCGTCTTCGCCCGCACCACGCCCGAGCACAAGTTGCGCCTGGTGAGCGCGTTGCAGGCGGAAGGCGCCGTGGTTGCCATGACCGGAGACGGCGTCAACGATGCCCCCGCGCTGAAGCGCTCGGACGTGGGCGTGGCCATGGGTAACAAGGGCACGGAGGCCGCCAAGGAGGCCTCGGAGATGGTGCTGGCCGATGACAACTTCGCCTCCATCGCCCACGCGGTGGAAGAGGGCCGCACCGTCTACGACAATATCCGCAAGGCCATCCTGCACATGTTGCCCACCAATGCCGGGCAGTCACTGACCATCATGATGGCCATTCTCATGGGGCTGGCCCTGCCGCTGACCCCGGTGCAGGTCCTGTGGGTGAATATGGTCACCTCGGTGACCCTGGCCATGGCGCTGGCCTTCGAGCCCAGCGAGCCGGGCGTCATGCGCCGTCCGCCCCGGGACCCGGCGGCACCGCTGCTGTCCGGATTTCTGCTCTGGCGCATTCCCTTCGTGGCCATTCTGCTGTGGCTGGGGACCTTCGGCCATTTCGTGTGGATGGAAGAAGTGGTGGGCGCCTCCGACGAGGTGGCCCGCACCGTGGCCATCAACACGCTGGTGGCCGGTCAGGCCTTCTACCTGCTCAACCTGCGGCTGATCCACCAGCCGGTGCTGGTCGGCGGGGCGCTGCTGCGCAGCCAGGCCATGTGGATTGCCATCGGGGTGCTGGTGCTGCTGCAATTGGCGTTCACTTACGCACCGGTAATGCATACCCTGTTCGGGACTACCGCCATCGGGCCGGACGACTGGGCACGGATCCTGGCATTCGGGGCGGCGGTGTTCGTGATCGTGGAGTTCGAGAAGATGGCGCTGCGACGGCTGCCGTGGGTGGAAACGGGGTAGGGTCATGACCGACGACAAACCGCAGGGTGCCTCGTTGCTGATTGCGGCGGTGGCCGATGAGCTGGAGGAGGCGGCGCTGGCCATTGCCCGGGAGGAAGGGGCCCGCGGTGTTACCATTCTGCCGTCCCGGGGCATCGGCTTTCCCGAGCACATCACGTTTTTCGGTGTCACCTATCGGGGGATCGGCGTGGTGATGCTCTGGGTGCTGGACGGCGAGCGGGCGACGCGCATCGCCGCCCGGATGAACCGTGAGCTGGAGTTGCTGCGGCCCTTTCAGGGGCTTGCGTTCGTGGCGCCGGTGGATGCCACCGGCGGTATCGACCCGGCGGCCATCCGCAAGTATCTGGGCGACGGCCCCGGGCCTTCGGAGTAGACCCATGCGCACAGCAGCAGAGGAAGCCTGCAGCCAGTGAATCAGCTCCGGGAATTCTACGGCATCCTCAAGCATGCCTTCCGCAATCTCTTGCCCATCATCGCCGTGGTGAGCTTCTTCCAGTTCGCGGTGATGCAGGAAGTGCCCGACGGGTTGCTGTCCATGGCCGTGGGCCTGGGCATTGTGGTGCTTGGCGTGGCGCTGTTCCTGCAGGGCCTGGAGCTGGGCATCTTCCCCATCGGCAAGAACCTCTCCAACCAGCTAGCCAAGCGCGGCTCGCTGGTGCTGCTGATGCTGTTCGGTTTCTCCCTGGGGTTTGCCGCGGTGATCGCCGAGCCGGCGCTGATCGCCGTGGCCGATCAGGCCGAGGTGATCAGCGAGGGGCGTGTGAACGCGTTTACCCTGCGGCTGCTGGTGGCCACCTCCGTGGGCGCGGTGGTGGGGCTCGGCATCGTGCGCATCATCCTCGGTCACAGCCTGCACTGGTACATGATTGCCGGTTACCTGCTGGTGGTGTTGGTGACCTTCTTCGCGCCCGAGGAGATCGTCGGGCTGGCCTACGACTCCGGCGGCGTGACCACCAACATCGTCACCGTGCCGCTGATCGCCGCGCTGGGTATCGGCCTGGCGGTCTCCATCCGCGGGCGCACCGCGCTCATGCACGGCTTCGGCCTGGTGGCACTGGCGGTGATGGTGCCCATGATCTCCGTGCAGCTCTACGGCATCGTGGTCTACACCTTCGGCGAGACCGGCGATGTGGCCGGGAACGGCCTGGAGATGGAGGCCGAGACCGACGGCGTCGCCGACCCGGTGGCCGGCAGCCTGGCCCTTGGCATGCTGAGCGATCTGCTGGTCATGGTCAGGGATGTGCTGCCCATTATCGCCGTGGTGCTGGTGTTCCAGTATCTGGTGCTGCGCAAGCACATTGCTCACCTGCACAAGGTCATGGTCGGTTTCGTGCTGGTGATCGTCGGCCTGTACGCCTTCGTGGTGGGGCTGAAACTGGGGCTGTTTCCCATCGGCGAGAGCATGGCCGAGCAGCTTATCGCCCGCGAGCAGATCCTGTTCGTCTACCTGTTCGCCTTCTGTATCGGCTTTGCCACCACCATGGCCGAGCCGGCGCTCATTGCCATCGGCGAAAAGGCGGAAGAGGCAGCCAAGGGGCAGCTCAAGGGCAACATCATCCGGCTGCTGGTGGCCGCCGGTGTGGCCGTTGGCATCACCGTGGGCGTGCACCGCATCATCACCGGTGACTCCATCCACTACTACATCATGGGCGGCTACGCGCTGGTGATCCTGCTCACCTGGCTGTCGCCGAAGTACATCGTGGCCCTGGCCTTCGATCTTGGCGGGGTGACCACTTCGGAGGTGACCGTGCCCCTGGTCACGGCCCTGGGGATTGGCCTGGCAACCCACATCGAGGGGCGCAGTGTGCTCATCGACGGCTTCGGCCTGATCGCGTTCGCGTCCATTTTCCCCATTATTACCGTCATGCTCTACGCTATCGGCGTGGAGCTCGTCAGCAAGGCGAGAGGAGGTGCAACATGAAATTCGCGGCACTGGTGGCCATCCTGGCCGAAGACCTGGAAGAGCAGGCCATCGACTCCGCCAAGGAGGCGGGGGCCGGCGGCGTCACCATTCTGGATGCCCGCGGTATTGGCACGAAGGAGAAGAAGACCTTCTTCGGGCTGACCTACGAAGGCAGCCAGTCCGTGCTGCTGTTCGTGCTGGAGAAGAAACTCTCGGTGCGGGTGTTGAAGCAGATGACCCGGGACCTGGACCTGAACGCCACCAGCAAGGGGGTGGTGTTCACACTGCCGCTGGAGCATATCGCCGGCATCGATATGGCGCAGCTGGAGCAGTTCGAGTCCCGCATCCGGGATGACATTTGAGTCGCCGTAGCGGCACCGTCGAGATACCGCCTGGGAGCCCATCCATGCTAGTGAAAGACATCATGCAGACCGACGTGGTGACGATCTCACCACTGGCCACGATCCGCCAGGCCATGCAGGCCATGCGCAGCAATAACGTCCGGGCGCTGGTGGTCGAGCGTAAGGACGAGCACGACGCCTACGGGTTGATCACCTATGCCACCATCCTGCGGACTATCGTCGCCGAGGAGGGTGATATCGACCTGATCAACGTTTACGACGTGTGCACCAAACCGGTGATCACCGTGCACGCGGAGATGCACGTCAAGCATGTGGCCCGGTTGATGGTGCGGCAGAACTTCCGCCGTGTCGTTGTGCTGCGCGACAGCGCCCTCGAGGGCATCGTGGCCCGCAACGACATCGTGACCCCGATCCTGGCCATGGCAGAGGAGTAGCGCCGGCCGGCATCGTGTTCTCCTGTGAAGGCGGGTAAGCTGCAGGAAAAGCGAATAACTCGAGGTGTGCCGGGGGGCACGGGTGTATGCCGGGTAAACGACGCCTGTTGAGCTGGGCGGTGGCGGGTGTCGTAGGTGCCGTGCTTGGCGCCGGGGCGCTGGCGGTGGACCGCGTTGCCAGCGAGCGGGCGCAGGAGGAGGCGCGCAACGCGGTACTGACGGAAGCGGGCAACCTGCGCGCGCGGCTCGAGGGCGAACTCAACGCCACCATCTTCATGGTCAAGGGGCTGGCGCGTTTCGCCGGCGCCAATCCCGATCTCAGCTGGCACGACTTTGCGGCCATGGCCGAACGCATGGTCACGGGGGAGAGTCATGTCAGGAACGTCGGTCTCGCGCCCGGCGACGTCGTGTCGTACATGTATCCCCTGGCAGGCAATCAGGAGGCGCTTGGGCTCGACATCGCCGAGCACCCGGAGCAGCGCCGCAGCCTCGACCGCATGAAGGCCGAGGGGCGTGCGGTCGTGGCCGGCCCCATGACCCTGGCCCAGGGGGACGAGGCGTTGATCGTGCGTGCCCCGGTGACGCTGAATGATGGCAGCTACTGGGGGGCTGCCACCGTCCCCGTGAGCCACGAGAGCCTGCTGGAGTCCGCCGGCCTGCTGCCGCTCGAGGGGCGGGCGCTGAACGTGGCGCTGCGCGGTCGCGACGGCACCGGCAGCGAGGGCGAAGTGTTCTTCGGCTCGGAGGAGGTTTTCCGTGCCGATCCGGTGCTGCTGGATATCTCCTTCCAGAACGACGCGTGGCAGCTTGCCGCGGTGCCGGCCGCCGGCTGGGCTGCATACTCGGCGTTGCCTTACTGGGCGCGACTGACCGGCGCGTTTCTGGTGCTCGCCACATCGGCGGTTGCCGGCGTGCTGACCTATCAGGCGCAGCGGCTTCGGCACGTGACCCGGCGCCTTGAGGCGATGATTGCGGCGGTGCCGGATATCGGTTTCGTGATCGATGATCAGGGCCGGTATCTCGAGGCCTTCGGCGGACGTGAACGGCAGCTCTATCACGACGGCAGCGGCCTGGTCGGGCACAGCTTCGACGACATCATGGATGAAGCTGCCGCCAGACACTTCCGCGGTGCCGTCCGCAGGGCCATCGACAGCGGGCAACTGGTGACGCTGGAGCATCCCGTCAATGTCGAGGATCTGCCGCAACTGGGTCGGCGGGATGGGCCGTCCGGAAAGCAGTGGTTCCAGGCGAGAATCTTTCCGCTCCCGGAAGGGCTGGAACGGCGACCCTGTGTGCTGTGGCTCGCCTATAACATCACCGATCAGTACCAGGCCCGGCAGGCCGCCAGGGAGCAGGAGGAGCGCATTCGCCATCTTGCCCTTCATGATCATCTGACCGGGCTCGCCAACCGGACGCTGTTCCTCGACCGGCTCGGCCACGCCATCGCCCGGGCTGAGCGCGAGGAGTACCGCCTGGCATTGCTGTTCATTGACCTGGACCGGTTCAAGCCGGTGAACGACGCCCACGGTCACCACGTCGGTGACAGCGTGCTTCAGGAGATTGCGCGACGGTTGCAGGATACGGTCCGGTCCCTGGATACCGTTGTTCGGCATGGGGGGGACGAGTTCGTGGTACTGCTGCCACGGATCGATACCGAGGCGGATGCAGGCAATGCGGCGGCACGTATCCTCGACGCACTGAAGCGGCCCCTGCTGATCGAGGGCCTGGAGCTGCGCATCGGTGGCAGTATCGGCATTGGACTCTACCCGGATCATGGTACCGACGCGGATGCATTGCAGCACGTGGCGGATGACGCCATGTACGATGCCAAGGCGGCTGGTGGCAGTACCTACCGGTTCGCGGGCGGTGCCATGGTGACGACGCCTTCCGGGCCCTGAGAGGAAACCCCTCGGGCAATCCGATGCCCGCCGGCATGGTGAGCGCCTAAACCGGTTCCGGCGGCCGGGCAACCCGTGGGAACCGCGTATTCCCGCCTGAACGCACAGCGTGTAGGGTCCGGGCAGATGTGCGCGTGAGGTCCCCACTGGGAGGATGGATTGGAAACGCTCAATATTCCGGCCCTGACCCTCATCATTCTCGGCCTCGCCGTAGCCAGTGTTGCGGTTGCACCCCGCGTGCGCACCGTGGACGGGTTTTTCCGTGGCTGGACGGATTCCGGGCAACCGCCGGGCGTGCTCACCTTGACACTCTCCCAGGTCACGACCTGGATTTTCGCCCGTTCCCTGCTGAACGCGGGAATACTCGGCTACGTCTTCGGCATCGCCGGGGTGCTCGCCTACACCGCTTACTACGGCTCGTTCCTCACGGGCTGGCTGATCACCGACCGGCTGCGTTTCCGTCACGGGGCCACCAGCGTCCAGGCGTTTCTGTTCCAGCGCTTCGGGCGCACCGGCACCTGGTGCTTCAATGTGCTGATCAGCCTGCGGCTGCTCAGTGAAGTCTTTGCCAACCTGCTGGTGATCGGCATTGTCTTCGCCGCCGCGGGGGATCAGGCCGGCAACCTGGCCATGGTGGCCGTGGCCGCCGTGACCCTGGTCTATTCCGCCGTCGGTGGCCTGCGGGCCTCGCTGCGCACGGACGCCCTGCAGATGGCGCTGCTGGGGGTCGCGCTGCTGGTGCTCCTGGTCATGACCCTGGTGCATCCGCAGTTCAGTAGTGGCGCGGTGGTGGTCAGCAGCCCGGAGCTGACCAGCCCGGGCTGGATCCTGCTGGCGGTGGCATTGCTGCAGGTGTTGAGTTATCCCCTGCACGACCCGGTAATGATGGACCGCGGCTTTATCGCCGACCGCCAGACGACACGGCGGAGTTTCCTGCACGCCTTCTGGCTCTCCTCGCTGTGCATCCTGGCGTTCGGGCTGCTGGGGGTGTTCGCCGGGCTGAACGACGGTGGCGAAGGCGATTTCCTCGCCGCCCTGGAGCCCCTGCTCGGCGGTGGCGCCATGCTGATTCTCGCGGTCGCCCTGGTGTTGTCCGCGGCGTCCACCATGGACTCGGTGTATTCCAGCACCGCAAAACTGGTGGTGGTGGACATGGGGCTGGCGCGCCGCTCCACCCTGTGGGGGCGGGTGGCCATGGTGGCGGCCGCCGTGGGCGGGTTATTGCTGGTCCTCGTGGGCACGGATGACCTGTTCGCCGCCGTGGCGGTCAGCGGCACGGCTTCGCTGTTCCTGGCCCCGGTCATCGTGTTCTCCATCCTGCTGGGGCGGGATGTGGCGCGCTGGAGTCTGCTGGTGACGTTCGCCCTCGCCATGGGCGGTTCGTTCCTGTATTTCCTGGAAGACTCCGGCTACGTGGGCTGGATCGGTGCGCTCACCGGTGTGGAACACAGCTACAGCAAACTGCTCGTGGTCACGGTGGCGATCCTGGTGGGCGGCATGGCCGCCTTCGCCCTGGGGCTGCGTCGCCGGGCGCCCGGCAAGGGCGAGGCGTGATGGTGGCGCCTGGCCGCCACTGCCCCTTGCACTACCGCACCGATCCGGCCGCGCTGGACCGGGCGCCGGATCTGACCGCGGAGACGCTCTACGTGATCGGTGGCCTGTACGGCAATACGGCTGCACTGGGCGCCGTGCTGGAGCTGGCGGCGGACGAAGTGGCTGCCGGGCAGCCCGCGCCGGCACTGCTCTTCAACGGCGATTTCAACTGGTTCAACGCGGATGCTGCGACCTTCGACCGGGTCAACACGGAGGTGCTGCGACACCACGCCTTGCAGGGCAACGTGGAGGCGGAGCTGGCTTCCCCGGATGACGACGCCGGCTGTGGTTGTGCGTATCCGGCATGGGTCGATGATGCCACCGTGGAGCGCTCGAACCGGATCATGGCGCGATTGCAGGCCACCGCCCGGGAGCAGCCGGCGCATGTGGAGGCGCTGGGGCGGCTGCCGCGGCAGCTCCGGGTGCAGGTGGGTCCGGTGTCCGTGGGTGTCATCCACGGCGACCCGGAATCCCTTGCCGGCTGGGGGCTGGCCGTGGAAGCCATGCCGCCACGGGGTGAGACGCCGCCGCAGCTGGCGTCCTGGTTCCGGCGCGCGGCGGTGGACGTGTTCGCCTGTACACACACCTGTCTGCCCTTCGCCCAGGCGTTCACGGCGGGCGGTCGGGCGCGGCTGGTGGTCAACAACGGTGCCACCGGAATGCCCAACGTTCGCGGTGATCGCCGGGGCATTCTCACGCGAATCAGCACCCGTCCGGCCGTGCCCGAGCAGCGTCTGTACGGCACCACTGTGGGGGGTGTTCACTGCGATGCCGTTGCGGCGGACTGCGTCACTCCCGCGTGGGAAGAGTGGTTCCGGCGCGTCTGGCCGGCTGACAGCCCGGCGGCTGTATCCTACGGTACGCGGTTGCGGCAAGGGCCGGATCACGGATTGTCGGATGCGGACCGGCTGTAGCCCGGAATGAAGCGTGGTGCGCCGAGACGCCGCTGCCAGACACGGGGCGCCACCAGCCCCCCCCAGGCCGGCCGCGTTCTGGGGGCTTCCCAAGGTGCCGGCTGCGTTCAGGCGGTTTACAGTGGCGATGTCATCCCGCTGTGCAGGGAGGTAAACCGATGCCGCCGCTGATACGCCCCGCCATTCCGGCCGCCCTGGGTCTGTTGCTGACGATGACCGTCCTCGGCGCGGAAAGGGTGTTTACCCCGGCGGACATCATCGACTGGAAGCGCCATTCCTTCGAGGGCGAAACCACCTACGAACTGGTCGAGATCGATGGGCGTGAGGCCATTCACGCCCGGTGCACCGATGGGACTGCCTCGGGGTTGTTCCTGGAAGACTCCATCGACCTGAACAAGACCCCCATCGTGGAATGGGAGTGGCGGGTGGACGAGACGTTCAGCGGCATTGACGAAACCGTTCGTGCCGGCGATGACTACCCGGCGCGCCTGTACGCCGTGGACGAGCACAGTGTGCTGCGCTGGCGCACCCGCGCGCTCAACTACGTCTGGGCCAGCGAGATGGAGCAGGGCGCCGACTGGGAGAACGCCTACGCCTCCCAGGCGCGCATGATCGCCCTGCAGTCAGGCCCCCCGGAGGAGAGCGGGCAGTGGGTGACCGAGCGCCGCAACCTGCGCGACGATTTCAGGACCTACCACGACCGCGATCTCGACACCATCGACGCGCTGGCGATCATGACCGACTGCGACGACGTGGGTGAGCCCATCGAGGCGTGGTACGGGGAAATCCGCCTGCTGCCGGAGTGATTCAGGTACGGTAATTACGAATGTTGATCACCGCCGCGCGCGGGCACACTCACGGCGTATCCCTATTCGACAGGACAGCTCCACATGGCAGGACGCGGCAAACTCATGATGCGCATCGCTCTCGGCCTGGCCGTGGTCGCGCTGCTGATCGTCGGTTATCAGTTTCGTGGCGAGCTGAGCCCGGGCATGCTGCAGCGGCGCCTGGACGACCTGGGCATGCTGGCGCCGTTCGCCTTCATGGCCGCGTACGCGGTGGCCACGGTGGCTTTTCTTCCTGGGCTGGTGTTCACCATCGCGGGCGGGGTGCTGTTCGGGCCCGTGTTCGGCACGCTCTACAGCCTCACCGGCGCCACCATCGGTGCACTGCTGGCGTTCCTGGTGGCCCGTTATCTGGCCTCCGACCTGGTCGCCCGGCACACCGGTGGGCGGCTGAAGAAGCTGATTGTCGGCGTCGAGCGTGAGGGCTGGCGGTTCGTCGCGTTTACGCGCCTGGTGCCGATTTTCCCGTTCAACCTGCTCAACTACGCCCTCGGGCTGACCCGCATCGGGTTCATGCCCTACGCCATTGCCACCTTCATCTGCATGGCCCCGGGGGCGTTCGCCTATACATGGATCGGCCACGCCGGTGCCGAGACCGTGGCCGGTGGGCGCAGCGGTATCAATGCCGTGCTGATCGCCATCGGTCTGCTGGCCGCTGTGATCTTCCTGCCGCGACTGATCCGGCGATTCAAGAATGATCCGACCGTGGACGTCGAAGCGGCGTCGGACTCGGTCACGGCGACAGCGGGTGAGGAGAACAATGACCGAGACGTTTGATCTGGTTGTCATCGGGGGCGGTGTCGGTGGTCTCGTGACCGCGAGTGTCGCAGGGCAGCTCGGGCTCAGGGTGGCGCTGGTGGAGAAGAGCGGCAAGCTGGGCGGGGACTGCCTGCATACCGGCTGTGTGCCGAGCAAGACGCTCATCAGGTCCGCCGAGATCGCCTGGGCCGCTCGCGAGAGCGGCCGCTTCGGGGTTGCTGCAGAGCTCGGGCGGGTGGATCTGGCCGCGGTCATGGACCGCGTCCGTGAGGTCATCGACACGATTCAGGTGCACGACGACCCGGAGCGCTTTCGCAGCTACGGTGTGGACGTGATTTTCGCCCACGCCCGGTTCGCCGATGCGCAGACGGTTGTGGCCGGTGATCGACGCCTCATCGGCCGGCGCATCCTGATCGCCACCGGCTCGCGCCCTGCCGTGCCGCTGGTGCCCGGGCTTGCCGAAGCGGGTTACTGGACCAACGAAACCGTCTTCGACCAGCGCGAACTGCCCGACCGGCTGGCGGTGATGGGGGGCGGCCCCATCGGCCTGGAACTGGCGCAGGCGTTTGCCCGCCTGGGCAGCCAGGTCACGGTCCTGGAGATGGCGGAGCGTATCCTGCCCCGCGAGGATCCGGAGCTCACTGCCGAACTGGAGCGCCAGTTACGCGCCGACGGTGTCGACGTGCGCACGGCGACGGCCGTGGAAGCCGTGGAGACCCGTGATGGCATGCGCCGGTTGCACTGCCGGTCGGGGGACGAGGTGGCGACCATCGAGGCCGATCATATCCTGGTCGCGGCCGGGCGCGCACCGAAGGTGGACGGCCTGGATCTCGAGCGCGCCGGCGTCACCGTCGAAGAAGGGCGTATCCCGGTGGATGCGCGCATGCGCACCAGCGTGCGTCACATTCACGCCTGCGGCGACGTCTGCGGCACATACCCGTTCACCCACGTGGTCGAGTATCAGGCGGGCGTCGTTATCGCCAACGTCGTGTTCCGTCTGCCGAAAAAGGCCGATTACCGCGTGATCCCCTGGGTGACCTACACAGCGCCCGAGCTGGCACATGTGGGTCTGACCGAAGCGGCTGCCCGGGAGCAGGGGTATGCTGTACAGATTGCGCGATTCCGCTTCGGCGATGTGGATCGTGCGCTGGCCGAAGGCAGTACCGCGGGGCTGCTCAAGATGGTGATTTACCGTGGCCGGATCCTGGGCGCATCCATCCTTGGCCCCCACGCCGGCGAACTGATCCACGAGCTGGTGCTGGCCATGCAGGCGCGGATCAAGGTCAAGCACCTCTCCGGTGCCGTGCACGCCTATCCGACGCTGGCCCAGATCCATCGCCGTGCGGTGAACACGCTCTACGCGGATCGGCTGTATTCACCCATGACGCGCCGCGTGGTGGGCTGGATTCAGCGTTTGGTACCGTGAGCGCCGCGGCGCGCCGTGGTGCCAGGCGCCGGGAGGTGGTCGCCATGGTGGCGGCAGGGGTCGTGAGCGAGGTGCGTTCGCACGCGGGCAGGGGGCTCGCTCCCCACGCGCTGACGTTCTTCGGGTATCTGGCTCTGGCGGTGTGGGCGTCGCAGTACACGTTCGACGCCTCCGGCGTGCCGCTGATCTGGCCGGCCGTCGGGCTGGCGATGGCGGTGATCTGGCGCTTCGGATACGCCCTTGCGATAACCGTTGTGGTGGCCGCTCTGGTTGCCCATGTCTCCCTGGGCGCAGCGGTCGCGGACGGCCTGTTGCTGGCCCTGGGGGATGGCGCCAGTGCGGTCATCGGCGCCGCGTTGCTGCGGTTTCTCGGGTTGCGGGGCGACCTGGCTTCGCTGTCGGAGCTGTACAAGCTGGTGGGCGTGGGCGTCGGGGTGACGGCGCTGGCGAGCGGCACGTCCGGGGCACTGGTTGCCGTGGGGGTGTCCAGCGAACTCGTCGGTACAGTGCTCCTGTGCTGGCTGGCGGATACCATGGGGGTGGTCCTGATTGCCCCGCTGGTGGTCAGCCTGCGCATCCGCCCGCTGACCATGCAGCAGGCCGTGGGTGTTGTCGCGGCCCTGGTCCTGGTCCCTCTGGCCACGTTCGTCATCTACGCGAGCTGGATTCCTCAGCCCATCAGTCTGCCGCTGTCGTATGCGGTGTTCCCGCTGGTCATGCTGGTCGCTTTGACGCTACCGCCCTGGGTGGGCATGGCAACGGTTGCGCTGACCAGCGCCGTGGCGATCCACTGCACGGGCATGAACAAGGGGCCGTTCGCCAACATGGGCATGGCGCCGGACCTGCTGTCCCTGCACGCGCAGCTTGCCATGCTGGTGGCGACAGCCATGATCCTCGCCGCGATCCGCGCCGAGCGCCTGGCGGCGGAAGCACAGGCCCATGAGCACCTGCAGGCGCTGGCGCGGGCCGGGCGCATCAACGCCATGAGTGCGCTGGCGACAGGCATCGCCCACGAGATCAATCAGCCCCTGTGTGCCTTGAGCAGTTACGCCCAGGGGGCGAACCGTATGCTGGCCCGGGGAGCGACGCCCGAGCAGCTTCGCGAGCCACTGGAGCGTATCGTCGCCACGGCGGATCGTGCGTCCGACATCGTACGTCGCACGCGACGGTTCCTGGAGCGGGGTGAGTCGGAGACGGGGCCCGTGGATCTCAATGCGCTGGTGATGGAAGCCGTGGAGCTGCTGCGCCCGGAGTTTCGCCGTCGCAATGTTGAACTCCGCTGCAGGCTCGCCGAGCAGGAGGTGCCGGTATCGGTGGACTGGCTCGGGATTCAGCAGGTGGTGGTCAATCTCGTGCAGAATGCCCTGGAGGCGGTGGATGAAGGGGGCAATACCGTGCAGCGCTGGGTGACCCTGCGCACTGCGGCCAATGGCGAAGCCGGGACCGCGGTGCTGTCGGTGATCGATGGTGGCCCCGGGATTGCCGACCCCGGTGACGGGGCGTTGTTCGAGCCGTTTGCCACCCGCCGGCGTGGCGGTACCGGTCTCGGGCTTGCCATCGCCCGGTCCATCGTTGAAGCGGACAACGGCCGGATCAGCGTGTCCAATGAACCAGGGGCGGGTGCCCACTTCCGGGTGACGCTGCCGCTGTACCGTGGGGGCGAGGAGTGAGCGCACCGGAAGACCAGGAACCGCGGATCTACGTGGTCGATGACGACGCGGATGTCCGTGACGCCATCGCGTTCCTGCTCGAGAGCGATGGGCTGAGCGCACGGGTCTTTGCCCACCCCGGTGCGCTGCTTGGCGAGATCAGTGTGCACAGCCGGGGCTGCCTCGTTCTGGACGTGCGCCTGCCGGGGATGGACGGTTTGCAGTTGCTGGAGGCGCTGCATGCGCGCGGCGTGACCATGCCGGTGGTTTTCATCTCGGGGCACGGGGACATCCCACTCGCTGTTCGTGCGGTACAGGCGGGAGCGCTGGACTTTCTGGAGAAGCCTTTCCGCGACCAGGTCCTGCTCGAGAAGATCAGGACTGGTCTCACCATGGATGCACGCCAGTGGGCGCAGGCCCGGGAACGCGCCCTGATGGACGAGCGCCTGGAACAGCTCACGCCTCGGGAGACGGAGGTGATGGAGGGGATGCTTGCGGGCAAGCTGAACAAGCTCATCGCGGATGACCTCGGCGTGAGTGTGCGCACCGTGGAGGTGCATCGTGCGCATGTGCTTGAGAAGATCGGAGCGCGCAACAGCCCGGACATGGTCCGGATGGTGCTGTCCAGCTCTCGCTACAGGGATTGGCGCGCATAATGTGGCATGACCACGCTCGCCTGGTGAACCGGATGCTGGTGCCCGCCGGCGTCCTGCTGATCCTCGGGACGCTGTCCGGGGTGACCGGCTACCTGCTGATGCCTGACCCGGAGACGCTATCGCTCCCGGCCGCGCTTTTCGCGGGCGGCGGGCTGGTGCTGGCGGTGGCCTCCGGGGTGGAGGCGGTGCGGGCGCTGGTGGCCTACCAGCGCTGGCTTGGCGGTCGCGACGAGGCGTGTCAACGGTGCGGGGGGCCGGTGGTTGCCCCCTATCTGGCGCTGTTGCCGTACCGCTGCGTCCGCGACCGCAGTCATTGATTCCCGGTTGTCAGTCGTCCAGACCCACCATGTTGCGGAAGGTCTCCTCGTCCAGCACGATGCTGCCGTGGCCGTCCACCTCGTAGCAGGTCAGGGTCTCGCCGCGGCCGGCGGCGCGTGAGGCGGGCTGGACATGCGCGGTGATGATGCGATAGCCGACACCGTCGTGCTCGCCTTCGTCCACATTGGAGCGGTCTTCATCCAGGATCAGATCGATGTCGTAGATCCGCCCCAGTGCGATGTCCGGGCGCTCCCGGTGCTGTTCCAGGCAGCTGGCGTAAGGCTCGGGCATGCGGTTGAAACTGGCGATCACCACAAACACCAGCGCAATCAGCACGGCGGCTGCGAAGATGATGAAACCCGTCACCCGCATCATGCGACGTTTCCCCTTCTGTGTGGATGGGCCGGACAATCAAGGAGCGCATAGGATGAACGCAACCGGCGGCATGGTCCACCCCCGTGCCCGGCAGGGCTTGATCGTGCCCGCGTCGCCAGTGACAGTGCCGGGCGCGCTGCATCGTGACGGGGGTGGTTTCCAGGGAGGGTGCCCATGAACGTTGTCTTTCTGGTGATCGTGCTGGTGGCCTTCGTGACCGCCGCATGGCATCAGCTCCAGTACACGCCCACGGACCCGGACGACCCGGACGAGACCTCGCCCATGGCCGCGCTGTCCGAGGCCGTGGTGGAGTCCGCGGGCGGGGCGGTGGAGCTGGCTATCGGGCTGATCGGCGTCATGACCCTGTTTCTGGGGCTCATGAAAATCGCCGAGGCCGGCGGCATGCTGACCGTGCTGGCCCGTCTCATCCGGCCGCTGATGACCCGCCTGTTCCCCGATGTGCCGCCGGACCACCCGGCCATGGGCGCGATGATTCTGAACATGTCCGCCAATGCGCTCGGGCTGGGGAACGCTGCAACCCCGTTAGGCATCCGCGCCATGCAGGAGCTGGAGAAGCTCAATCCGCATCCGGGCACCGCCACCAACAGCATGGCGCTGTTCCTTGCCATCAATACATCCAGCATCACCCTGCTGCCCACCGGCGTGATCGCGTTGCGCGCGGCCTCCGGGTCGGCAGAACCGGCGGCCATTCTGCCGTCGACGCTGTTCGCCACTGCCTGCGCCACCGTTGCCGCCGTGATCGCGGCCAAGGCATTCCAGCGCCTCAGCCGGCCACCGGCCGCGCCGGAACCGGTGACCATGACCGCGGAGGATCGCATGGACGCCGGTGCACCGGGAGAGGGCGGCCAGGAGCACACCGAGGATCCGGCCATGACCCGCGCGGCGGCGGAGTCCGCCACCGGATACCCGGTTTGGGCGTCGTACCTGTTCCTCACCGGCCTGCTGAGCCTGATCCCGCTGAGCATCGTCTACGGCCGCGTGATTGCGCCCTGGATCATCCCGGGGCTGATCGTGTTCTTTCTCCTCTACGGGGTGATCCGTGGCGTGCGCATCTACGAGGTGTTCGTGGAGGGCGCAAAGGAGGGGTTCCAGGTGGCGGTGCGGATCATCCCTTACCTGGTGGCCATCCTCGTGGCGGTGGGCATGTTCCGCGCCAGTGGCGCCATGGAGGCGATGGTGGGGTGGGTCGGCGGCTTTACCGAGCGGCTCGGTCTGCCGGCGGAAGCGCTGCCCATGGCTCTGCTGCGCCCCCTGTCCGGCTCCGGTGCCTACGGCATCATGGCGTCGATCATCAACGACCCGGATATCGGCCCCGACAGCTACACCGGCCTGCTGGTCACGACGTTGCAGGGTTCCACGGAGACCACGTTCTACGTGATCGCGGTGTATTTCGGCGCCGTCCAGATCCGGCGCATCCGGCACACCCTGGCGGCGGCACTCACCGCGGATGTGGTGGCGGTAATGGCGGCGGTGGCGATCTGCCTGTGGCTGTTCCTGTGACGGGCCGTTACTCCTCGGGCGGATCCGGCGCCTCGAGGTCGTGGTTGCCGCGGTAGTCACTGTGGATGAGGCGGGCGACCCCGCTGTCTGCCTCGCGCACGACCAGCGTTCCCGGAAGCCCCGAGTTGTCCGCCGTGATCCACAGGCGCAGCAGGCTCTCCAGGTGGCTCTCGCGAATGTCGTCGTCGAGATCGAAAAAGCCGTTCACGGCGTCCACCCGCACCACGCCGAACTCCTTGTGCGCAGGGTTGCTGAAGTAGGCGGGTGCGCCGAACTGGTTCTCGGGGTCCTCCGGGTCGAAGGTGCTGGCGAAGCCGTCGAAATCGGGGGAGTCGTCCGCCTCGCCCACCGGGACTGTCAGGCGCTCCACCAGGCTCTCGTGCGCCCAGGCGGTGCTGCCGCCACGGTTATAGGCGATCAGGAGCCAGTCCCCGTCGCGGTCCAGCTCCATGACCACATCACCCCGGTCGCCCTGGGTGACTACGCCGTAGTCGGTATCAGGCCCCGAGCGGAAGTTGGACGAATAGCTCTGGACTTCCCACATGTCCCCGGGCGCCGCGGCTGCGAGGCCGGCGCAGGCAAGCAACGCCCAGGCGGCGTGGCGGTATACGCTCATCAGTGTTGCGTCCATGTCCTTGATAAAGCGGGCGGATTGTCGGGCCCGGTGCCGGGTTGAATGTGTACCAAAAAGGTCCTGTTTCCTGTAAACTGACCCATATGATACGGATCAATCGGGAAACCGACTACGCCACCGCGATTCTCGGGCTGATGGCCGGTCGCCCCGGCGAGCGGTTCAGTGCCGCCTGGCTGGCGGAGCAGCGAGGTCTGCCGCCCGCCATGGTGAGCAAGATCCTCAAGCAGCTGGTGCGCGGCGAACTGCTCGAGTCCCACCGGGGCGTCAAGGGCGGATACAGCCTCGCACGGCCTGCTGACGCGATCTCGATTGCCCAGGTTGTGCGTGCCATCGAAGGCCCCATCGCCCTCACCGATTGTATCGAGGGTGGAGGGCAGGCGTGTCAGTATAGTCCGTATTGTGCCATCAGCAGTAACTGGTCCCGCATCAACGATGCGTTCTACCAGGCCCTGGAAGGGGTGAGCATCAAGGATATGAGTGAGCCGCTGTCACCGGAGCATCCAAGTCTCCGGGGCATCGATATCCGGATCAAATCGGCAGTCAGCTGAGCGGAGCGTGTCAATGTCTGCGAGTAACGAAACCATCGAGCAGGTGACCCGGAAAGGCTATGAGTACGGGTTTGTCACCGACATCGAACAGGAGTATGCCCCGCCGGGGCTGAACGAGGACATCATCCGGTTCATTTCGGCCAAGAAGGAGGAGCCGGAGTGGATGCTGGAGTGGCGTCTGGAGGCCTACCGGGGCTGGCTGGAAATGGAACACCCCGACTGGCAGAAGGTGCGCTTCCCGCCGGTGGACTTCCAGGCCATCTCCTATTACGCGGCGCCCAAGGCCAAGCCCAAGAGCCTGGACGAGGTGGACCCGAAGCTGCTCGAGACCTACGAGAAGCTGGGTATCCCCATGCATGAGCGCGAGGCGCTGCTGGGGGTGGAGCGGCCCGAGGAGGAAAAGCCGGAAGTGGCCGTGGACGCGGTGTTCGACTCCGTCTCCGTGGGCACCACCTACCAGGCGAAGCTCAAGGAGCAGGGCATCATCTTCTGCTCCATGTCCGAGGCTGTCCACGATCACCCGGAGCTGGTGAAGAAGTACCTGGGCACGGTGGTGCCCCGCAAGGACAACTTCTTCGCCGCACTCAACTCGGCGGTGTTCTCCGACGGTTCGTTCGTGTACATCCCCAAGGGCGTGAAGTGTCCCATGGAGCTGTCCACGTATTTCCGCATCAACGCGAACCACACCGGGCAGTTCGAGCGTACGCTGATCATCGCCGAAGAGGGCGCGTCGGTCTCCTATCTCGAGGGCTGCACCGCGCCCATGCGTGACGAGAACCAGCTGCACGCCGCAGTGGTGGAGCTCATCGCCCTGGACGATGCCGACATCAAGTACTCCACGGTGCAGAACTGGTACCCGGGGGACGAGAACGGCGTCGGCGGCATCTACAACTTCGTGACCAAGCGCGGCCTGTGTGCCGGCAAGCGCTCCAAGATCGCCTGGACGCAGGTGGAGACCGGCTCGGCCATCACCTGGAAGTACCCGAGCTGCGTGCTCAAGGGCGACGATTCCGTGGGTGAGTTCTACTCCGTGGCGGTGACCCGGAACCGGCAGCAGGCCGATACCGGCACCAAGATGATCCACATGGGCAAGAACACCAAGAGCACCATCGTCGCCAAGGGCATCTCCGCCGGCGAGGCGGACCAGACCTACCGCGGTCTGGTGCGGGTGAACCCCACGGCGTCCGGCGCGCGCAACTACTCCCAGTGCGACTCCATGCTGATCGGTGACAAGTGCGGGGCGCACACCTTCCCGTACATCGACATCCAGCACCCGAGCGCACAGCTGGAGCACGAGGCGACCACCTCCAAGATCAGCGACGAGCAGATGTTCTACTGCCAGCAGCGCGGCATCGGTGTCGAAGAGGCGGTGTCGCTGATCGTCAACGGCTTCTGCAAGGACGTCTTCAAGACGCTGCCCATGGAGTTTGCCGTGGAGGCGCAGAAGCTGCTGGAGGTCACGCTGGAGGACAGCGTCGGCTGATCCCGGCGATGAAACATTGAACGCCCGGCCGCCGCTGCGGCCGGGGCAAACGGAACAGATGTGAATCTGGAGTTCGGAAATGGCACTGCTTGAAATCCGTAATCTGCACGCCGAAGTGGAAGGCGAGGCAATCCTCAAGGGCATCAACCTGAGCCTGAACACCGGCGAAGTGCACGCCATCATGGGCCCCAACGGCTCGGGCAAGAGCACGCTGGCGAAGGTCATTGCCGGCGACCCGGGTTACGAAGTCACCGGCGGCGAAGTGCTGCTGGACGGCAAGGATATCCTGGAAATGGAGCCGGAGGAGCGCGCCCGGGAGGGCATGTTCCTGGGGTTCCAGTACCCGGTGGAAATCCCCGGCGTCTCCAACACCTACTTCCTCAAGGCTGCCGCCAACGCCATCCGCAAGCACCGTGGCGAGCCGGAAGTGGATGCCGCCCAGTTCCTCAAGCATGTCCGTGAGCGCATGGAGCTGGTGCAGATGGACGAGTCCCTGCTCAAGCGCCCGGTGAATGCCGGCTTCTCCGGCGGCGAGAAGAAGCGCAACGAGATCTTCCAGATGGCGGTCCTGGAGCCGCGCCTGGCGATCCTCGACGAGACCGACTCCGGCCTCGACATCGACGCCCTGCGCACGGTGTCCCACGGCGTCAACGCCCTGCGTTCCGATGACCGCGGCTTCCTGCTGATCACGCACTATCAGCGCCTGTTGAACTACATCGTGCCGGACACCGTGCACGTCATGGTCGACGGCCGCATCGTGAAGTCCGGTGGCAAGGAGCTGGCCGAGGAGCTGGAAGCATCGGGGTACGCGATGTTCGAGGAAGGCACGGCCGCCTGAGCCAACGGCGACTAACGGGGTAAACCAATGGCAGCAGTTGCAGAACAGAACAGCGTCTACCTGCAGGATTTCCAGCAGCGGGACCGCGCCAGTGAGCCGACCTGGTGGGGGACCCGCCGCGAGGCCGCCATGCAGCGGTTCGAGGCAGCTGGCTTTCCGTCGCGCAAGGTCGAGGCGTGGAAACAGACCAAGCTGGCGCACGTGACCCAGGAGCACTTCCGTGCGGCCACCTCCGCGGGCGAGCTGGATCAGGATGCTCAGAGTCGCCTGGCGGTGGTCGATGACGCGGTGCGCATCGTCTTCGTCGATGGCATTCTCGACGCCGAGCGCTCGCAGCTCGACAGGCTACCCGACGGCCTCACCGTGCGGACTCTTGCGGATGCCCTGCAGGAATCCGGTGGCGTCGCCGAGACCCACCTGGCCCGGCATGCCGACGCCGAAGCGCACCCGTTTCTGGCGCTGAACACCGCATTCACCACCGAAGGCGTCGTGATCGAAGTGGGCAGCGGCGCCGCGCCCGAGCAGCCGCTGGAGCTGGTGCACGTGATGACGGCCGGCGCCGGCAGCGTCGCCTCCTGGCCGCGGGTGCTCATCCACGGCGCCACCAGCTCCGAGGTCACGGTGGTGCAGCGCTATTACGGCGCCAACGGCGCGGCCTACCTGACGTCGCCGGTGACCGAGATCATTGCCGACGCCAACAGCCAGGTGAACTTCTACCAGCACGTGGAAGAGGGTGATCAGGGGGCTCACCTGGGGGTGATCCACGCCACCGTGGATCGCGATGCCCGGGTCAAGGGGCATGCCCTGCATGCCAGCGGCCGCACCGTGCGCACCGACTTCTACGTCAACCTGGACGGCCCCGGTGGCGACGCCACCCTGAACGGGTTGTATCTGGTGCGTAACGGGCAGTTCGCCGACATCCACACCTGGGTGCGGCACAATGCCGATCACTGCACCAGCCAGCAGCTCATGAAGGGGGTGCTGGAAGGCAAGTCGGAAGCGGTATTCGACGGCATGATCCACGTGGCCCGGGATGCCCAGCAGACCGACGCGGACCAGCAGAACCGCAACCTGCTGCTGAGTCCGAAGGCGCTGGCGCACTCCAACCCGCGGCTCGAGATCTACGCCGACGACGTCAAGTGCGGCCACGGCTCCACCGTGGGCGAGCTGGACGAGGATGCCGTGCTCTACATGCGCACCCGGGGTATCTCCGATGAAGAGGCCCGTGGTGTGCTGACATTCGCTTTCGCCAATGAAATGCTGGAGCCAGTGGCCATGCAGTCCCTGCGCGAGTACGAGCGCGAGGCCCTGCTGTCGCTGCTTCCGGGCGAGGAGGCCGTGAGGAAGCTGTTATGAGCAACGTGGACCCCGTGGTCAACGGCGATTCCGGACTGGACGTGGACGCCGTCCGCGCCCAGTTCCCGATCCTGCACCAGGCGATCAACGGCAAGCCGCTGGTCTACCTGGACAACGGTGCGACGGCGCAGAAGCCCCAGGCGGTGATCGATGCCGTGAGCGACTGTTACAGCAGTTACTACGCCAACATCCACCGCGGGGTCCACGATCTCTCGCAGCGCTCCACCACCGCCTTCGAGGCGGTGCGGGGCACGGTGCAGCGGTTCCTGAACGCGCCTTCGGAAGACGAGGTAGTGTTCACCCGCGGCACCACCGAAGGCATCAACCTGGTGGCCAACAGCTTCGTCCGCCCCATGCTCCGTGCGGGCGACGAGATCCTGGTCACGGGCATGGAGCATCACTCCAACATCGTGCCGTGGCAGCTCCTGTGCGACGCCACCGGTGCGAAACTGGTGGTGGTTCCGTTCTCCGATGCCGGCGAGATCGATCCCGCCGACGTGGCCGAGCGGCTCACCGAGCGCACCAGGTTCGTGAGCGTCATCCACGTCTCCAACGCCCTGGGCACCATCAACCCGGTGGAGGAGATCATCCGCCTGGCCCGCGAGCGCGACGTGCCCGTGCTGCTGGACGGCGCCCAGTCGGCGCCGCACATGCCGGTGGACGTCCAGGCGCTGGGGTGCGACTTCTTCGTGTTCTCCGGTCACAAGACCTACGGCCCCAGCGGCGCCGGTGTGCTCTGGGGCCGGTATGCGCTGCTGGAGGCGATGCCGCCCTGGCACGGTGGGGGGGACATGATCAAGACGGTGAGTTTCGAGCGTTCGGAGTTCGCCGAGCCGCCCCAGCGGTTCGAGGCGGGCACGCCCAACATCGCCGGTGTCATCGGCATGGGAGCGGGCCTGGAGTGGCTGATGGCGCTGGGGCTGGACAAGGTTGCCGCCCATGAGGCGGATCTGCTCGCCTACGCCCACGACCGGGTAGGCGCTCTGGAGGGCGTGCGCATCATCGGCACCGCGCGGCGCAAGGCCGGGGCGCTGTCGTTCGTCATGGACGAGGCCCATCCCCACGACATCGGGACCATTCTCGACAACGACGGTGTTGCCATCCGCTCGGGCCACCACTGCGCCCAGCCGGTAATGCAGCGCTACGGCATTCCCGCCACGGCGCGGGCGTCCTTTGGCGTCTACAACACCCGGGACGACGTGGACCGCCTGGTGGCCTCCATCGACAAGGTCCGGCGACTGTTCGCCTAGCCCGGTGCACTCCACTGATGGCTGACGATCTGCTGAAGCTCTACCAGGATGTGGTCCTGGCGCATAACCGGCAACCGCACAACTTCGTGGAGGTGGACCCGGCCACCCACCGTGGCCACGGCTACAACCCGCTGTGCGGCGACCGCATCGAGCTGACCCTGGATGTGCGTGATGGCGTGATCGCCACCATCGGCTTCCAGGGGGAGAGCTGCGCCATCGCCACCGCCTCCGCGTCACTGCTGACCACGGTCCTGGAAGGGCGAAGCGTGGATGACGCACTGGCCGTCATGGACGCCTTCAACCGCGCCCTGGACGGCGACGAGACCGCTGTCGTCCCGGAGACCCTGCAGCCCCTGCTGGCGGTGCGCGCGTTCCCGTCCCGCCTCAAGTGCGCCGGCCTGCCGTGGGCGTCGCTGTCGGCGGCGCTGGCCGATGATGACGCCGCCGCTTCCACGGAGCAGGGTCAGGGAACGTAGATCACCCGGAAACCGCCCCAGTGCCGGCCGTGGACGTAGATGGGCGCGGATGCGTCCTTGGTCAGCACGAACCGCTCGCCCATGTTGCGCCGATACGCCTGCAGCAGGAAGGGCTCGGTGTTCTTCGCCGCACTCTGTCCGGTCCGGTCGGTGTAGATCTGCCGGTGACGGGCGTTTGCCAGGTTCCAGTCCCGGTCTCCGGGGCGCTGGGGGTTGGATACGTGCAGGTTGTGGGTGCCAATGTAACCCTGATCGTCGGTGGCGCAGCAGGAGAGGATCTTGTCGTGGCAGCTCAGGATCTCCTCCTGGAACGCCGGAAACAGGGTGTCGGTGAGCTCCACGAAGCGGGTCATGTACTGCTGCGGATCAGTGTCGGGCACCGGGACGTAGTCCCGGTCGAAGACGTCCGCTTCCGTGAGCTGCCCGTCGCGGAGTGCCTGCTCCAGTGCCGCGCCCGCCGCCCTGGCACCTTCCTGCGCCTTGTTGATGAAAAAGCGGTCCACGGTGTCCACGTCCACCGAGTTGCAGAGGTTGAGCAGTTTCTGCCCTTCACCGAGCAGCGTGTCCAGCCGGCCGTTGGCGCTGGTGAGGTCGCGCGCGGATTGTTGTACCTCGCCGTGCAGTTCGTTCAGCTCCTGGCTCGCCCGGCTGCAGGTCTCGTTCATCTCGCCGGTGGCACTCTGGATGTGTCGGGACTGCTCGCCCACCTGGCGAATGGCCTGTTCCAGGGTGGTGAGGACCTCGCTGATGTTCCGGGAGTCCGCCTGCACGCGTTCGGCGCGGCTGGCGCCGTCGCGGCCCTTGGCCGCCAGGGTCTCCGCCGTGTCGGACAATCCTTCCAGTGTCTGTTCGATGCTCTGGGTGGCTTGCCCGGTCTCTTCGGCCAGAGCGCTGACCTGTTCCGCCACCACGGCGAAGCCCTGGCCGCGTGACCCGGCGCGGGCGGCCTCGATGCTGGCGTTGACGGCCAGGAAGTTGGTCTGCTTGGCGATGGCCGAGATACTGGTGGACGCCTTGTGAATCCGTTGCAGTGCATCCTGCAGCTGCGACAGCTCGGTGGTCATCTGCCCCACCTGCCCGGTCATGTCCTGGAGGTCGGTGACGGTGGAGCGGATGTCCTCCGAGGCGGCGCTGAGGCTGCTCGCGGTGGTTTCCGCGCTCTGCCGGGCCTCGTCGGCGGATTCCTGTACGGACTGGCCCGCGGCCTCCAGCTGTCCCGTGGCGCGGGAGAAGGTCTCCAGCATGGCGGCTTCGTGGGCGACACGCTCCTCCACCTGGTTGACGGCGCCGGCCACGTCCGAGACGTAGACGGTCAGCGTGCCGGTGGTGCTGGCGGTCTCCTGGATCAGGCGCTCGGCGTCGGCGGCGGTGTTGTCGTCACCCAGGCCGGCCGAGAGGGTCTGCGCCGTGCCGGCAAGCTGGCGGGCATTGTCCCGGGCTTCGGTGAGGGCGTTGCGGGTGGTGTCCACTTCCCCGCTCATGCCCTCAAGACCGTCCACGGTTTTCCGGCATGAGCTGTTGATCTCGCGCACCGACTCGTTGATGCGCGTGTAGGCGCCGTCCACCGCGGCCATGGCACCGCCGACGGTGTCCAGGAGGTCCTGCACGGTGCTGGTGCCGGTCTGGATGGTGCCGGTCAGGGTGGTGCAGTGACTTGCACGGTCGATCAGCTTGCGCGCGTGTTCCCGGAGCTCGTCGAGGATGCCGCTGATCTCCTCCGTGGCCTGGCCGGTCTGTTTGGCCAGCTCTTTCACGTGCTCGGCGACGACGGCGAAACCGCGGCCGATTCCGCCGGCCCGGGTGGCCTCGATGGTGGCGTTCAGTGCCAGCAGATTGGTCTGCTTGGCGATGGTGGCGATGGAGTCCGCGGCGCTGCCAACCCCCTCCAGGGCAGCGTCGAGATTGCCGATCTCCTGTTCGGTGGCCGACACGGCGTCGGTCAGGGCGGTGATGTCGTCCAGGGAGCGGGTCAGTGTGGCGCGGGAGTCTTCCACGGCGCGGTCCGCTTCGGTGGTGGCTTCCCGTGCCTCGCGGGCGGCGCCTTCCGTGGTCTCGTTGGTGCGGGCGAGCTGCCGGCCCAGGTCCAGCAGTGACTGAAACCGCCTGGCCTCCTGGTCAACCCGGTCACTGACCGCCACCAGCTCCTGCTGAATCTGGTCGATTTCGCCGTGCAGTCCGTCCGCGTGGCTGCCGAGGCGTTCGATCAGCCCTGTGTGATCCACGGGCGCACTGCGGTCACGTTCCGTGGCGGGTTCCCGTCGTGTCCGGGCGCTGATCCAGGGAAGGCGCATGGGTATCTCCTCGCTCCGGTCGTTCTTATCATCAGGGCCGCCCGGTGAGGGGGGCGACACCTCAATATAGAATAACGGCCGGGACTGCCGATACTTGAGTTCGCCAGTGACCATCCGGGTGTCGCGGATCAGCGTCATCTGGACAAATCACGCTGGCTGTCAAAAACTGTGACAATCTGCGTCTTTTACATTTGAACGCTTCTGGTAGTCTGGCGCTCGGAACCGGATACGAGGCGTTTGAATGCGTTCAATGTTTGCCACCGCCGAAACGCAGATGCGTCAGCGGCAGCGTTGGGGTCATGGCACCGCGCTGATTGTCACTCTGCTGATTCTCGCAGCCGCCTACGGGCTGGAGTATATCGGTGGTATGGAGCCCTGCCCGCTCTGCATGGTGCAGCGCCTTGTCTTCGCCGCGCTCGCGGTGGTGTTTCTGATCGGTTTCCTTCATGGCGCGCCGTTCTGGGGGCGTTATTTCTACGGTGTGCTCGGCGCGCTGGTTGCTGCCGTGGGCGTCGGCGTCGCGGGCCGCCACCTCTGGCTCCAGAGCCTGCCTCCGGAAGAGGTGCCCGCCTGTGGTCCGGGGCTGGATTACATGGTCGATGCGTTTCCGATCACGGAAGTCATCGCCATGGTGCTTGCCGGCTCCGGTGAGTGTGCGGAAGTGCACGAGGTCCTCGGCCTGACCCTGCCGGGCTGGACCCTGGCCGGGTACGCGCTGCTCGGCCTCTGGGCCCTGTGGATCTGCCGGCGGCCGCGCTGAGACCTGGCTTTACCTGCTGAAAGGTTAGTACCATCCCGTGCTCGACCGGTACCGGCCAGCGGACAGCGGGAGAGCCTCCGTGAACGACATCGACCACCACCTGGGGCCCGACGGGGCGCTGGCAGGGGCGCTGCCCGGCTTCCAGCCCCGCGAGGAACAGCAGGCCCTGGGGCGTGGTGTGGCGGAGGCGATCGACGCCGGTGAGACGCTGATCGCCGAGGCGGGCACCGGCACGGGCAAGACCTTTGCCTATCTCCTGCCCGCGTTGCTCTCCGGCAAGCGGGTGATCGTCTCCACCGGCACCAAGACCCTGCAGGATCAGCTCTACCAGAAGGACCTCCCGCTGCTGCGCGACGCACTGGACCTGCCCCGGCGGACTGCACTGCTGAAGGGGCGCACCAACTACCTCTGTCTCTACCGCACCGATCTGGCCGAGGTGGACGCCCGGTTCGACCGCCCCGGCACCGGTGCCCAGCTGCAGGCGATCCGCCAGTGGGCGGCGGTGACGGATAGCGGCGACATCTCCGAGCTGGCTGAGGTCCCCAACGATGCGCCGATCTGGGGGCGGGCCACCTCCACCGCCGACAACTGCCTCGGCCAGGAGTGCCCGCTCTATGACGACTGCTTTCTCATGGCGGCCCGGCGCCGTGCACAGGAGGCGGATCTGCTGGTGGTCAATCACCACCTGCTGCTTGCCGACATGGCCCTGAAAGAGGGCGGCTTTGGTGAGGTGCTGCCCTCGGCCGACGCCTACATCCTCGACGAGGCGCACCAGTTGCCCGATGTGGCCGCCCAGTTCTTCGGCGTGGCGGTGAGCAGCCGTCAGCTCCAGGAGCTCATCCGCGATACCCACGCGGA
Organism: Aquisalimonas asiatica; assembly: GCF_900110585.1. Classification (NCBI taxonomy): domain Bacteria; kingdom Pseudomonadati; phylum Pseudomonadota; class Gammaproteobacteria; order Chromatiales; family Ectothiorhodospiraceae; genus Aquisalimonas; species Aquisalimonas asiatica. Next base: position 19,567 of record NZ_FOEG01000003.1, on the reverse strand, counting down.
GTACCTGCGCGACGCTGGCGATCAGCCGGCGCTGCCGGACTGCCTCGACGTGTTGCGCAAGGCCGTCCAGGACTTTCGCTTGACCCTGGGGGAGGCCGGGCAGCGAGCGGCCTGGAACAGCCTCGGAGATGGCGAGGAGGCCGTGGATGCACTCATTCACCTGCGCGCCGCCGCGAGCGCCCTGGCCGAGGTGCTGGAGACGCTGGCGGAGCGGGGGCGCGGCCTCGAGAACTGCTACCGCCGCGCCCGGGACATGGCGTCACTGCTCGACCGTTTCGCCGACGGTGAGGCAGAGGCCTTCGTGCAGTGGTTCGAGACCTACCAGCAGGCGTTCATCCTGCGGCTGACGCCACTGGATGTGGGCCAGCCGTTCCAGGCGCGCATGAAAAAGCACCCCGCTGCCTGGGTGTTCACCTCGGCCACCCTGTCGGTGAACGAGGGTTTCGATCACTTTCTGGAGCGGATGGGGCTGGACCGGGAGACGTCCACCCTGCGTGTGGACAGCCCCTTCGATTACGCCAGCAACGCGCTGCTGTATGCGCCTGCCGGCATGCCCGAGCCCAACAGTCCGTTTTACACGGAGGCGTTCATCGAGCGCGCCGAGGCGGTGATCCGGGCCAGCGGCGGGCGGGCCTTCGTGCTGTTCACCAGTCATCGGGCACTGCAGCAGGCGGCGGCGTTGATGCGGGACCATCTGCCGTACCCGGTCCTGGTGCAGGGCGATGCCTCCCAGAACCTCCTGCTGGAGCGCTTCCGCGAGGCCGGTAACGCGGTGCTCCTGGGGACGGGCAGCTTCTGGGAAGGGGTGGACGTCAAGGGTGAGGCGTTGTCGGCGGTGATCATCGATCGCCTGCCCTTCGCCTCGCCGGCCGACCCGGTGACCCAGGCGCGCATCGATTTCCTCCGGCGTCACGGCGGCAATCCGTTTCGGGATTTCCAGATTCCTCAGGCGGTGATCGCCCTGCGCCAGGGGGTGGGGCGACTGATCCGTGATGCATCGGACTACGGCGTACTCATGATCGGTGACCCGCGTCTCACCGGGAAGTCCTACGGCAGGCTGTTTCTCAACAGCCTGCCGCCCATGCGCCGGACCCGGGATCTGGAGGCGGTCCAGGCGTTTCTCGCCCGCGCGGATTAGGAAAGCACGGCACAGGGTTGCCATCATCCGCCGGAGCGATCAGTATCGCCGCCGCGGACGTCGCCCTGTGGCAACTGCGCCAGTGAAAATCGTGACGGGAGTCAACGCAACAGGGCCGGAGCACGCCCTAGACTGCCCGCGTTAATGCCAATCATGCATAAGAAATGACAGGAGCACATCATGAAGCGCCTTCCCCTGGTTGCCGCCCTCGCTCTGGGCGTCAGCGGCATCTCCGCGGCCCAGGCCGATATTGAAGTCTATGGTCAGGCCCACCTGGCGTTCAGCCACCTGGACGATGGTGATGACTACAGCGCCTTCAACCTCTCCAGTAATGCCAGCCGCCTCGGCTTCCGTGCCGGGCACGACGTCGGCCCCAACCTGCGTGCCCTGGTGCAGCTGGAAGGGCAGGTGGACATCGACAATGGTGGCGACCAATCGATTACCTCCCGCGACAGCTTCGCCGGGCTGGAGGGTGACTGGGGGCTGCTGCGTGCGGGCCGCTTCGACACGCCCAACAAGACCCTGCGCAGCCGCACGGATCTTTTCGGCAACCAGGTGGGCGATGCGCGCAACATCGTGCGCGGGAACTACGGCGGCAACCAGGGCGTGGACGAGCGTTTTCGCAACGGCATCGCCTACCGCACGCCGTCCTTCGGCGGGGTGTTCGTGGACGTGCACTACAGCGCTGATGGAGACAGCGACGACAATGCCGCTGACAGCAATGATGACGATGCCTGGAGCGCGTCCCTGACCTACCAGCAGGGCCCGGCTTACGCGGCGGTCTCCCATGAGCGCTGGAACGAGGGCGGCGACCGGATCCGGGAGATGACCCGTGTGGCCGCCAGCTACGATCTGGCCGATGTGCGCGTGACCGGTCTCGCCCAGAGCGGTGGCCGGCCGTCCGACGACGCCTTCGGCGTGGGCCTGCGCTACGCCCTGGTGGGAGATATCTTCCTCAAGGGGCAGTACTACGTGCTGAGCGCCGATGACAGCGACCAGGATGCGGACATGATCGCCGTGGGCGCCGACTACCACTACAGCGACGAGCTGCGCTTCTACCTGAACTACGCGCAGATCGACAATGACGACGCCCAGAACCGGCAGCCGTGGGTGGAAGCCAGTACGTTGGGACGTTCCGACGGTGGTGTGGGCGAGACGGCCCGCAGCGTGGCCGCGGGGCTGGTGTACAACTTCTGAGTCGGCTGGCCGATCGGGGCTGAAGCCCCTCCCACTGGCGGGTTTCCGGTGGGAGGGGCTTCAGCACCGATGACCTCATCAGCACAAGAGTTCGGCTACCGCACCATCTCCCCATCCGTAAGCGCCGCCACCTTCTCCCGCAGCACGAACTTCTGGATCTTCCCCGTGGACGTCTTCGGCAACGCCTCGAACAGCACGTGGCGCGGGATCTTGAATCCGGCGAGCCGCTTCCGGCAGAAGGCGACGATGTCCGCCGGGGTGACCTCACCGGCGTCCGGCCGCAGGGTGATCACGGCGCAGGGGGTCTCGCCCCAGCGGTCGCTGGGTGCCGCCACCACCGCACACTCCAGCACGGCCGGGTGCTTGTACAGGGCGTCCTCCACCTCGATGGTGGAGATGTTCTCGCCCCCGGAGATGATCACGTCCTTGGCCCGGTCGCGGATCTCCAGGTAGCCGTCCGGGTGCCAGACCGCCAGATCCCCGGTGTGATACCAGCCGCCGCGGAACGCCTCCGCGGTGGCCTCCGGGTTCTTCAGGTAGCCGGTCATGACGGAGTTGCCGCGCACCATGATCTCGCCCATGGTTGTGCCATCCATGGGCACGGGTGCCATGGTGTCCGGGTCGGCGACAATGGTCTCTTCCACGCTCAGGTAGCGCACGCCCTGCCGTGACGCCATGCTGGCCTGTTCGTCCAGGGGCAGGGCGTCCCACTCCGGCTTCCAGGCGCAGTAGTGCGACGGGCCGTAGGTCTCGGTCAGCCCGTAGAGGTGGATGACGTGGATGCCAATCCCTTCCAGGGCGCCAATGACCGCCGCCGGTGGAGCGGCACCGCCCACGTAGGCTGTGACGCTGTGATCGAAGCGTGCCGTGCTCGCCTCCGGTGCGCTGGTGAGCATGTTCAGCACCAGCGGCGCCCCGCAGAAGTGGCTCACCTTGTGGTTGCCGATGGCCTCGAAAATGGCCGCCGGCTCCACCTTGCGCAGGCAGACGCTGGTGCCGGCCACCGCCGGCAGGGTCCAGGGGAATCGCCAGCCGTTGCAGTGGAACATGGGCAGCGTCCAGAGGTAGACCGGGTGGCGGCCCATCTCGCATGCGATGATGTTGCTGTACGCCCCCTGATGGGCGCCGCGGTGGTGGTAGAGCGCGCCCTTGGGGTTGCCGGTGGTGCCCGAGGTGTAGTTCAGGCTGATGCTGTCCCATTCGCTGCCGGGCCACTGCCAGCGGAACTGCGGGTCGCCTTCAGCCACCAGCGCTTCGTAGTCCAGCTCGCCCAGCCGCTCGCCGCCCGGGCCTTCCGGGTCGTCCACGTCAATCACCAGCGGCTTGCGGTCGCAGTGGGCCAGTGCCTCGCGCACCACCGGAGCGAACTCCGTGTCGGTGATCAGCGCGTCGGCCTCGCCGTGGTCGAGGATGAAGCCGATGGTGCGGGCATCCAGACGGATGTTGATGGTGTTGAGCACCGCCCCCGCCATGGGCACGCCGAAGTGGGCTTCCAGCATGGGCGGGATGTTCGGCAGCACCGTGGCCACGGTCTGTCCCGGGCCGATGCCGCGGGCGCGCAGGGCCGATGCCAGTTGCCGGCAGCGGGCGCCGTACTCGGCGTAGCTGGTGGTGCGGTCGCCGTGGATGACGGCGGGGTGGTTCGGGTAGACCAGCACGGCCCAGTCCAGCATGGACAGGGGCGTCAACGGTACCTCGTTGGGTTGCTGGTCCGTATGGACCGTGGCGTCGGCTGTGCTCATGTCTCGGTGTCCTCCTCCGAATTGTTTTCTTGTATTGGTGTTTCGCCGTCGGTCTCCGGAGTCCATTCCAGAGGGCGCGGCGCCGCCAGAGGGCCGCAGATCGCCTCCGCCGTCTCGGCGCTGCCGCCGGGCAGCACGGTGCCGAACAGGCGGCAGGTGTTGGCCCCCATGATGCGCCGGACGTGGTGCTCCGCGAAGGGTTCTTCGCCCCGGCGCAGCAGAGCGGTGAGCACGTTCAGGTGCGTGACCTCGATCATCGGTGTCACGGAGCCGTCGTAATCCGACCCGATGGCCACGTGGCGCGTGGGCTCGGACACGCCCATCTCCTCGGCGATGCCGGTAATGTGCCGCATGGCATCGGCCACGCGCCAGACGCTCGGGCCGATGGCCTGTGGCCAGAAGCCAATGCCGATGACGCCGTCGGTGTCGATGATGCGGCGGATGTCGTCGTCGCTGAGGTTGCGGTCGGGCCGGCAGGGCGCTTCGCATCCTTCCGCGATGCCGGTGTGCGACACGGTGACGGGCTGCCGCAGGTAACTGGTGGCGTCGGCCAGGCCCGCGCTGGAGATGTGCGCCAGGTCCACGGCCATGCCCAGCTCCTGGGCCGTGCTCAGCGCGGTGAAGCCGTGGTCGGTGAGCCCGTAGCGCTCGCAGCCCTCGTTGGAGCCGGAGAGGTTGTTGTCGAAACGGTGGGTGGGGGCGAACAGCCGCACACCGGCCTCGAAAAGGTCTTCCATGTCGGCGCGTACATCGGCGCCGGTGACGTCGTCACCGCCAATCCAGTGGCCACCTTCGATACCGATGATGCCGCCGATCACCTCCCTGCCCACGGCGCGGTCGGCGACCAGCTGACGGAGGTCATCGGCCGTGGCGATCAGTCGCAGCTCCGGGCCGTCTGTTTCCCGCGAGCGTTCGGCGGCCTCGTGGAAGCGCTCGATCTGGTAGAACGCGCGCTCGCGCAGGCCGATCACCGGCCGCCCCTGCATGAAGAACAGCGCGGTATTGGTGTCCAGGGAGTCCCCACTGACACAGGTCTGCCATGGCAGGTTCAGCGGGCTGCGGGTGACGATCGTGAAGACCTGCAGGGCAATGTTACCCTCTTGCAGCCGCGGCACGTCGGCGTGGCCGAAGTAGGAGCGCTCCAGCAGGTCGCGCTCCCACTTCAGGGTGTCGATGTGCAGATCGGCGACGAACAGCGATTCGTGCAGGGCCCGGTCGCGTGCGTCCGGCTCCGGTGCGTCCTCGTCCACGCCGTAGGGGTTCATCATCCGGTCGTACTGCCCGGCCAGGTAGTACAGGCCGGCGGCATACTGGGTGTACGCTATATAGCCGATCCCGAGCAGCAGGGCACCGATGATCACGAGAAAGAGCGTTCTCTGCTGCGTCAAAACCGAGTCTCCAGCCGTTACCGGAATGTGCCGACGCAACCCATGAGCCAGCCCCAGAGCCATCATGCCACACCTGAGGCGCCCGGTAAGGGGCAGCGCATGGCCGTCCTGGACGTGCTGCGCGGCGTTGCTGTGCTCGGCATTCTGCTGATGAACATCCAGTCCTTCGGGCGGTTGTCCAGTGAATACCTCAACCCCAAGGCGCTGGGTGATCCACCGACGCTCGACTGGATTGTCTGGGTGGTCAACCACGTGGTGGCGGACGAGAAGTTCATCACCATGCTCACCATCCTGTTCGGCGCCGGCATCGTCATCATGGCGAATGCCTCTAAGGAGTCCGCCGCCGCCTTCGAGCAGCGCTACCGGCGCCGGATGGCCTGGCTGTTCGTGTTCGGGCTCGCGCACGGGTTGCTGCTGTGGCCCGGGGATATCCTTGCCGCATACGCCATCTGCGGCGCCATTGCACTGCAGTTCCGTCAGCGGTCGCCGGTGGAGCTGGTGTGGTTCTCGCTGCTTCTGTTCGCCACCGCCACGGTGCTGTGGATGCTGTTCAGTGTGGGCCTTGTCTTCCTGCTGCCCATGGACTGGGTGGGGTACCTGGCGACGCATTACTGGACGCCAACCGCCGACGTGGTCTACGCGGAGGTGGATCGCCTGACGTTCAACTGGGTATCCACGGTGGGTGAGCGGGCTGTCGACGCGCTGAGCGCCCAGGCGTGGATGTTGGCGTCCGATCGCATCTGGCGCATGCTGGCGATGATGCTGCTGGGCATGGCGCTGATGAAGGTCGGCTTTCTCCCTGGACAATGGTCGCTTGCCAGTTACAAACGGGTGGCGATCGGCGGGCTGATCGTCGGGGTTCCGGTGGTGCTGGCCGGGGTCTGGTTCAACGAGGCGGTGAACTGGGACTTCCGTTATTCCATGTTCCTGGGGCGCATCGCCAACCACTGGGCCAGCATCGCCATCGCCCTGGCGTGGATTGCCATCGTGATCCTCGTGGTGCGGCAGTCGCTGTTCCGCACGGCGACGGGGGCGCTTGAGGCGGTCGGACGCCTGGCCATGACCAACTATCTCGGCCAGTCCATCCTGTGTGTCGGGATTTTCTACGGCATCGGCCTGGGGTTGTTCTCCCGCTTCGGCTACCTGGAACTGCTGGGCGTGGTGGCGGTGGTGTGGGCGATCCAGATCGCCTTCTCCATTATCTGGCGGCAGTACCACGCCATGGGGCCGTTCGAGTCGCTCTGGCGCCGGCTCGCCGCAGGCTGAACCTGTCGCATATGGCATGGTGGATGCCGTTGCACGTCATTTACCACCGCCGTCTGTCATGGTTCGCTTACACTAGTAGGCAGTGACGGTGAAAAGGCGACGGGGAGAGGGTTGGATGGAGCTTCTGAATCGGCTCATGGCGGTGCAGCACCGCCACGGCGCACTGACGGACGACGTGCTCCGTGGGCTTGCCCGGGAGTGGCGTGTGCCGCTCCACCGCCTCGAAGGCCTGCGCTCCTTCTACCCGGTATTCCGTGACCAGCCCGGCGCGCCGCGCCGTCTCTCCGTATGCCGGGATGTGGCCTGCCGCATGGTCGCGGGCCCTGATTTCGCGGAGCGCGTCGCCGCCGGGCTCGCCGATGATCCCGGCGTGGAGGTGGAAGGGGTGAGCTGCCTCGGGCTCTGCCACGCGGCGCCGGCGGCCCTGGCCGGCCACGAGGCGGTGTCCGGCAGCGCCGAGCAGCTTCGCGACGGGATGACCGGGCGGCGACCGCAGCCACTGGCAGGCGATCCGCCCGCCGAGGTTGCCGAGGTGGACCCGTACCGTGGCGCCGATGCCCATTATGGCACTCTGGCTGCACTGCTGGCCGACGGGCGCCCGGAGGCCGTCATTGACACCCTGGAGGCGTCGGGGTTGCGCGGCATGGGTGGCGCAGGCTTCCCCACCGGGCGCAAGTGGCGCTTCACCCGCGCCGCCACCGGCACACCGCGTACGGTCGTTTGCAATGCCGACGAGAGCGAGCCGGGCACCTTCAAGGATCGGCTACTGCTGGAGCGTGCACCGCACCTGGTGATCGAGGCCATGATCATCGGCGGCTGGGTGATCGGTGCCAGCCACGGCATCATCTACCTGCGGCATGAATACGAACACGCGCGCGCGGTGCTGGAGAAGGCACTTCAGCGTGCGCGGGCGGATGGCCATATCGGCCGTAACATCCGTGGCAGCGGGTTTGATTTCGAGCTGGATCTGTTCATCTCGCCCGGTGGCTACATCATGGGCGAGGAGACGGCGCTGCTGGAGGGCCTGGAAGACCGGCGCGGTGAGCCGCGCAACAAGCCGCCGTTCCCGACGCAGGTTGGCTTCAACGGCGGCCCCACGCTGATGAACAACGTGGAGACCTTCGCCATGATCCCGCGCATCCTGCAGGGCGGGGCCGAGGGCTGGAAGGCGCACGGGCGCGAGGGGTATGGGGGGCTCAAGTTCCTGTCGGTCTCCGGGGATGTGGCGGCGCCGGGTGTCTATTGCGTTGCGGCCGGGACGCCGATTCGCGAGGTGATCGAACGCGCCGGCGGCATGGCGGATGGCCGGTCGCTGTATGCGTTCTGTCCCGGTGGTGCCTCGACGCCGTTTCTGCCGGCAACGCTGGCCGACACGGCTGTGGATTTCGACGCGCTGGCCGAGGCCGGGGCGGGGCTTGGTTCCGGTGCCCTGTTCGTGGTGGGAAGTGGGCGCGACCTGCTGGATCTCGCCATTCAGCAGGTGCGTTTCTTCCGCAACGAATCCTGCGGCAAGTGCGTGCCCTGCCGCACCGGCTCCGCCCAAGCGGTGCGCAAGCTCGAGGCCGCCCACGCCGGTGCCCCGGAGGAGGGGCTGACCGACCTGCTGGAAGCGCTGGACGAGACCCTGGTGCAGACCTCCATTTGCGGCCTGGGCCAGGTGGCTCTGACGCCGATCATGGGGTTGCTGCGCCATTTTCCCGATGAAGCCGCGCGACTGCGGAGGCCGCATGACTGACACCGTCTCCCTGAGCATCGACGGCCAGGCCCTGGAGGTGCCCGCCGGCACCACGATCTGGGATGCCGCGCGCATGCTCGGCATCGACATTCCCGTGCTCTGCCACAGTACACGCATGCGCCCGGTGGGCGTCTGCCGCATGTGCGTAGTGGATACCGGGGCACGCAACCTGCAGGCCTCCTGCGTGCGCCCCTGCGAGGACGGCATGGTCGTGCAGACCGATTCAGAGAAAGTCCGTCGCAACCGGCGCATGCTGCTGGAGCTGCTCATGGCCGATTACCCGGCGCCGGGGAACCGGGAAGCGACAACGGGTGATGACGAGCTGCTGGCTCTTGCGCGGGAGTACGACGTCGAGCACAGCCGTTTCCAGGCGTCCGCCCCGGCTGCGCCTGCTCCCGTGGACGACTCCTCGCCGGTGATCGTCGTGGACCATGCCGCCTGCATCCTGTGCGACCGCTGCATCCGCGGCTGCGACGAGCTCCAGCACAACGACGTGATGACCCGCAGCGGCAAGGGTGCGGCCACGCACATCGCGTTCGACCTGGACGTGCCCATGGGCGAGAGCACCTGTGTGGCCTGCGGCGAGTGCCAGGCCGTGTGTCCCACTGGTGCACTGACCAACCGCAGCCTGCACGGGCTGCATGTTCTCGCGGAGGACGGAGAATGACTGCCGTTGACGTCAAGGCGCGGGTTGTGGATTCCGTGTGCCCCTACTGCGGCGTGGGCTGCGCGCTCTCCTGGGTGGTGGACACCCAGGGCAACCGTATTCTCGAGGCGCGCGGCCGGGACGGCGCGGCGAACGAGGGGCGCCTGTGTGTCAAAGGCCGCTACGGGTTCGATTACGCCACCCATGCCCATCGCCTCACCAAGCCTCTGGTCCGCCGTGAGAACGCCTATCCCAAGGGCGCGCTCTCATGGGACGACAACGGGCCGCGGCGCCCGGGCGGGCCGGTGGATCCGGAGACGGTGCTGCCGCACTTCCGCGAGGCCTCCTGGGAGGAGGCCCTGGAGCGCGTGGGGCAGGGGCTTGGCGGCATTCGTGACACCCATGGCGGTGATGCACTGGCCGGATTCGGTTCGGCAAAGGGCTCCAACGAGGAGGCGTACCTGTTCCAGAAGCTGGTGCGTGCCGGATTCGGCACCAACAACGTGGATCACTGCACGCGCCTGTGCCACGCGTCCTCCGTGGCGGCATTGCTGGAGGGGATCGGCTCCGGTGGTGTCACCAATATCGTGCGCGACATCGAGCGTGCCGACGTGGCGCTGATCACCGGCTGCAACCCCACCGAGAACCACCCCGTGGCAGCCACGTTCATGAAAGATGCCGCCGCCAACGGCACCGAGCTGCTGGTGGTGAACACCCGCCGGCCGCGTATCGCCGACTACGCCGCCATGTACCTGGAGATCCGGCCCGGCACCGACGTGGCGTTCTACAACGCCATGATGCACGTGATCATCAACGAAGGGCTCACCGACGACGCGTTCATCGCCGCGCGCACGGAGAACGTCGAGGCCATTCGCGAGAACGTGCAGGAGTACAGCCCCGAGGCCGTTGCCGGACTGGTGGGGGTGGACGCCGAGCGTATTACCGAAGCGGCGCGCCGGTTCGGTCGCGCGAATGCCGCCATGCTGTTCTGGGGCATGGGCATTTCCCAGCATACCCACGGCACCGACAACGCCCGCTGCCTGATTGCCCTGGCCATGATCACCGGCAATACCGGCCGGCCCGGCACGGGTCTGCACCCGTTGCGGGGGCAGAATAACGTCCAGGGTGCGTCGGATGCCGGTCTCATCCCGATGATGTACCCCGACTACCAGAAGGTGAGCGACCCTGACGCCCAGGCGCGCTTCGAGGCGTTGTGGGGGCGTACGCTCTCGCCCGAGCCGGGGCGCACCGTTACCGAGATCACGGACGGGGCGCTGGACGGGGCCATCCGCGGCATGTACATCCTCGGTGAGAATCCGTTCGTCTCCGACCCGGATGTGGCGAAGGTGCGCAAGGCGCTGGGGAAGCTCGAGTTTCTTGTGGTCCAGGATATCTTCCTGACGGAAACGGCCGAGTTCGCCGACGTGATTCTCCCCGGCAGCGCCTTCGCCGAGAAGACCGGCACTGTCACCAACACGGACCGGCGCGTGCAGGTGGGGCGTCAGGCCCTGCAGCCGCCGGGTGAGGCGCGGCAGGACTGGCAGATCATCTGCGACATTGGCGAGCGCATCGGGTATCCCATGCGCTATCCCGATGTCTCCGCGGTATTCGACGAGTTTGCTTCCGCCACCGGCAGTTATGCCGGGCTCAGTCATGCGGTTCTGGGTGATCGCGGCCGCTGGTACCCCTGTCCGGACCCGGAGCACTCGGAAGGCGAACCCATCGTGTTCAAGGAGACCTTCCCCCGGGGGCGGGCGCTGCTTGTGCCGGCGCGCCAGTCACCGCCGGTGGAGGCCACCGACGCGGCGTATCCGCTGGTGCTCAACACCGGTCGGGTGCTTGAACACTGGCACACCGGCACCATGACCCGGCGCTCCGCCGCGCTCCACGACATCAGCCCGGAAGGCTTCGTGGAGATCCACCCGGACGACGCCGCCGCATACGGCGTCGCGGACGGCGGCTGGGTTGAGGTCACCTCGCGCCGCGGCCAGATCCGTATCCGCGCGCGGCTGCGGGATCGCGTGGCCCGTGGCAGCGTGTTCATTCCCATGCACTTCCGCGAAGCCTGCGCCAACGTGCTGACCCATCCGGCGGTGGACCCGTTCGGCAAGATCCCGGCGTTCAAGTACTGCGCCGTGCGGGTGGATCCGGTTGCCGCGGAGGACGGTGCCTGAGTGCTGCGCGTCAGGGGGTGTCGGCAGACTGCCATCCGGCGCTCGCCTCCAGCACGGCGCGTTCCAGTAGCGCCGCCGCCGGAGACAGGCTGCGGCGGGCCGGGCGGACGATACTGATCTCCCGCTCCACCTGGGGGCGGCCCAATGGCCGGAAACGCAGCCGTGGGTGGTCCGGCGGCAACGCAAGTCGGGGGAGAGTGGTGATCCCCATTCCCGCTTCCAGTAACGCCAGCAGGGAGATCATGTTGGAGACATAGAGCTGGCTGCCAGCGAGCAGCGGCGCAGCTTCGGTGTGTTCCAGCAGACGTGAGGTACCGTTGCGGATGAGTTTGTAGGGCCGCAGGGCCTCCCACGCGAGTGCGCCCGTGGCCGTGGCCAGCGGGTGGTCGTCACGGAAGACCACCCCGATTCGGTCGTGGTAGACCGGTTCCACGCGGAATTCCTCCAGTGGCCCCAGGGCACTGGTGATTCCGAAGTCCACCTGCCGTGCCTTGACCAGGGCCATCACGCTATCTGCCGAGCCGTCCTGCACCGTCACGTCCAGTCCGGGGTGGTCGCGAATGAACGCTTCCAGCAACCCGGGGAGGAGACGGCTGGCAACGGACGGCACGGTCGCGATGTGCAACAGTCCCACCTCGTGGTGTGCCAGACGCTGGAGCTCTTCACCCACCCGGTCATGGTGATCCACCAGCCCCTGGAGCATGGGCATGGCCTGCTCCCCGTAGGGGGTGAGCTGCACCTTGCCACCCTTCTCCAGCAGCGGTTCCCCGAGTTTGCGCTCCAGCTCCCGCACCGCCTGGGAGATGGCCGGCTGGGTCCGGTGGGCGTGTTCAGCAGCAGCGTGAAAGCCGCCGTGCTCCGCCACCAGCAGGAAGTAGCGGATCTGCGAGACCTTCAGGTCGATCATTGGCGGCACTCCAATAAGAAAGCCTTATCGAAAGATAGCAAACATAGATTTCCCTGATGAAGCCGTGGGGACTACGCTTTCGAAAAGACCCAGCACATGGGGGTTCGCCCCATTCAATGGCCGAGGGAGGCATGTATGGCAGCGATTTATCGCAACCTGATCGGTGGAGAGTGGCAGGAGGGCGACCGCACCGTTGCCAATATCAATCCGTCAGATACCGAGGACACCATCGGCCACTATGCCCAGGCGACGGCAGCCCAGGTGAGCGAAGCCTTTGCCGCCGCGCGCCGCGCCCAGCCCGAGTGGAGCGGTGCGGGGCTGGAACGGCGCCACCAGGCCCTGATGAATGCCGGCGCGGAACTCATGGCGCGCAGCAGTGAGCTGGGGCGTGAGCTCTCCCGGGAAGAGGGCAAACCCCTGGCGGAAGGGGTTGGCGAAGTCTACCGCGCCGGTCAGTTCTTTCAGTACTACGCTGCCGAGGTGCACCGGCAGTTCGGCGAAACCGTCGACTCCGTGCGGCCGGGTATCGAGATCGACATCCGCCGCGAGCCAGTTGGCGTTGTTGGTGTCATCAGCCCGTGGAACTTCCCCATGGCCACCGCGGCGTGGAAGATTGCTCCGGCGTTGGCTTTCGGCAATGCGGTGGTGTTCAAGCCGGCCAATCTGGTGCCTGCCAGTGCCTGGGCCATGGTGGAGGTGCTCCAGCGCCAGGATCTCCCGGCAGGGGCCATCAACCTGGTCATGGGTAGTGGGCAGGTGGTTGGCGAAGCGATGATCAACAGCTCCGACATCGACGCCCTGAGCTTTACCGGCTCCCAGGATGTGGGGCGGCGCGTGGCCAGTGCCACCGCGGCCAACCTGGTGCGTTGCCAGTTGGAGATGGGCAGCAAGAATGCCCTGGTGGTCATGGACGACGCCGATCTGGATCTCGCCGTGCAGGCGGCGGTGGCGGGAGGCTACTCCGGTACCGGCCAGAAGTGCACCGCGTCGTCGCGGCTAGTGGTCCATGCGGCGGTGCACGATGCCTTCGTGGAGCGACTGGCCGAGCGGCTGGCGGCCATGCGCGTGGGGGATGCCCTCGATCAGGCAACAGAGGTCGGCCCGCTGGCCGACGCCACCCAGCTGGACAGCGTGGAAGGCTACATCCGCCTGGCGGAGAGCGAAGGGGCGCGGCGTGTGGTCGGTGGCGAACGGGTTGATGCCGGCAAGCCAGGCTATTACCTCTCCCCATGTTTGCTCACGGGGACCGACAACCGGATGCGCATCAATCAGGAAGAGGCCTTCGGCCCCCTGGCGGCGGTGATCCGGGTGGAGGACTTCGACCACGCCATGCGCGTGGTCAACGACACCGTCTTCGGGCTCACCGCCGGCATTGTGACCAACAGTCTGCACCACGCCGGGCGGTTCCGGCGCGAGGCGGTGGCCGGCTGCGTGATGGTGAACCTGCCCACCGCTGGCACGGACTACCACGTGCCCTTCGGCGGACGACGCACGTCGAGCTTTGGTCCGCGGGAACAGGGACAGTACGCCCGGGAGTTCTACACCACGGTGAAGACCAGCTACATCCGGAGCTGACGGCCATGAGTGCGAAAGCATCCATTGATATCGCCGCCGCCCGCGAGCTGCACGAACGGCTTACGGTCGTGGACGGGCTGCAGTACTCCAATTGGGACCGGTCCGTGTTCCAGCAGCTGCACGAGGGCGGGGTGCACGCCGTCCACGTGACGGTCGCTTACTGGGAGAACGCCCGCGAGACCCTGAGTCGCATCGGGGAGTGGGGCCGTCGCTACGCCGCCCACGGTGACCTGATCCGGCCCGTGGCCGGGGCCGCCGATATCCGGCAGGCGCGGGAGGAGGGGCGTGTGGGCGTGTTCTATGGCTTCCAGAACTGCTCCCCCATCGAGGACGAGATCGACCTGGTGGCGGTATTCCGCCAGTTGGGCGTCTTCCTGATGCAGCTTACCTACAATAATCAGAGTCTGCTCGGGACGGGTTGCTACGAGGAGGAAGACACCGGCATCACCCGCTTCGGTCGCGAGGTCATACGGGAGATGAACCGTGTCGGCATGATCATCGACATGTCCCACAGCGCCGAACGCACCACCCTGGAAGCGATCGAGCTTTCCGCCCGGCCAGTGGTGGTCTCTCACGCCAACCCGCTGTTTTTCCGGGATGTGGCGCGTAACAAGTCGGAGCGCGTTCTACGCGCCCTGGCCGGCAGTGGCGGGCTGCTGGGGTTCAGCGCTTACCCGCTCCATCTCGGTGGCGGGTCGGAGTGCACCCTGGACGCGTATTGCGACATGATTGCCCGTACCGCCGATCTCATGGGTGTGGAACACTTGGGTATTGGCACGGACCTGTGCCATCGGCAGCCGGATCAGGTGTTGGGCTGGATGCGCAATGGCCGCTGGCGGCGGGTGCTCGACGGGGACGAACCGGAGTCGCCGCGCTGGCCCGCGCAGCCCGCATGGTTCCGCGACGGCAGTGATTTCCCCAACATCACCGCCGGTCTCCTCGCCCGTGGGTTCAGCGAGACGGAGATCGCCGGAATCATGGGCGAGAACTGGCTGCGTGTCCTTGAGCAGGGGATCGCGCCGCAATCGCAGTGAGGTGTCTGCCATGCACACCACAGCCATACCACCGGTGATCTCGTCGGAGCCCGGTCTGCCCTTGCGGCCCGCCGGCCACGTCATGGATCCGGTTCGCCTGGGCAGCATGCACCAGACCCGACTGAGCTTTGCCCGCAGCCTCATCCGGCAGATGGCGCGGGAGCGCTGGGGTATCGAGTGTCAGGAGTTCCGGCTCGATGCCGGGGGCTGCGGCCGCGCCATCTACACCGTGCGCACACCCGAGGACCGTTTCAGTTTCGTCATTTTCAGTCAGAGCCTGGACGAGAGCGAGCGCAGCGACCGGGTGATCGCCGACCAGTGGGATGTGGCCTGCGCCCTGTGTACCGGTGATCTGGACGCCGCCACCCTCGACGAACTCGCCGAGAACGTCCCGCGGCAGGAGGCGGGGCGCTGCAGTAGCCGGGTGCTGGTTCTCACCCGCGGAAACCGCAGCCAGCGCAACTTCGAGCTGGTCACGGACGCGCTGGCCCGTGGCCGGCAGCCCGACCCCCTTTGGTTCCAGAAGGTGGGGTATCTGTACCGGACCACGGCCGTCTACGGTAACGGCAAGTTCGGCATTGCAGACTACGACTACGTGCGCCGCTGGCGGCTGTTTGACCGCCCCTTCAGCCCGCAGATGCTGGCGGTCTGGCTGCTGCGCCACTTCAGCCTGGAACAGGTGGAGCATATGGCGCGGGCCCGCGCCCCCGACACAGCCGTGTCCATGCACCGGGACCTGGCTCGCTACGTTGGTATGGGGAACTCCACCGGCCTCGGCATGGCGCCGTTTCTGGTCCACCATCCGCAGCTCATCAACCAGTGGGTGCTCATGCGTGAGACGGCCCTGGCGCGGGTACGCCGATTCGGTGTGGCCAACGTGGCGGGGCTGGAGCGGCTGCTCGCGCTTGTTAGTCGCGCCCGTCGTCACGTCTCCGAGTGGTGGACGGACGACCCATGCCAGCTCGAGGCGAACGCGCGCACTGCGGACGACCTGTCGGATCTGCAGGCGTGGCTGGGCCGGCAGACCCCCGTGCCCGGCGACCTCTGCGAGCGCGTGATCCGCCGGGCGGAGGCGCAGTACGGTGTGCAGACGCAGGAACTGGTTAACAGCCTGCTCCTGGAACTCCACCCGGAGCTGGTGGATGCGCTGGAAGACACCATGGGCAGCGACGAACGCAGCGATCTGGAGCCTGCCATGCCGCTGCACACGCTCGTCGCTCACATGGAAAACGCCTACGACTGGGCGCTGGCGGTGGACTTCGGGCACCCTGACGCGAACCACTACTTCTGGTATCGCTCCGAGGAAAAGGAAGAGCCGCGGCTGGGTGTCCGGGGGGTGGACCCCGGTGCCGACCGTGAGATGCCGCTGGGTATTGCCCGCGATGTACGGCGGTGCTACGACGCGTGTCGGGTGCTGCTGGCGGAGGATCCGCAGGCCACCGTGCTGGAGCTGGTGCTGCAGCGACGTGACCTGCGGGGGATCGTCCGGCGTGTCCAGACCCTCGCCCCGCTCAGTTACGGCGAGATCCGCGGCAACCTGCTGGACCGCGGATGCCGGCCCATCCATTTGCTGCGTTGCAAGCTCGCCTTCTTCGGTGCGAGCAAGTTCGATCCCCGTTCTGATCGCTGGGTGCGCATTACCCTGTTTCAGGGAGCGCCGTTGCTGGACGAACTGCATGCCAGCGCGGATCCGGACTGGTTCCTGCCCGTTGCTCCGGATCCGGCATGATGAGGATCTCCCACAACGAGTTGCTGAGCATGGCGCGCAAGGCGTTCGAAGGGCTGGGGTTCGATGCCGGTGACCGTGAGGACGCTGCGCACATGGTGCTGTGGCTGGAGCGCCACGGGCTGGACGGGCTGCAGGAACTGCGAAAGGCGATCGACTTTCTGCCCGGTGACCGGGAGCGGCCGCTGCAGACGCTGTACCGGGGTGGTGGTCTGTACGTCATGGACGCCGGAGGCGCCAGTGTGCTGTGTCATGGCGCCGTTGCAGTGGACGCCGGCATCGCCATGGCGCAGCGCCATCCCCTGGCGACCGTGCGCCTGGAAGGGTGCCACAACCGGCTTTTCATTCTGGCGGATCTTGCCCGCAGTTGCCGGCATGGTGTCAGTGCCCTGGCTGTATGGCGCAACGAGCACGGTCACCATCCGCGTGATTACGTGGTGGCGCAGCGCGCCGGCGACCCGCTTCCTACGGTGCGGGTGTACAGGGACGACACGCTGGCTGAACCGCCCGTGGATCAGGGCATGACCCTGGTTTTCAGCCGGGATTTCGATCTACTGCCCCAGCTGCATCCGGACGTGGATGCCGACCGGGTCCACTATTCGGCACTGCCGGACGACCTGGTGGAATCCTCCCGTCAGCGGCTGGCCAGCAGCATCACCGTGGACGAAGCCCTGTGGGAACGGCTCAGGGGCCTGGCCATGCGGATCCTGGTGGAAGCCAGCGACCAGTCCCGACGCGGCGCCGGTGAGTGACTCCAGCAACCTGCCGGCCGCGGCGCCCCCACGGGGCCGTCGCGGCCGGGTCACACGTCAGCGTACGAGCCCCTGCTCCCGCGCCATGGCGTAGGCCATCTTGGGGCCGGTATAGAGTGATGGCAGAAGCACCAGGGAAACCGGCACCGCCGTGACCACGATGAACTGCTGCAGCGCCGAAATACTGCCTTCGCCCATGAACAGCAGTACGCCTGCGGTGAGCGCCATGGCGATGCCCCAGAACGCCCGCACGGCCGGGTGCGGTTCCTGATCCCCGGTGGCGACCATGGAGATGGTGTAGCTCATGGAGTCGCCGGTGGTGGCCACGAAGATCGTGGTCAGGATGAGAATCAGCACCGCCATCAGGCCACCAAGGGGGAGCGCCTGAGCGATGGTCAGGGTGGCCACGTCGAACTGGAAGTTCGCCAGAGGCTCTGCCAGGTCGATGGCACCGGTGAGCTGGTAGTAGATGCCCGAGCCGCCCAGC
The DNA here is from genome assembly GCF_900110585.1 of Aquisalimonas asiatica. Taxonomy (NCBI): domain Bacteria; kingdom Pseudomonadati; phylum Pseudomonadota; class Gammaproteobacteria; order Chromatiales; family Ectothiorhodospiraceae; genus Aquisalimonas; species Aquisalimonas asiatica. Next base: position 1,800 of record NZ_FOEG01000003.1, on the reverse strand, counting down.
AGTGTGAACCAGACAGTGGAGGCAATGGGCGCCGCAACAGCGAGTGCGATGATCATCTGGCGGATCGTTCGGCCCCGGGAGATGCGTGCGATGAACATCGCCATCAGCGGTCCGTAGCCCAGGAACCAGGCGAAGAAGAACACCGTCCACCACTGCATCCACCAGTCCGGTGCTGTCTCGCTGGTGACCGTGGCCATGGGCAGGAAGTCGTTGATGTAGGTGCCGAAACCCTGCAGGTAGCTGTTGACCAGGAACAGGGTTGGGCCGAACAGCAGAATGAAGGCGCCGATGCCCAGGGCAAGAAAGACGTTGAACCGGCTGAGCATCTGGATGCCCTTGTGGATGCCGGTGACCGCCGAGGTCACGTAGATGGCCGCCAGAACGAGGAGGATACCGAACTGCGTCACGAACCCCTCGGGCAGGCCGAACAGGGTGTTGGCGCCGAAACTGACCTGGGTTGCGAGAAACCCGATGGGGCCCACCGTACCGGCCACCACGGAGACGACACACACGGCGTCGATGATGCCACCCACGGGGTTGCGCATGACGCGCTCCCCGAAGAGAGGGTAGAGAAGGGTGCGTGGCTGCAGCGGTTTACCGTAGCGGTAGTGGGCCTGTACCAGCACGATGCTGGTAAGAGCCCCCAGGATTGCCCAGGCAAGAAAGCCCCAGTGCATGAATGACTGCGCCAGCGCCGGCGCCACCGCGGCCTGACTGCCCGCTTCCGCGTCAAATACCGGAGGCGTTTCGAGGAAGTGGTACAGCGGCTCGCCGGCGGCGAAGAACACGCCACCTCCGGCGAGCAGGGTGCACATGATGATGGATACCCACTTGAAGGTGCTCATCTCGGGTTTGTCGAGATCGCCCATCACGGCACTGCCCGCGGGTGAGATGGCCACGCCGATGGCCGTGAAGAACGTCGCAAGCAACAGCAGCTGCCAGAACGACCCCAGGTACTGGGCCGCCAGGGCGTGGCCACTGTCCACCAGGCTCTGGACCTGCCCAAGGTCGATCAGCGCGAAGACCAGAAAGGCGATGATAAAGCCGCCACTCAGGCCCAGAACCCATGGATCGCCGAAGCCCGCATTGACTCCCGTGCGGGCCTCGGCCGCTGTGCTCTGACTCATGATTGCCGCTCCGTTTTTAATGGTTGTGGAGAGAATGGCGCCCGCATCCCGCACCGAATGGGAGGCCAATGAAAAGATTGACTGAGTGGGATGGCGTTTGCGAGGGAAACGCCGGATGAAGCGAGCGGAAAATCTTATCAGTGAATAAGGGAGATTGATACGCGGGGCCTGTGCGCGGGAGTAGGGTAGACCTTCAGGTCTACCAGCTTTGCCGACACGGGCGACCTGAAGGTCGCCCCTACGGAGCTTACGGGCGTTCATTGCCAGTCACCTTCGCCGACGCCGGACGGTGTCCAGCCGCGGGCGAGGGCCTCTTGCCGGGAGCGACCCACGGGGAAGGCCTTGGCGGCGGCGATGGCGCGCTCCTCGAATTCGCGGCCGCGCTCTGGGTCCAGCTCCCGCCAGTAGCGTTCGGGCCGGCCGTGGCGGCGGTCGTGGTCTGCGGTGACGGGGTCGAGGTGGCGGGTGCACTCGTACTCGGGTGTGTCGGGCAGTGGCTGGCTGGTGTCCATGAAGCGGTAGAGCTCTTCCCACGCGAGCATTACCTCCCAGTGTTCTCTGGGTGAGTCGGGGGTGGTGATCACGATGTCCTCGGTGCGGTGCAGGAGCACGATCTGGTAGTAGCTGCCGCCGCCGTAGGTGGGCAGGCGTCGGACGTAGGGCTCGAAGTCGA